>NZ_CP072203.1:4223715-4525409 GCF_017654315.1 Gordonia polyisoprenivorans
GGTCCGATGGTGCGTCAGGAGGTCAAGGCACTCAAGGTCGGGACCGGCGCGGTACAGGTCAGCACGTCATGGACCGTCGACAGCGACCTCGATCTCATCCTCGTCGAGCCGTCGGGCGACAAGATCTACTTCAACAACAAGACGTCCTCGTCGGGCGGCACTCTGGATCTCGACTCCAACGCCGACTGCGACATCGACGGAAAGAACAACGAGAACATCACCTACCCGCAGGCACCCTCCGGCACCTACACCGTGTACGTGAATCTGTATTCGTCGTGTGGAACGCCGGCAACCGATTACGTGGTGACGGTGAGCGTGGGCGGTCAACAACCACGCACCTTCACCGGGACGTTCACCGGCCCGGGGTTGCGTACCGCCGACACCTCCGATATCCGTGAGGTGACCACTTTCCAGGTGGGCTGAAGTTCGCGCGGAGTACCTGCCCGAGATCAGCACACCGTCCGCTCAGATGAGCCGTCGGCCGCCCGTCATCGACAATCGTCGACGCCGTTCCTCTCCCGGCTGAACGACTACGGCACCGGTCGCGACGAGGTGTTGGGTATCGTCATCCCGGAATCGCTGATGGCGTATCAGCGGCTGGCCGAGGGGGAAGTGTGTGAACGCGGGCAATTCGGGGATGGTCGCCGGGTATCACCTGATCGGTCCCATCCGCACCGATGCACTCGGGCAGGTCTACATCGCCGACCGTCCCGGCCCGTCCGGACGTGTGCTGATGCGACTGCTGGCCGTCGACCCGAATGCCCCCGGTTTCCGGCCCCGTTTCGCCGCGCAGGCGCATGTGGTGCAAGGACTGGTCCACCCCGGCCTCGGCGGACTCCTGCAGTACGGCGAGGAGTCCGGCCGGACCTGGTTCACCAGCCGCTTCGTCGACGGCCACGTGCTGACCACGGACCGGCGCGCCGACTCCGAGGCCCTTGGCATCGCCGGGCAGGTCGCCGATGTCCTCGACCACGCGCATCGCCGCGGGATCGTCCACGGCGACCTCGGGCCGGGCGAGATCCTGCTCCCCACCGCCGCCGGGCCGGGTACGGCAGGTGGATCGGTGGCCGTCCTCGACGTCGGCACGCTGGCGCTTTCCGGTCGCCCGATCCTGAATCCCCTGTCGGGGTCACCGGAGTACACCGCGCCCGAGGTCATCGCGGGTCAGCCGGCCGGTCCCGCGTCCGACCAATACTCGCTGGCCTGCCTGCTGTGTCAGATGCTTACCGGCACAACACCTTTCGCCGCTTCGTCGCCGACCGAGGTCGTGAGCGGCCACCTGCACCGGCAGGCACCGCCGATCAGCGCGCTGCGTCCCGATCTCGCCCCACTCGACGTGGCGTTCGGCTACGCACTCGACAAGGACCCGGCTCGGCGCTATCCGGACTGCCGGGCGTTCGTCGGAACGGTCGCAACACTCGCCGCGCGGGCCGCTGCGCAGCACCAGCCGTCTGCACCCGACTCACCGCCGTCGTCGTTCCGCGAGCGCGCCCACTCGGCTGCGCCGGAAACAATTGCGCCCGTGGCCACGCCGACGCCCGCGGCGCACTCCCGGCCCGTCGACACCTCGACGGAGAGGTCATCAGAGAAGCCGGAGCAGGCGCCTGTGCAGCAACTGCCCGTGCCCGACCGGATGGCTGGACCACACCCGTCCTCGTCGGCGACGGCCCCCCCGACACACGCCATGACGCCGGACTCCCCCGCTCCGGATGCCCCGACGGATGCCGAGCCCTCGGTCGACGTGGACGCGCGGCCGACGGTCGTGCCGACCGAAACGGGCTCGTCGCCTCCAGGTGTCAGTGAGCCCCCAACGGATTCCCAGTCGCGTCAGACCATCACACCCGACACACCGATACCGACCGGGGCACCTATGGCACCGGGCTCATTCGGCGACTCGCCCACGTCGATGGGTGCCGAATCACCGACCAGCTCGTCGGCGCCGGGCTCGGGCACACCGCCACCGACAGGGACCGCACACCTCGGTTCGCCGGACACCCTGCCACCGATGGACCTCCCGGCTGACCCACCGGGTCGAGGCGCAAGACTCCGTCGCCGCGTGCTCGTGTCCGCGCTGGGACTCGCTGCCGCCGCGGTGATCGCAGTGATCGCGGTCGCCGCAACGTGGTTCGTCGTCGGTCGCGAACCCTCGCTCACACAGGTGACCACCTCGTCGATCTCCACCGGCAACAATGCGACCTGCGCAATCCGGGATGCACAATTGTACTGCTGGGGGTCCAACACCAATGGCGTCCTCGGCACCGGGACCACCACGGACTCAAACATCCCAGTCAAGGTCAATGGTCTGGGCAAGGTGACGAGCGTCGACGTCGGGTGGACCTCCGCCTGCGCCATCGCCGACGGCGCACTCTATTGCTGGGGTAGCAACGCCCAGGGACAACTCGGCAACGGCACCACCGACGCTCGTCTCAACCCGACCAAGGTGGCCTCGTTGCACAACGTGACATCGGTGACCGTGGGCGCCGACGTCACGCTCGTCGGAGACGCCATCACCTCCGACACCACCACCTGCGCCGTCGCCGACGGCGGAACCTACTGCTGGGGAGCCAATCACGACGGTCAGATCGGTGACGGCACCACCACGGATCGACCCACTCCCACCAGGGTGAAGAACATCGCCGATGTGGTGTCGGCGACCACCAACTCGGCGCAGACATGCGCGGTGACCCGTCCCGGTGATGTCTACTGTTGGGGCTCGAATGAGCGTGGTCAGCTCGGCGACGGCACCCTCGACAACCGCGTCACGCCCGTACGAATCGGCGGCCTGGCACATGTCACCGACATCGCCACCTCGGTCAACTCCACCTGCGCCGTCAGCGACGGATCAGTGTGGTGCTGGGGAAACAACACCTACGAGCAAACCGGCGATGCCGATCGTCGTACCACCCGTGTCCCCACCAAGGTCGCTGGTCTGACCGACGTCTCATCGGTTGCGCTCGGCTCGCAGACCACATGTGCGGTGGCAGGCGGTGCCGCCTACTGCTGGGGGATCAACTCGGACAACTCGATCAACTCCGATCCCCGCGGGTACTTCGCCACTCCCGCCAAGATCACCGGCATCGACAGCACCGTCACCGACGTCACGACCGAGTCCTCGGTCAGCTGCGCACGTACGGATCACCAGACGTTCTGTTGGGGCTCCAACAGCGATGGCCAGCTCGGCCTCGGGTCGACCGGCTACGTCAACGGCCCGACGGAGGTCTCCTTTTGAGCGGGAACATATGGTGCGCCGACGCGGGACGAGCACCAAGGAGGATCTGTTAGTGGCACAACTCGACGCGGGCAGCACCTTTGCCGGATATCAGGTCCTCGCCAAGCTCGGCGCGGGCGGCATGGGCCAGGTGTATCTGGTCGAACACCCGCACCTACTCCGACGTGAAGCAATGAAGGTCATCTCGGTCAACGTCGCCGACAACACCGAATTCCAGCAACGGTTCATCAATGAAGCACGGACCGTGGCCTCGTTGAATCATCCGGGAATCGTCGCGATCCACCACTACGGCGTCGAGGACGATTCGCCGTGGTTCACCATGACCTATCTCGACGGCAAGGACCTGACCGCCGGAGGGCTATCGGATCAGGAGATCGGAGTCGTCGCCCTGCGTACCGGCGAGGCGCTCGACTACGCCCACCGCCACCAAGTGATCCACCGCGACATCAAGCCGGCCAACATCATCGTCACCCGTGAGGCGGACGGGGCGATCGAACAGGTGGTACTACTCGACTTCGGCATCGCCAAGCTCGCCGATTCGACGTCGATGACCGCCACCCAGGCATTCATCGGCACCCTGGCCTACGCCGCCCCCGAGATGATCGACGCCGAACCCGCCGGCCCGTTCAGCGACCAGTACGCGCTGGGATGTAGCGTCTACGAATTACTCACCGGTGCTGCGCCTTTCGAAGCTCCGACGCCTTCGGCAATGATGGCCGCGCTGTTGTCGAAGCCGGCGCCACCGCTGAGCTCACGACGGCCCGACCTCGCCGCCCTCGACCCGGTGTTCGAGCGCGCTCTCGCCAAAGACCCGACTCAACGGTTCCGCGATTGCCAGTCCTTCGCCCGCGCACTCGCCGGAGTTCTCGCCGGATCTACTGGCGGTCCGGCATCGGCGATCGCCTCCTGGGGAACCACCGATCCGGTCGGCGGATCGAGTGAACTCCTCTCCGCAGACGCAGCGACCGTGGAGTCGCATCAACGCAGACGACGCCGCAGTCGCACGGTGTGGTTGTCGGCGCTGGCCGCCCTCGTGGTTGCCGTCGTAGCCGTCGTCGCCACAGTGGCGACCGTCGGCCGCACCGACTCGACGCCGCCCGCAGCCACCGCCCCGACGTTCACCGACGTCAGCACGTCCGTGTTCAATTCGTGCACAGTGTACGAGCGCGCCGCCTACTGCTGGGGGCAGAACGACGACGGTCAACTCGGTGACGGAACCACCACCAACCGCACCACACCCACGAAGGTCGTTGGACTCACCGATGTCACCGCTATCTCCGTCGGCGACTCCGCGACCTGTGCGGTCGCCTCGAAGAAGGCCTACTGCTGGGGGTCGACCGACAAGATCCTCACACCGAAGGAGATTCCGGGACTGACAAACGTCACCGACATCGCCACCAACTCCTTCTCAACCTGCGCGATCGCCGACAGCTTCCTCTATTGCTGGGGATCGAACTCCCAGGGCCAGCTTGGTGATGGGACGACCACCGCTCGCACGGCGCCCACCAAGGTCGAAGCCCTGTCGTCGGTAACCCAGATCTCGGTCACCGACGACTCCACATGCGCGCTGGCCAACAGCCGCGCCTACTGCTGGGGAAAGAATGCGAGCGGACAACTCGGCGATGGCACCACCGCCGCGATGCGCACCACGCCCGTCGAGGTCAAGAACCTTCGGTATACGGCGTCGATCAGCGCTGGAAGCGATTGGGGCAAAGGCTCGGCCTGTGCACGGCGCGCCGACTACACCGCGTTCTGCTGGGGAGACAATCGCTCCGGTCAGATCGGCGACGGGACGACCACCAATCGATTGGTGCCCACCCAGATCCTTGCAGACACCGCCTCCATTGTGACCGAGGGCGGAGCCACGTGTGCCATCACACGTTCCCGCACCCTGAAGTGCTGGGGCGCGGACCGCAACAATTATCAGGACGTGACCACCCCCACTGATGTACGCGGTATTGACGGAGTAACCGCGGTGAGCGTCTGGAACGACAACACCTGCGCGATCGCGCACGACAAGCTCTTCTGTTGGGGCCCTAACTCCGAGGGCCAGATCGGCGACGGAACAACCCAGAGCAGGAAGGTACCGACTCAGGTGAACGTCCGGCGGTGACGCTCCGGCTGGCCGGTCGTGTTGTCGACGGGCGTGTCCCCAACACCACCTCCGTGGGGACAGCGGCGACACGCAACACACGCTTCGCCGACGGACTGGTCACGGTGTCCCCGGCAACGGTGTGGGCGTCGAGCCGACCTGAAAGTAGTTGCAATCGCAACGAATTCTTTTGGGCCGCAGTCCATATTCGCGAATCGGTCATCGTTCCCCCAACCGGAGGACACTGCGGTCGGTCGTGCGCAGAAACGTCTCGCCACACCGCTACACTGAGCGGCTGATGCTCCCCTGCGAGCACCTCGACATCGCTGTCATGTCACCACCGCACCCGAACGAAACGCTCACCTGCCTGTATGCCACGCCCCATCCACACAGGGTCAGCCCACCTGCCCGCCCTCGACGACGTGCGCGCGCATGCCGTCGGTTTTGTCGTCACCGATCCCTGGTCTCGTAGCCACTTCGACCGAGCCACGACGAGGGCGATATCGATCGTCACCGAGGAAGACACGACATCGACGACAGCATCGAGAGATGGGAGGGCACACGCATGAAGGCACGACTACGCACCTGGCGCACACGCCGGCACATCCCCTCGATCACCCATCATCACGATTCGGGCCACTCGACCTCGACGCTGGTCGGCGCACCGCCTCCCGCGAACATGGTGATCACCGGCCCCATGGCGAGCCTGAGCCCCATCGGGGTCCTCCACGAGCCCGGAACCGAGCCCGTGTACGCGCTCCCGGCGCCGCCGCGCGGGACCGAACCCGACATCGAGGGCTCCGATGCCACGACCGTGGAAATACGGGAGATCAGCGATGCCGACACCGTCGAGCTCCGACGCCTGACCGACGAGGTCACCGCCGAACTCCCGATCGTCGTCGCCACAGAGACGGAGTCAGACGACGCACAGGCAACTGAGACGGAGGCAGCCGACGCCGAAAGCCCCGAAACCGAGAGCTCTGGCACCGAGAGCCCTGATACCGACTCCGACGAGGCCGGCGAGAAGGCCGAGGTCGAGACCGACGAGACGTCGGTGGTCGAGGACACTCCCGACGCCGACGCCGACGCCGACGCCTCGGACGAGGACGAGGAAGTCGCCGACGAGGCAGCGGAGGACTCCGACCAACCCGACAGCGACGAACCCGACAGCGGCGAACCCGACAGCGACGAACCCGCAGACGACACATCCCCGAAGGACAGCACCGAGACCGCGTCCGACGACACCGTCGAGATACCGATCGAGGCGACCCAGGACGCGCCGGACGACGACGGTGCCGGCAACACCGACGCCGGAGACGCCGACACAGCGTCCGCAGCCGCGACGGTCAAGGCGATCCCGAACATGCGGGACCGGCGCACGTCCCGGACTAGCGCCGAGCCAGATACAGGCACAGACACCGACGAGAATTCGTCGGCATCCACCGTCCGTATCCCCAAACCGGTCTGGACGCTGTCCACGAAGCTCCTCTCACCGACCGCCCCGGCGACCGCCGAGACGGCAACTGATCGAGAATCGGCCGTGGCACCGGCCGGCGCAGCCACTCTGGCGCCGGGTCGCATCCGGCGCAGCCGTGCGCTCGACGGCGTGCGCGGTATCGCGGTGCTCGCCGTGGTGCTGTATCACTTCTTCGGTGACGCGGTCCGCGGCGGATACCTCGGCGTCGACATCTTCTTCGTACTGTCGGGCTTCCTGATCACTTCGCTACTCGTTCGCGAGTACGGAGCCAAGAAGCGAATCTCGTTGTCGCAGTTCTGGACCCGACGTGCCCGCCGCATTCTGCCGGCCGCGCTCACGGTTCTGGTCGTGGCCACCGCCGTCGCCGGACTCATCGGCGGCGACGTCGGCGTGCAGCTCAAGAGCCAATTCCTCGGGTCGGCGTTCTTCGTCAACAACTGGGTGCAGATCGCGCAGTCGCACAGTTACTTCGCCGAGACGACGCCACAGATCTTCATGCACTACTGGTCGTTGGCGATCGAGGAACAGTTCTACGTGGTGTGGCCACTGCTGTTCCTCGGTGTGCTGTGGTTGGCACGCCGGACCTCGACGCGCACGCAACTGCGGATCACCGCCGCGGTGACGATCGCACTCGGCGCCGCGTCGGTGGCCGCGATGATTGCGATCTACAACCCCGACACCGATCCGAGCCGGGTCTACTTCGGCAGCGATACCCATTCCTTCGGCCTGCTGATCGGCGCCGCGCTGGCGTTGCTGTGCACCGCCCCGGCCGCCGATGCCGCCGATTCGTGGCCGCGTCGGGTCTCGCCGCGTACCGCCGAGATCCTGGGCAAGACCCTCGCACCGGCCGTCTTCGTCGGGCTCCTGGTCCTCATGTTCACCCTGCCCGACACCTCACCACTCACCTATCAGGGCGGGCTCCTGCTGGCATCGGTACTGACCGCGGGCGTGATCCACACCGCGGTCGGCGAGACCGGACCGGTCCCGGTGATCCTGCGCGTGAAAGCCCTGCGTTACCTGGGCGAGCGATCGTTCAGCCTGTATCTGTGGCATTGGCCGGTCGTGGTCTTCCTGCGCGCCTGGTTCCGGGAGGGCACGGGTACGGCGTCGTTCTCGCTACCCGGCTGGCTGATCGGCATTCTCGCCGCGGTGATCACGCTCGGCCTGTCCGAACTGTCCTACCGCTACATCGAGACACCGTTCCGCCGTAAGGGTTTCCGCGGTGTGCTGCGCGACCTCGGGAATTCGGCACGTCTGCCGATTCCGGCCGCGGTGTTCGCCGCCGGCCTGGTCATGATCCTGTTCGCCGGTTCCGCGCTGGGTACCAGCCCGTCGAAGTCGCAGCTCGAACTGCAACTCGACCACCTCGCCGAGCTACAACGGCAGTCCAATGCGAGCCCGCCGCCGGCTCCCCCACGTCCCGCCGCGCCCAGTGCACCACGGCTGCCGACCGGCCAAGAGATCACCGGCATCGGCGACTCGGTCATGCTCGCCTCGTCGCAGGCGCTTCGTGCGCGGTTCCCCGGCATCTACATCGACGCGCAGGTTTCGCGTCACTACAGCGGCGGCGAGGGCGTCATCGAGGACCTTCGGGCGTCCGGCGCGCTCCGCAAGTACGTGGTGCTCGGATTCGGTACCAACGGGCAGGCGTTCCCCGGACAGCTCGACCGGATCCTCTCCGAGATCGGCCCCGGTCACCTGATCGTTCTGCTGGTCCCGTTCGGTCCGGTTGACGGCATCCCACAGGCGGCACAACAGGTTCTGCAGTACGCACCACGACATCGCAACGTCTTCTTGGCGCCGTGGTGTCAGACCGCTGCTGCCCATCCGGAGAATCTCGGCCCCGACGACGTCCACCCGATGGGACCGGGCACCTGGATGTATGCCGATGCCGTGACCGCGGGCCTGCAGCAAGCCGTCACCGGCAAGCGTGATCCCAACATCACCTGCCCGATCTGAGGACCGTCAGCCGGCAATCCACCGCGTCAGCCGGCAACCCACCGCGTCGAGGGCGAGGCGCCGACGCTGCCCGACGGGTAGGCCGCGGCCAGCGCGTCGGCGAATCGCTTGTTGCGGTCGGCGGTGCCCGCGGCGGTGTAGTGGATGCCGTCGGTGAATTCCGCCGGCTGGGCGGCTCCGGCCCAGTCCACCACGGCCAGATTGGCGTAGCGCGCGGTCGCGCTGCGCAGTGCAGTGTTGAACGTGGCCATGGCGGCCGAATCGAATGCCTTGTTACTCGGGTTCGACGAGGCGACCGTCGGCCAGAGGACCGGCTGCCCAGACAGCTGACGCATGATCCGGTCGATGCGGGCACCGGCGTCGATCGAACTTCCCGTCGAGATGTCCCCGACGTCGTTGACGCCCATGGCGATCACCCAGCAGCCGCGGGCGCCGGACGCGAGCCGGGACGCGACGGCGTGTTCGGCGTCGGGTGAGGGACCGCCGACGATCGCCCGGCCGCTGACCGCGTCGAGGGTGAAGCTGTTCACCCCGACCCTGCGGTACTGGGCACTGGCGGTGTCGCCGGCCGCCGGGACGAAAGCAGGGTCGTCGGCGCGCACCGACGTCGAGTCGCCGACCTGGATCACCGAGGTGCATCGTGATGTGCCGGTCTGCGCACCCGTCCCGGGGATCAGGCTCTGCAGGCTGGGCAGCAGATCGCCCAAGCCCATGTCCGACGAGGAGTTCGGGATACCTGCGACGACGCCCGGCAGGTCGTTGAGGTCCGGCAGTGCATCCGAGGGCGCGGCGGCGCAGTGTCCGGCACCGGCGAAGGCCAGCGCACCCCCGGCGAGCATGCCGACGCCGACGCGGCGAAGGCGACCACGGGTGCAGATCCTGGTGAGCTGTGACAGCGACAGTTTATTCACAATAGTCACACTGAACTACAGCAGTCACTTCTGTCGCAACCCGAGGCAGGCAACGACTTGGTCAAGACTTGACGGCCAACTTGTGGCACTCAATGTCGTGACGGCTCGGTCAGACGGTGGCCAGCGCCTTGTCCCAGAGCGCCTCCGAGCGCCCCTCACCCGGGCCGACAACGTCGGCGAAGACGATGCGTCCGTCGGTGTCGACGAGGAAGGTTCCGCGATCGGCGTACCCGCGACCCTCGCTGAACACACCGTAGGAGCGGGCGACCTCACCGTGCGGCCAGAAGTCCGACAGGATCGGGAAGAGAAATCCCTGCGCCGCCGACCACACCTTGTGCGTCGGGGGCGGCCCGACCGACACCGCGACCGTGGTCACCTCGTCGTTGGCGAAGCGCGGCAGATTGTCACGGATGTACCCGAGTTCGCCCTGGCACGTGCCGGTGAACGCGAGCGGAAAGAACACGATGAGAACCTTGCGGCCCTCGGAACGCAACCGCGACAACGAGACCCGCTGGTTGTTCTGGTCGCGTAGTTCGAAGTCCGGTGCGGTGGCGCCGATCCCCAGCGGGATCGACATCTCCGGAACGCTCATGGGCGTTTGCCAGAACGCGTCTTCGGTTGCACCAGACGCGAACCCGACCAGTCACCGAGACTGACCACCGAGGTCTGGGTCAACCCGGCGGTGGGCGCGGCCTCGGCGATCTCGCTCGGGTCGACGTAACCGGGATTGCCCGTCTTCGGCGAGAACACCCAGACGTATCCGTCGTCGGCGAGCGGCCCGATGGCGTCCATCAACCGATCGACGAGGTCACCGTCGTCGTCACGCCACCAGAGAACGACCGAGTCGATGACGTCATCGGCATCCTCGTCGAGCATCTCGGCATCGATCGCATCCTCGATGTCGGCACGCAGGTCGTCATCGGCGTCCTCGTCCCAGCCGAGTTCCTGGACCACCATGCCGGGGGCGAACCCCAGTTTCTGTGCACTGCTGCCGTCGGAGCCATTGCTCCCTGAGGCGGCTACCACCGCGCGAGACCTCCCAAGTCAACTTGTTTCGCCGTATCGGCAATTCGATCGCAGCCGACCGCACATCAGCCGACTATTGGGACAGCGTAATGCACACCACGATCGCGCACCGACACGAATTCATGAACTCGCGCGCCGCGGGCTACCCGGGCGGTGCTGCCCCGGCGGGCGTCGAGGCCAATCCGGGCGGGGTCGGCAGGTACGTCGCGCAGGCAGCCAGAACCGATTGTTTGTCGCGCGTCCAGGTGTCGGAGATCGGATTCAACCCGACGAGTTCACGTCGTCCGATGGCGTCACCGAGCCTCCCCGAGCTGGTCAGGAAGGCGTTCACCGGCCCGGTCACGTCCGCGGGGACCGCATCGCTGACCTTGGCCCGGATCTGGTCCACGCCGGCGATCAGGCTCGCCCGGGCGCGGTCGTCGAGGTCACCGACGCGGTCGTAGGACTGCACCGCGTTCAGACGACCGACAAAGGTGTTGTACCCACGGACCATCACGACCATCGACGACATGGCCTGCCGACACAGGGTCACCGCGAGCCCTCGGCGCGCCGCCGAGGTCGAGGCCGATTGCTCGGACCGATACATCGACACCTGCGAGGAGTCGACGGTCGGCACACCGGGCACCGATGTCGCACATCCGGCGAGCACCAACACCACGGCCGTCACCATCACGGCGACACCCGCCCGTGTCACACCCTGTGCGCTTCTTCGGCCACCCAACACCCCGGCGCGCCCCGGGCCGGCGTCCAACCGGTGGCATTCCGCTGTCTCGCTGTGGCACCCCCCGACGTTGCGCAGCCCCGCCCGGTATGCCGGACGGGCCGATGCACGCCTCACTGCACGCTCCTTACTCCGTGGTAATCAGAAACCGAACGCTACCGCAGGTCAAGTGCCGCGCGCCCAATCCGAACACCCCCGATGCCAACACCGGCGACATGGGGCACGATGTGGGGTGGGTCCGTGAGCGAGCACACCATCGTCGTCGACGGACTCTCGTGTCATCGCACGCCGGGCAGCACCCCCGCCCGGCCCGATCGAGGAGTAGGCATCACCGTGACCGAACAGGCAGATAAGGACGTCAGCGCGACCTCCGGCGGCACCCCCGACAGGTCGGGCCCGCGCGTGCGCGTCATCCGCGAGGGCGTCGCGTCCTATCTGCCCGACATCGACCCCGACGAGACCGGCGAGTGGCTGGAGAGCTTCGACAATCTCGTCGCACACGCCGGACCGGCCCGAGCCCGCTATCTGATGCTCCGGCTGCTCGAGCGTGCAGGCGAGAAACACGTCGCCATCCCCTCACTGACGTCCACCGACTACGTCAACACCATTCCCACCGAACTCGAACCGTGGTTCCCCGGCGACGAGAGCGTCGAGCGCACCTTCCGTCAGTTCATCCGCTGGAACGCCGCCATCATGGTCCACCGCGCCCAGCGTCCCGGTGTCGGGGTCGGCGGGCACATCTCGACCTACGCGTCGTCGGCGTCGCTGTACGAGGTCGGCTTCAACCATTTCTTCCGCGGCCACGAGCACCCCGGCGGCGGCGACCAGATCTTCATCCAGGGTCACGCCTCGCCGGGTATCTACGCCCGCGCCTTCCTCGAGGGCCGGATCACCGGCGAGCGGATGGACGGATTCCGTCAGGAACACAGTCACGCCGGTGAGGGCGGCGGCCTGCCGTCCTACCCGCACCCGCGACTCATGCCCGAGTTCTGGCAGTTCCCGACGGTGTCGATGGGACTCGGTCCGATGAACGCGATCTACCAGGCGCGCTTCAACCACTACCTGCACGATCGCGGTATCAAGGACACCTCCGATCAGCACGTGTGGGCCTTCCTCGGCGACGGCGAGATGGACGAGACGGAGTCACGCGGCTTCGCCAGTTTCGCCGCAACCGAGGGCCTGGACAATCTCACCTTCGTCATCAACTGCAATCTGCAGCGACTCGACGGCCCGGTCCGCGGCAACGGCAAGATCATCCAGGAGCTCGAGTCGTTCTTCCGCGGCGCGGGCTGGAACGTCATCAAGGTGGTGTGGGGCCGCGAGTGGGATGCACTGCTGCACGCCGACCGCGACGGCGCGCTGGTGAATCTGATGAACACCACGCCCGACGGCGATTTCCAGACCTACAAGGCCAACGACGGTGCCTTCGTGCGGGAGCACTTCTTCAACCGAGATCCGCGCACCAAGGAACTCGTCAAGAACATGTCCGACGCCGAGATCTGGAACCTCAAGCGCGGCGGCCACGACTACCGCAAGATCTATGCCGCCTACGCCTCGGCGATGGCGCACAAGGGTCAGCCGACGGTCATCCTGGCGCACACGATCAAGGGCTACACCCTGGGCAAGCACTTCGAGGGCCGCAACGCGACCCACCAGATGAAGAAGCTGACCCTCGACGATCTCAAGGACTTCCGCGACGAGACGCGAATCCCGATCAGCGACGCCCAGCTCGAGGAGAATCCGTACCTGCCGCCGTACTACCACCCCGGGATGGACGCCCCGGAGATCCAGTACATGCTCGACCGCCGCAAGAACCTCGGCGGCTTCCTGCCCGCACGCCGCACCACGGCCAAGGCGTTGTCCCCGGATGTGAGCAAGGCGCTCGCGACCACCGCCAAGGGCTCGGGCAAACAGCAGGTGGCGACCACCATGGCACTGGTGCGCGTGTTCAAGGATCTGTTGCGCGACAAGGAGATCGGCCACCGGATCGTGCCGATCATCCCGGACGAGGCGCGGACCTTCGGGATGGATTCGTGGTTCCCGACGCTCAAGATCTACAACCGCAACGGACAGCTCTACACCTCGGTCGACGCCGAGTTGATGCTCGCCTACAAGGAGAGCAGCGAGGGCCAGATCCTGCACGAGGGCATCAACGAGGCCGGCTCGGCCGCGTCGTTTACCGCCGTCGGCACCTCGTACGCGACACACGACGAGCCGATGATCCCGCTCTACATCTTCTATTCGATGTTCGGCTTCCAACGCACCGGTGACAGCTTCTGGGCGGCCGCCGACCAGATGGCGCGCGGCTTCGTCATCGGCGCCACCGCGGGACGCACCACGCTGACCGGCGAGGGACTGCAACACGCCGACGGCCAGTCACCGCTGCTCGCGGCGACCAACCCGGCGGTGGTGGCCTACGACCCCGCATTCGCCTACGAACTCGGACACATCGTCGTCGACGGTCTGCGTCGGATGTACGGCGAGGATCCGGAGAACATCTTCTACTACCTCACCGTCTACAACGAGCCGATCAGTCAGCCGGCCAAGCCCGACGACCTCGACGTCGAAGGTGTACTCAAGGGCATCTACCGGTTCAGCCCGGCCCCGCAGGACAAGCAGTATCCGGCCAACATCCTCGTCTCGGGGGTGACCATGCCCGACGCGCTGCGCGCCCAGGAACTCCTGGCCGCGGACTGGAACGTCGGCGCCGCGGTGTACTCGGTGACGTCATGGAGCGAACTCGCCCGCGACGGCATCGCGATCGACCGTGCCGCGGTGCGCACCCCCTCGCAGGATGCGGGCCTGCCCTACGTCACCAAGGTCCTCTCCGACACCGCCGGGCCGTTCGTGGCGGTCAGCGATTACATGCGCGGCGTACAGGAGCAGATCCGCGCCTACGTGCCGGGCACGTATCTGACACTCGGTGCCGACGGCTTCGGGTTCTCCGACACCCGTCCGGCCGCTCGTAGGGTCTTCAACGTCGACGCCGAGTCCATCGTCGTCGGGGTGCTGGTGGCCCTGGCCCGCGACGGGCACATCGACGCCGCGGTCGCGGCGCAAGCCGCCGAGAAATACCAGATCACCGACGTCAACGCCGCCGAGGTGTCCTACGCCGACACCGGCAGCGCCTAGCGTTCGACCGATCCGTCGACTGCGGCGGTCGCCCCCTCGCGGGCGGCCGCCGCAGTCGCTGACGGCGCATTCGTCGGGGCCCGGCGACCGCGGACGCCTACTGTGAACAACATGTCGGAGCATCGGGTGAATCAGACGCCGCCGCCCAGCGACGTCTTCGGGGAACGCGGCGCGCACGTGCCCGCCCCCGCCACCGTGCACGACGCACTGCCCGACACCCTGCTGCGCCGCGTCAAGCAGTACAGCGGCCGCCTGGCCACCGAGGCCGTCCACTCGATGCAGGATCAGCTCCCCTACTTCGCCGACCTCGACGCCGCGCAGCGCGCCAGCGTGCAGCTGGTCGTGCAGACCGCGGTGGTGAACTTCGTCGAGTGGATTCAGGATCCCGAGGGTAACGTCAAGTTCACCGTTCAGGCCTTCCAGGTCGTCCCGCAGGATCTCGCGCGCCGCATCACGCTGCTGCAGACCGTGGAGATGGTGCGCGTGGCGATGGAGTTCTTCGAGAAATGGTTGCCGCTGCTGGCCCGCAACGACGCCCAACTGCGCGCGTTGACCGAGTCGGTGCTGCGTTACGGCCGCGAGATCGGGTTCGCCGCCGCGGCCATCTACGCGTCGGCGGCCGAATCGCGCGGCGCGTGGGACTCGCGTCTGGAGGCGCTCGTGGTCGACGCCGTCGTCCGCGGTGACACCGGCCCGCAGCTGTTGTCGCGGGCGGCCGCGCTGAACTGGGATTCCGACGCCCCGGCGACCGTCATCGTCGGCGCGCCGCCTCCCGAGCAGAACGTGTCGGTGCCTCTGGCGATCCACAACACCGCCAAACGCCATGACCGGGCCGCACTCTCGGTGGTGCAGGGCACCCTGCTGGTGACCATCGTCAGCGGGCCGATCAGGATGACCGACCCGTTCAGTAACGCACTTCTCGACCACTTCGCCGACGGGCCGGTGGTCATCGGGCCGACGATGCCCAACCTCGGAGCGGCGCACACCAGCGCCACCGAGGCGATGGCCGGGATCGCCGCCGTCGTCGGCTGGCCCGGAGCACCTCGCCCGGTCCACAGCCTCGAGCTCTTACCCGAACGGGCTCTCAACGGTGACGCGTCGGCGACCGCAACACTCATCGAGACGCTGGTGCGTCCGCTGTCCACCGGCGGCTCCACCCTCAACAACACCCTCGAGTCCTATCTGGACTGCGGCGGCTCGGTGGAGGCATGCGCCCGCGAACTGTATATCCATCCAAATACTGTCCGGTACAGACTGAAGAAAATTGCAGAAGTGACAGGACGTGACCCAACTAACCCTCGCGACGGCTACGTCTTGCGTATCGCGGCAACCGTCGGACGATTGACACATCTGAGGAACGAATCGCCACACTCAGCCACATGAGGAACTTCAGTAACACTGCTGTTTCAACATTTCCGCTGGCAGATGCCTTTCGGACACATTTCTGTAACGAATCTCGAAGTGATGACGATGCGGAACCAGCCAGAGACACCTTTGTGGGAACCCCACAAATCCTTCCGATGAGGTCTATCGACCTCCACACCGACATACGAGGCCGAAACGGTGTTCTCTGGTCACGTGCTTTCGATGCTTGCGCCCGGCCAGGGCTCTCAGACACCCGGCATGTTGATTCCGTGGCTAGAACTCCCCGGAGTCGGCGATCAGCTGGCGACATGGTCGAAGCTGATCCAACTCGATCTCGAGCGGCTCGGCACCACCGCCACCGCCGAGGAGATCACCGACACCTCGGTCACCCAGCCGCTCGTCGTCGCAGCGGCCCTGCTGGCCTTCGATGAGTACCTCAAGCGTGGCGAGCTGCCCGACGACGCCGTGATCGCCGGTCACTCGGTCGGCGAACTCGCCGCCGCCGCCATCACCGGCGTCATCAGCTCCGACGAGGCCGTCAAACTCGCCGCGATCCGCGGATCCGAGATGGCCAAGGCGTGCGCCCGCCAGGCCACCACGATGGCCGCGGTGCTCGGCGGTGACGAGACCCAGGTCCTCGCCCGGCTCGACGAACTCGCACTCGTGCCTGCCAACCGCAACGCCGCCGGCCAGATCGTCGCCGCCGGCCCGGTGGAGGCCATCGACGAGCTGATCGCGAGCCCGCCGGAGAAGGCACGCATCCGCAAGCTCGCCGTCGCCGGCGCCTTCCACACCGACTACATGGCCCCGGCGCGCGACGCCGTCGCCGCGGCCGCGTCGAAGATCACCCCCGCCGACCCGGCCCGGGCCCTGCTGTCGAACTCCGACGGCCGGCCGGTCGCCGGCGGTGCCGACGCGCTGAGCAAACTCGTCACGCAGGTCACCAGCCCGGTCCGATGGGACCTGTGTTCGGCCTACATGCGCGAGGCCGGCGTCACCTCTCTGGTCGAACTCCCGCCCGCCGGTGCCCTCGCCGGCATCGCCAAGCGCGAGATGAAGGGGACCCCCGCCGTGGCGTGGAAAACCCCCGACGACATCGAGAAGGTCATCGAACTTGGATAGTGGTCGCGTCCCACGCGACCCCACCGGAAATCCGGTCGTCACCGGATATCCAAGCACCCGAGGTGTTTTCGTGCCTCGGGTAGCTCCGGACAATCACCACCCACAGCTAAATCACTAGAAGGGAACCACCCACGTGGCTGCCACCCAGGAACAACTCATTGCCGGCATCGCCGAGATCATCGAGGAAGTCACCGGCATCGAGCCGTCCGAGGTGACGATGGAGAAGTCGTTCGTCGATGACCTCGACATCGACTCGCTGTCGATGGTCGAGATCGCGGTGCAGACCGAGGACAAGTACGGCGTGAAGATCCCCGATGAGGATCTCGCCGGCCTGCGCACCGTCGGTGACGCCGTGAACTACATCCAGAAGCTCGAGTCCGAGAACCCCGAAGCCGCTGCCGCCATCCAGGCCCAGATCGAGGCAGAACAGAACTCGTGAGCTCGCCGTCCCTCCGCGAATACTCAACGCTGGGCGGGAACTTCCCGAGTGTGGTGGTCACCTCGATGGTGGCCACCACCTCGCTCGGTGTCGATCTCGAATCGACCTGGCAGGGGCTGCTCGACGGTAAGACCGGCATTCGCGAGCTGACCGACGACTTCGTCACCAAGTTCGGCGAGTTGCCCTGCCGTGTCGGCGGGCGTCTGCTCTCCGATCCGGCCGACGAGGTCACCCGCGTCGAGGCCCGCCGCATGGCCTACGTCGAGCGGATCGCCCACGTCATGAGCAAGCGCCTGTGGGCGCAGGCCGGCGAACCCGAGGTCGACCCCGAACGCCTCGCCGTGGTGCTCGGCACCGGGCAGGGCGGCGGTGACGCCATGGTCGACGCCGTCAAGGCGATCGAGAGTTCCGGCAACTACCGCAAGGTCTCCCCGCTGGCAGTGTCGATGGCCATGCCCAACGGCCCGGCCGCCGTCGTCGGCCTCAACATCGGCGCACGCGCCGGTGTGATCACCCCGGTCTCGGCGTGCTCGTCGGGTGCCGAGGCGATCGCGCACGCCTGGCGCCACATCGTCATGGGCGACGCCGACATGGTCGTCACCGGTGGCGTCGAAGGACACATCGATGCGATTCCGATCGCCGCGTTCTCGATGATGCGCGCGATGAGCACCCGCAACGACGATCCGGCCGCGGCCTCACGTCCGTTCGACAAGGACCGTGACGGATTCGTCTTCGGCGAGGCCGCCGCGATGCTGATCCTCGAACGCGAGGAGCATGCCAAAGCCCGTGGGGCACATATCCACGCACGGGTACTCGGTGCCGGTATCACCTCTGACGGTTTCCACCTCGTGGCCCCCGACCCCAGTGGTCAGGGCAACGCCCGAGCGATGACACGGGCCCTCCAGACGGCCGGGCTGACCAAGAAGGACATCACCCACGTCAATGCGCACGCCACCTCGACACCCATCGGCGACACCGCCGAAGCCGTCGGGATCAAGTCGGCGATCGGCGATCACGCTGCGGTGTACGCCCCCAAGTCGGCCCTGGGCCACTCCATCGGCGCGGTCGGTGCACTCGAATCGGTGCTGACGATCAAGAGCGTCGAAGAAAGCGTCATCCCGCCGACGCTGAACCTGGAGAACCAGGACCCCGAGTGCGACATCGAAGTGGTGCACGGGCAACCCCGGCATGGTCAGATTGATTACGCGCTGAACAACTCGTTCGGCTTCGGTGGGCACAACGTGGCGCTCGCCTTCGGTCGCTACTGACCATTCGCGACACCCCCGAGGAGACAGCGATGACCACATTGGCCCCCATCACCGGCCGTGAGGACTC
This sequence comes from Gordonia polyisoprenivorans, assembly GCF_017654315.1. Classification (NCBI taxonomy): domain Bacteria; kingdom Bacillati; phylum Actinomycetota; class Actinomycetes; order Mycobacteriales; family Gordoniaceae; genus Gordonia; species Gordonia polyisoprenivorans. The sequence continues at coordinate 4,242,524 of NZ_CP072203.1, forward strand.
AGTCGATCCACGTGATCCGCTGCTGCGGTTGACCAACTTCTTCGACGAAGGCTCTGTGTCGCTGCTGCACCCCCGAGACAAATCGGGAGTGCAGGCGGCCATCGGAGAGGTCAACGGCGTTCGCACCGTCTCCTACTGCACCGATGGCACCGTGATGGGCGGTGCCATGGGTGTCGTGGGATGCGCCCACATCGTCAACGCCATCGACACCGCCATCACCGAACAGGCTCCGGTCGTGGGCATCTGGCACTCCGGCGGGGCACGTCTGGCCGAGGGTGTCGAAGCCCTGCACGCCGTCGGCGGAGTGTTCGAGGCGATGGTGCGGGCCTCCGGCTACATCCCGCAGATCTCGGTGGTCGTCGGTTTCGCCGCAGGCGGCGCCGCCTACGGACCCGCACTCACCGACGTGGTGATCATGGCGCCCGCCGGACGTGTCTTCGTCACCGGCCCCGACGTCGTCAAGAGCGTCACCGGTGAAGAAGTCGACATGGAATCACTCGGCGGCCCCCTCACCCACGGAAAGAAATCCGGCGTCAGCCACATCACCGCCGACTCCGAGGCCGACGCCTACTGGCGGGCCCGCCGGCTCGTGTCCACCTTCTCCCGCCCCGGCCGATTCGACACCGCACACGCCGAGGCGGGCGACACCGACCTCAAAGCCCTACTGCCCGAATCCAACCGCCGGGCCTACGACGTCCACCCCGTCGTCACCGCTCTCCTCGACACCCAGCTCGCCGCCGACGGCGACACCGAGATCTCGAGTTTCGAAGAGCTGCAAGCGAAATGGGCTCCGAACATCGTCACCGGATTCGGCCGCCTCGCCGGACACAGCGTCGGCGTCATCGCCAACAACCCGCTGCGCATGGGCGGATGCCTCAACTCCGAGAGCGCCGAAAAAGCCTCCCGCTTCGTCCGGCTCTGCGACGCCTTCGGCATCCCGCTCGTCGTCATCACCGACGTCCCCGGCTACCTCCCCGGCGTCGGACAAGAATGGAACGGCGTCGTGCGCCGCGGCGCAAAACTGTTGCACGCCTTCGCCGAATGCACAGTCCCCCGCGTCACCCTGGTCACCCGCAAGATCTACGGCGGGGCCTACATCGCCATGAACTCCCGCGCACTGGGCGCCACCGCCGTCTACGCCTGGCCCGGCTCCGAAGTCGCCGTCATGGGCGCCAAAGCCGCCGTCGGCATCCTGCACAAGAAAACACTCGCCGCCGCCCCCGACGACGAACGCGAAGCCCTCCACGACCGCCTCGCCACCGAACACGAAGCCATCGCCGGCGGCGTCGGACGCGCCCAATCCATCGGCGTCGTCGACGACGTCATCGACCCGGCCAAGACCCGCAGCATCATCACCGCCGCACTCGCCGCAGCACCAGCACGGCGTGGGCGGCACAAGAACATACCCCTGTGATTTGGCGCCGGCTCCGCCGTCGCGGTGCCGCTCGCGGTGTTTGTTGGCGCCGGCTCCGCCGTCGCGATGCCACCGCGCTATAACCCGCGTCTTCCCTCCTCATCGCGTTGTCGCTGCGCTCCTCGCTCTTCGTCAGTCCAGACGCGGGCGCGCGGCAGCGTGGTGAGTGGGTTTGTGGCGACAGCGCTCATCTCGACGGCGACAGCGCTCTTTTCGACGCCGACGGCGCTCTCCCCTGCGCCGACAGCGCCCTTCCCTACGTTGGCAGCGCTGTCGTCGTGATGGTGTGGCGCGGTACGCGGTGCCCGTGCACGCAATTCGGCCCCGGCGGATGCCGGGGCCGAATGAAGAGTCTCGTGAGCTATCCGACGCGCTGCTGCAGCCAGGTGACCTCGGCGCCATAACCGCCCATGCGGTAGGCCTCGAGTGCGTGATCCCACGCCGTGCCGAGCACCGATTCGATCTCGCCGGCCAGACCGGCGCTGTCGGGCTGCGACTCGATCATCGCTCGCAGTTGGGTCTCCCCGACGATCACGTCGCCGTTGGCGCTCATCGAACCGCGCCACAGACCCAATCCCGGGACGTAGCAGAAGCGTTCGCCGTCGACGCCCTCACTGGCGTTCTCGGTCACCTCGAAGCGCAACGCCGACCACTCGCGCAGCGCGGTCACCAAACGGGCGCCTGTGCCCACCGGCCCTGCCCAATCGACCGTCGCACGCTGCATCCCCGGCTCGGCATCCTGTGCCGACCATTTCAGGTTCGCGCGCGCATTCAGGGTCGACGACAGAGCCCACTCCACATGTGGGCACAGCGCCACCGGCGCCGAGTGGATGTACACCACTCCTGTTGTCACGTCCGCAAACTGATTCAGGTTGCGCACCTTGGTCACCTCCGGTTGTCGACGAGGAACGTCTTCCCCAACACACCTCGCAACACCGGATAGCACACTCGTGACTCCGATTGTGCCCTATGAGGTACGTGTTGCGCCAGTTTCTGATGCGCTTTTATGAATCTTGTGTGGTTGGAGTGGACAACCGCCAGTCGCCCAGTGCCTCGCACACACTGTCGTTGAATTCGCTCCACAACGGCTTGGCCCACGCACCGAACGGCCGGTCGGTGAGTACCACGCACGCCCGGCCGAAGCGTGGGTCGACCCACAGGAAGGTCCCCGACTGCCCGAAGTGACCGAAGGTCTCCGGTGAGTTGTTCGCACCGGTCCAGTGCGGATGCTTGTGCCCCCGGATCTCGAACCCGAGCCCCCAGTCGTTGGGCTTGTGTTTGCCATAACCGGGCACGAATCCGTCGAGACCCGGGAAGGCGGCGCGGGTCGCTCGGTCCAGCATCTCCGACGACAGCACCGTCGGCACCATGAGGTCGGCGGCTAAGCGCGCCAGGTCGGCGACCGACGAGCGTGCGCCGTGCCCGGCCGGACCATCGAGGACGGTATCGGTCATCCCCAGTGGCTCACACACCGATTGCCGCAGATACTCGGCGAAGTCGATGTCCGTCGCGGCTTCGACGGTCTCGGCGAGCACCTCGAATCCGGCACTGGAGTAGATCCGCTGGGTGGCCGGCGGGGCCATCACCGTTCGGCTGTCGAAGGCCAGTCCGGAGGCATGCGCCAGCAGGTGGGCCACCGTTGCCCCGGGCGGTCCCGCCTCGTCGTCGAGTTCGAGCGCACCCTCTTCCACCGCGACCAGAACGGCCTCGGCGACCAGAAGCTTGGTCACCGAGGCCAGTTCGTACACCCGGTCGATGTCGCCATGGCTCGAGACAATGCCCGAGCCGCCGATCACCGCGGCCGCGACATTGTCCACCGGCCACTCAGCTAATGCATCCAGTACCGCCACATCAGCAGAGGTTACGCGGCATCGCGCTCAGTGGTCCTCGTCGGTGTAGCGGATGACGCCGCGGATGTTCTTGCCGTCCAGCATGTCCTGGTAGCCCTGGTTGATCTGGTCGAGACGGTACTGCCGGGTGATCATGTCCTCGATGTTCAGTTTGCCCATCCGATACATCGACAGCAGTTGCGGGATGTCGAGTTTGGGATTGGCGCCGCCGAAGATGGTGCCCTGCAGGTTCTTCTGCAGCAGGGTGAGCATCGCCAGGTTCAAGGTCACGTCGGATTCGAGCATGTTGCCCATACCCGTCAACACACACGTGCCGCCCTTGGCGGTGATCCCCATCCAACTGTCGACGTCCTTGCCGTGAACCTCGCCGACGGTGACGATCACCTTGTGGCACATGTGCCCGTAGGTGATCTCCGCGATGGCCGGTGCCGCCTCCTCGATCGAGGTGAAGGTCTTGGTGGCCCCGAACTTCATGGCCTGTTCGCGCTTCCACTCGACCGGGTCGATCGCGAAGACGTTGCGCGCACCGGAGATCACCGCGCCCTGCAGGGCCGCGGTGCCCACGCCGCCGACGCCGACGATCGCGACGTCCTCACCCGGGCGGACGTCGCCACTGCGGGTCGAGGAGCCGTAGCCGGTGGGAATCCCGCAGCCGACGAGCGCCGCCACCTCGAACGGAATCGACTTGTCGATCTTCACCGCCGACGCCTCGTGCACCACCATGTACGGCGCGAACGTACCGAGCAGCGTCATCGGGTAGACATTCTCGCCTTCGGCGGTGTGGATACGGAACGTGTTGTCCGACACCGCCTCCCCCTGCAGGAGCATGGCACCCATGTCGCACAGGTTGGCCATGCCCGACTTACACGACGGACACTTGCCGCACGACGGGATGAAGGAGAGTACCACGTGATCGCCGACCTCGAAGTCGGTGACCCCCTCGCCGATCTCCTCGACCACGCCGGACCCCTCATGACCGCCGAGAATCGGGAATCCGGCCATCGGGATGCCACCGGTCATCAGATGATGATCGGAGTGGCACATCCCGGCCGCTTCCATCCGGATCTTGATCTCGTGCGCCTTGGGATCCCCGATCTCGATCTCCTCGATCTGCCACGGCTTGTTCAGTTCCCGCAGCAGTGCACCTTTGGTCTTCACCCTCGAACCTCCACTCGTGCCGGCACGGCGTGGCGCATGCCACTCCATGGGCAGAATTGTAACGTGTTCCAGTTTTGAATTGTAACGTGTTTCAGTTTTCGAATCTGTGAATCTTGACCTGGCCGCGGACCACCGACCAGCCGCCGACCACGAAGAAGACCCCGGCCGACGACGTGGTGCGCGTGGCAACCACCTCACGACCGGGGTCCACCCCGCGTTCATGAAAGGGTCTGTCAGTTCGCCAGACCGGCGTCCTTGCTGCCGTAGGTCGATCGCAGCGACGGCTTGACGACCTTGCCGCCGGCGTTGCGCGGCAATTCGTCGACGATGACGAGATCCTTGGGGTGCTTGAATCGGGCCAGGTTCTCGTTGAGGTACGGCTCGAGGTCGTCGAGGGTCAGATCGTCGACGCCCTCGGCGAGCACGACGACGGCCACCGGCACCTCGCCCCACTTCTCGTGTGCGCGACCGATGACCGCCGCCTCGGCGATCTTCTCGTGGCCGAACAGCACGTTCTCGACCTCGGCGCAGTAGATGTTCTCTCCGCCGGAGATGATCATGTCCTTGGCGCGGTCCACGACGTAGAGGAAGCCCTCGTCGTCCTGGCGGACGAGGTCTCCGGAATGGAACCAGCCACCGTGGAAGGCATCTGCGGTGCCCTGCGGGTTCTGCCAGTAGCCGATCATCATGTTGGGACCGCGATAGACGATCTCACCGACCTCGCCGGGGGCGACGTCGTTCATCTCCGGGTCGACGACGCGGGCGGTGACGGCCGGCACCACCTTGCCGATCGAACCGATCTTGCGCAGGGCATCCTTGCCCTCGAGGACACAGGTGATCGGCGACATCTCTGTCTGGCCGAACACCGCGACGTTCAGCGCGTCCGGGAAGGTCTCGTTCATCGCGCGCAGCACCGTGTCCGACGCCGGGGCCGCACCCCAGCTGATGACCCGCAGCTTGAGATCGCGGGGCCGGGCCTGCTGCGCGGCGCACACCGCCTGCCATTGCGCGGGAACCAGGAAGATCGAGGTGGTGCCCTCCCGTTCAAGGGTGTCGAGCATGTCATCGGGGTCGAAGGCTCCGAGCGGGTGGATCACCGACAACGCACCCATGTAGATCAGCGGCGCCATCGCGCCGAGTCCGGCGATGTGGAACATCGGCGCCACACACGAGCCCACGTCGTCGGGTCGGGTACTCAGCGCCTGCAGACAGGTGACGGCCTGGGCCTGCAGGTTCTGGTGGGTGAGCATGGCGCCCTTGGGCTTTCCGGTGGTACCCGAGGTGTACATGATCAGTGCGACCGACTCCTCCGGCACGTCGATCTCGGGGAGATCCGACGAATCCTCGGCAACGAGGTCCTCGAACCTCAGGTGCGCGGGGTTGTCGGTGTCACCGACGACGATCGTCGCGTCGATCGCCCCGGTCGAGGCACTCACCGCGTCGGCCAGCGGCGCGAGAAGGGACTCGGTGACGATGATCTTGGCACCGGAATCGCTGACCAGGAACGCGATCTCCGCCGGACTCATCCGGACGTTGACCGGCACCGGGATGGCCCCGATCAGGTTGGCGCCCATCACGGCCTCGACGTACTCGGAGCGGTTCAGCAGCACCAGCAGGATGCGGTCGCCGAAACCCACGCCGCGTCGGCTCAGTGCGGCGGCGAACCCGCGCGTGCGTTCGTCGAGTTGCTTCCACGTGGTGAGGTTGCCCAGGAACTTCAGGGCCGGCCCGTCGGGATTCATGAACGCATGCCGGCGGACCTGGTTGTTCCAATGGTTACGACGAGACCGGAGTGGTTCGGTGGTGAGGTCGGCGGTGTTGTCGATCGTGGCGGTCATCGTGGCGTTCTCTCCTTGGTGTGCTTCGCGGCTACGCTTGTGCGGCAATGGTGTTACGGGCGGCGCCTGTGCTCGGCGGCAGGTCCGGGGATCAGCCTCGTCGCCCGGTGAAGGCGGCGAGCGCCGCGCGGAACTCCGGCGACTGGAGCAACTCGGTCTGCCCGTCGAGTTCGCGCTCGATCGCGGGCTCGAAGCCGGGCATCGTGTGCGCGTCGAGGGCCGCCTTGGTCAGACGCACCGCCGAGGGCGACAGACCCGCGAGTTTGTCGACCGCTGCGGCGACCTTCGCGTCGAGTGCCGCGCGGTCCTCGAGTACCTCGGTAACCAGCCCGGCGTCGTATGCCGCAGGCGCCCGGAGCTTTTCGCCGAGCAGCGCCATCGCATTGGCGCGCGCCCGACCGACCGCGGCGGCCACCAGCATCGAGGCCCCACCGTCGGGCATCAGGCCGATGTTGATGAAGGCGAGCAGGAAGTACGACCGGGCGGTGGCATAGATCAGGTCGGCGCCCAGGGCCAGCGAGGCACCGATTCCCGCCGCGGCCCCATCGACCGAAGCAATGACCGGCACGGGTACCGCACGCAATGCGCGGGCCAGATCCGAGCCGGAGGCGATGATCCCGTGCGCCTGCTCGCGACCGAGTCCTTCGAGGGCACCCCCGTGAGCGATGGAGGTGACATCGGCACCGGTGCTGAAACTGCCTCCCGCGCCGTCGAGCACGACCACGCGAACCGACTCGTCGGCGCTCCACTTCGTCAGCGCCTCGACAATGCGTCGGTTGGCCTCGGTATCGAGGGCGTTCATCCGCTCGGGTCGTGAGATCGTCAGCCGCGCGACTCCCCTGTCGTCGAGCGACTCGATCACGCCGGGGGCCTCCTGCGCCCCGCCTGCGACCTGGTCGATAGTCGTGTTCTCGCTCACCGTTCTCCTGACTCTCGCCGCGGCGCCGAACGCGGGCCGCAGGCCTCACGGTACACCATCATGAGATCTGGATCACGAGAATATCGATTAACATATATTTTATCAACAAGCGCCCCAACAGCACTTTTGCTGCAATTTTGCGCGATCGACCCTGCGAATAGACCATCCGGCTAGGCTGTCGAGGTGACCATCCGGAGTTCGCCCCGGCGGCGGCCGGTCGATCGCCGCAGACACCTGATCGAGGTGGCGGCGCGCGCGTTCAGCGACGGCGGGTATCACGCGGTCCGCCTCGACGACATCGCCGTGGCCGCCGACGTGTCCGCACCGGCGCTGTATCGGCACTTCCCCAACAAGTACGCCCTGTTCGCCGAGGCCACCACGGTGTTGGCCGACCGTCTCACCGCGGCCACCTCGGTCATCCCGGTCGAGACCGATCCACGCCGGGAGTTGCATGCGCTGTTGACGGCCATCGCGGCCACCTCGATCGAGAACCGGCGCACCGGCGGGCTCTATCGCTGGGAATCGCGGTATCTCAGCGGGGCCGACGCCGCGCACGTGCGTGCGGTGGTGATCGCACAGCATCGTCGTATTCGGTCGGCGATCCTGCGCTCGCGCACCGACCTCGAGCGCGACGACGCCGACATCCTCGCCGCCGCGATGACCAGCGTCGTGGCCAGCCCCGCCACTCATCGGGCCACCCTGCCGGCACCGCAGGTGCAGCATCTGCTGTGCGACGCGGCGATGAGCCTGCTCGACCTCGATCTCCTCGAACCCGCCGCGTCGGATCCCGTTCCCGGACCAGGACTGTCGCCGACGGGCAGACGCGAGGTCATCCTGTCCGAATCGATCGCCCTGTTCGCCGCGCGCGGCTTCCACGATGTGACGATCGAGGAGATCGGACAGGCCGCGGGCATCCCGGCCTCCGGGGTCTACCGGCATTTCACCAGCAAGGTGGCGATCCTGGAGGCAGCGTTCTGGCGAGCATCCGACCGCACCACCGCCAGTATCGCCGACGCCCTCGCCGCGTCGCAGACACCCGCCGACGCGGTGGCGCATATGGTGCGACGCTACATCGACCTCTGTTGCGCTGCACCGGAATTGATGACCGTCTACCTGTCCGAGGCCGGCCATCTCGACGCCCGTACCCAAACCGCGCTGCGCACCCAGCAACGACGCAACGTGGAGGAGTGGGCAGCCTGGGTGAGTCGGGCGGACCCCCGGGTCGACGCGGGCCGCGCACGATTCCTGGTCCATGCCGAACTGGCGGTGGTCGCCGATCTGGTACGCAGCTCCCGACCACCCATACCGGCGCGCATCGACGCGATCGGCCGACGAATCCTGCTGGCCCCGTGAGTTACTCGACGACGGTGAAGCCCGCCAGCATCCAGCGTCCGTCCTGTCTGGTCAGCGTCACCAATACCCTGGATTGATATGGGATGCCCTGGGGCACCTCGCTCGTCAGTTCCGGTGAGGTGATGGTCTGATCCAGGCTGACGAGCACCACGGCGTTGTCGGCGCTCATCGACTCGATACCCCCGTGCGCGGCCGTGGCCTTGGATACGCCCTTGGCGTTGGCATTTCCCGCCCGGGCGTCCTGCGAGGACGCGATGAACGTCTTGGCGAAGTCCGGGGTGGAGATCCGACGGATACGCGCGTCGAGATCACCGTAGTTCGACGAGTCGTAGGTGGTCAGCGTCGCGGCGTAACTCTTGGCGGTGTCGATCACGGCCTTCCGGTCGGCATCCGACGGCCCGACGGCCGCCGCACTGTCGGCGCTGTGCAGGCGGTAGGCCAGCACACCGGTGGACACGCCGAGTCCGACCACGAGCACGACAAGAACCGCAACCACCGCGAACAGACCACGACTCCCGGCGATCGTCATGCGTCGACGCCGGACGGGTCCCGGCGTCGCAGGCTCGTCGTCGCCGAGTTTGCGCGGCACCCGATCCGGGTCCGTCGAGCGGGCGGCCTTGCGCTCGGCGTCAGCGCGCAACCGCTCACGCTCGCGGCGATTGGCCTCGAGGAAGCCGTCGCCGTCGAGCGGCGTGGGTTCCGAGGTCCCCGATCCGGCGCGCTCACCTGCTCCGACCGAGACCTCGCCGGCGCCCGTGGTGTCGACGTCCTCCCTGGTCACGACGTCATCGCCGTCGACAGCACGCGCGCTCTCGTCCACTGGAGAACTCTGCGCGGATCGGCGTGCTGATTTGGGCATGGCCACCAATGTAGCGACAGTATCTGTGGCGCCGGTCACGGGTAGACATATCAAACATATGATTCAGAGGCGGCCGTGGCGATCCACGGACGACCCACACACCCGGATTCGACCCGGCGCCGGATGCGTGGCGCACTCACCTCGACGGTCTACGGTGGCACCAATGAAATCCAGCGCGACATCATCGGCACAGCCCTCGGCGTCCGAGCGTCCGGGTGGTCGCGCGGGCGGCGCCGACGACCGCGCCCGCCTGCGTCGACGACCGCAGCTGTCCGAGGAGGTCGCCGCGCACCTGCGGCATCTGATCATGACCGCGGACTTCCGGCCCGGTGAGTACATCCGCCTCGACGAGACCGCCGAGCGGCTCGGGGTGAGCGTCACCCCTGTCCGGGAAGCCCTGCTCACGCTGCGTGGTGAGGGAATGGTCAGCCTCGAGCCCCACCGCGGGTACCGGGTCTCCGATCTCGACCGCATCGACGTCGACGACCTCTTCTGGCTACAGGGTGAGATCGCGGTGAAGCTCGCCCTGCGCACCGCCGCGGTGATCACCTCCGAGGAACTCGCCGACCTCGAATGGTGCAACCAGAAGTTGCGCTCGACCGTGGCCTCCGGCGACACAGCGGCCATCATCGACGCGGAATTCGAGTTCCACCGGCGCCACAACGTGATCGCGGCCGGCAAGAAACTCGCCTGGTTCCTGCTCTCGGCGGCGCGCTACACCCCCACCCAGCTGTACGCCTCCGACCCGGAATGGGGCGAGGTCGCCGTGGACAGTCACGACCGACTGATCGCGGCCTACCGAGCAGGCGATCGCGACGAGGTGATCACACAGACTCGCCGCCAATTCGACGACGGCGCCGAGCGACTGGTGAAACACCTTGAGCAGAACGGCATCTGGGACGACGTCGACAGCTGAGTCGCGGCGGACCGAGAGTCAGACGCTACCCAGGTCCGCCGAGACCCACTGATCTGCCCGGACGGTCACGCGGGTCTGGCTACCGTGCTCGGCGGCGGCGAACTCGACATAGCCGTCCACCTTCTCGGCCGGCAGATATCGCGCAGCCATCTCCACGAGGTCGGCACGCGTACCGGGCGCGGTATCGATCACCGGCCCGGACACCGCGACATACCGGATCGACGGGTCGAGACGCTCGACCATCAGCGAACACCGTCCGGCGGCGTCGAGCAGGCGCATCTTGCGTGAATCGGCTCCGGTCAGAAACCACAGGTCGCCGCCGGGGGTGTATTGATACCAGATCGGCACCACCAGCGGAGCACGGTCGGCGCCTGCCTCGATCGACAGCGCCCCGATATGGGGTTCGGCCAGAAATGCTTGTCGTTCTTCGATACTCAGAGCCATGTCACCAGGGTAGGCGCAGGCGCCGACAGCGTTGCCGGAACTCGATCTCGGTGGGGCGGGCGGGGCTCGAACCCGCGACCTACGGATTATGAGTCCGCGGCTCTAACCGACTGAGCTACCGCCCCAGTGGGCACGTCGTGCCCGAGCAGCGACAATACCGCACGGTGCGGCAACCCCGGATCATGCGTCGACCCGACGCCTCGGGCACAACCGACCTCGGTGCGCCCGGGCACTAGACTCGACGGCGTGCCTGACGCGGTAGCACCGAGGACGCGTCCGGCGAGCGAACGAGAATCAGCAGAACAGGAGTGACGGCGCATGGCCGGGGTCGATGACGCAGGACCGGGGCGAGGGCTCCCGGAAAGCCTCGTCGACGTGGCCGCCCGGCGCATCCGCGACGCCATCTTGTCCGGGGCGTTGGCGCCGGGCGAGAAGATCGTCGAGGAGAATCTCTGCGCGAGTTTGGGTTTCAGCAGGGCGCCGATTCGGGAGGCGCTCCGCCTGCTCGCGCAGCAAGGCCTCGTCGAGCATCTGCCCCGCCGTGGCGCGCGGGTGGCCGAGTGGTCGCCGCGCGACATCCTGCAGCTGTTCGAACTACGTCAGTTGCTCGAGCGCTTCGCCGTCGAATCGGCATTGCCGCTGGCCGATCCGCAGACCCAGTTGGCGCCGGTTCGCGGGGCGATCGAGCAACTCGAGACCGCCTCCGACGAACTGGAGAAGGACGATGCCCACCGGCGATTTCATGCTGCCGTCGTGGGGCTTGCCGGCAACCGGCAGCTCGACATCGCCCTGGCGCCGATCCTGCTGAAGCTCCAGCTGCCGATGGCGGTCAATCTGCGCGCGGAGACCGCCGATCACGGTTCGCATGACGGGTTGCGTCGCCACCACGACATCCTCGCCGCACTCGAGGCCAACGACGTCGAGGCGACCGTGGCGGCGCTGCGCGATCACGGCCATCTGCGGTACCTCGACCTGGTGGCTGCACTCGACGACGACGCCGCATCCGCCTGACGATCACCTCGCAGGCGCCCCGACGCCCCTGCGGGTATGCCGTGTGTGACGGCGCCTAACACGAACGACACACGGTTGTTCTACGACGGCCATGATTCTGTCGACAATCGACGATATGAACATTGCAAGCGAAGTCCGCGGGCCATACGGAGGCCCATCCATCGCCGAGATCCTCGACAGCCACATCAGCGGCGGCGGATCGCCGACACGGACCGCCCGGCGGGTGGCCGACGCCATCGCCGCCCGCGGAGACGACGGAACCTGGATCTCGACGGTCGCCTGCGATGACCTCGTGCGCGCCGCCGCCGACCTCGAGGCACGCCCCGGCGCCCGCGCGCTGCCCCTCTACGGGGTCCCGTTCGGGGTCAAGGACAGCATCGACGTCGCCGGGGTGCCGACGACACTGTCGTGCCCCGACTACGCCTACACACCCGACACCACCGCGCCTGCGGTGCAACGCCTGCTCGATGCCGGCGCCCTCTACGTCGGCAAGACCAATCTCGATCAGTTCGCCACCGGACTCAACGGCACGCGTACCCCGTATACGGTGCCGCGCAGCGTCTTCGGCAACGAGATGATCTCGGGCGGCTCGAGTTCCGGTTCCGCCCTCGCGGTGGCGCTCGGCGAGGTTCCGTTCGCGGTGGCGACGGACACCGCGGGCAGCGGTCGGGTGCCGGCGGCGCTCAACGGGATCGTCGGGTACAAGCCCTCGCGGGGATTGATCAGCGCGGTCGGACTCGTTCCGGCGTGTAAGTCGTTGGACTGCATCACCGTGATGGCCGGCGGCATCGACGACGTCGACCGCGTGATGGCGGTGATGACGGGCCGCGACGACGCCGACCCGTGGTCCCGCTCGCCCGGGCCGGACCACCGCGGTGGCCTCACCGTCGGGCTGCAGCCGATGTCGCAGCTGGAGTTCTTCGGCGACGACGCCCTGCGCGAGGCTCACCAGGCTTTCCGGGAACGACTCGCGCACATGCACTTCCCGGTTCCCGTCACCATAGAGGAAATCTCTCTCGAACCGTTCCTGGCCGCGGGCGAATTGCTCTACGCGGGTCCATGGGTCGCCGAACGACTCGTCGTCTTCGGAGACTTCCTCGCCGACCATCCCGACTCGATCCATCCGGTAGTCCGCGAAATCCTCGAGGGCGCAATCGAGTACACCGCGGTCGATGCCTTCGCCGCGATGCAGCGACTCGCCGAACTGCGCGCCGAGGTCAGCCGGGTCTGGGACGGGATCGACGTCGTCGTCGTACCCACGATCGGCCGCACCTTCACCGTCGAGGAGGTACTCGCCCAACCCCTGGCGACCAACACCATGCTCGGCCATTACACCCACTTCGGCAATCTCCTCGACCTCACCGGAGTGGCTGTCCCACAAGGACTCACCGCCGACGGCCGACCGCACAGCGCCATGGTGCTCGGCAACGCCCTGCACGACGACGCGGTGTTGCAGATGGCGGCGAATCTCCTCGACGAGCCGCGTCATCACCCCGAGCAACAGCACCCCGAGCTCCATCATCCCGGGCATCGGCACCCCGAGCATCGGCACCCGGCCGACTCCGACTCGGACGCACTCACACCCAGGCCGTAACCAACCGCCACCCCGTCGATCACACCCACCGGAGACCCCATGGCCGTGACCATCCCTGCCGCACCCGCCCCGATCGACCTCGATCTCGATCACACCGCACTGCTGATCATCGACATGCAACGCGACTTCCTGCTCCCCGGCGGTTTCGGGGAGTCTCTCGGCAACGACGTCACCTTGCTGCAGAAGGTGATCCCGCCGCTCGTCGACCTACTCGCCGCGGCACGTCGAGTGGGCATGCCCGTCATCCACACCCGAGAAGGACACGAACCCGATCTCTCCGATTGCCCGCTGGCCAAACTCCGACGTGGTGCACCGAGCAAACGCATCGGTGACACCGGGGCGTTCGGCCGGATTCTGATCAGGGGCGAGTACGGACACGACATCATCGACGAACTCGCTCCCGCCGCAGGCGAAGTGGTGATCGACAAACCGGGTAAGGGCGCCTTCTATGCCACCGGCCTCGCAGAGACCCTGGAGGATCGCGGCATCACCTCACTGCTCGTCACCGGGGTCACCACCGAGGTCTGCGTCCACACCACCACACGCGAGGCCAACGACCGCGGCTACGAGTGCGTCGTCGTGTCCGACTGTGTCGGTTCGTATTTCCCCGAATTCCAGCGTGTCGGCCTGGAGATGATCACCGCCCAGGGCGGCATCTTCGGGTGGACCGCCCACAGCGCCGACGTCATCGCCGCCCTGGGCGATCCCGACACCGACAACGCCGCTTCCTGATTCTCCCCGCCCCTTCACCCCGGACACCGTCGTCCCCAGTTCCCTGTCCCCCGACACAACATTCGCCCGAGCATCCGAAGGAACCGCGATGAGCGCCACCGCCGAAACCACTTCCCCCGCCGCCGACCCGTCCCCGACACCACACCCGCGGATCCCCTGGTGGACCCGTGGCGACACCAACGCGTTCTTCGGCCTGGGTTTCAACATCCTGGTCAACGTGCTGACCCTGACCGGCCTCATGATCGGTGTGGTCAAGATCCCCGCCGACGACGTCCTGGGGACGGTGCTCCCGGCCCTCGGCGTCGCGTTGATCCTCGGCAACGTCTACTACACGTTCCTGGCCCGCCGCATGGCCGGTCGTGAAGGCCGTACCGACGTGACCGCGCTGCCGTACGGCCCGAGCGTGCCGCACATGTTCATCGTCGTCTTCGTCGTGATGTTGCCCGTCTATCTCAAGACCAAGGACGCGATGCAGGCGTGGGAGGCCGGTCTCGCGTGGGCGTTCATGATCGGCGTCATCGTCATGATCGGGGCGTTCGTCGGGCCCTACGTCCGAAAGCTGACCCCGCGCGCCGCGATGCTCGGCACCCTGGCCGGCATTTCGCTCACCTTCATCGCGATGCGCCCGGCCGGCCAGATGTGGGACGCCGCCTGGATCGGGCTGCCGGTGCTGGGCATCATCCTGATCGGTTTCTTCACCGATGTGCGGCTCCCCGGCAACATCCCCGTCGGCCTGGCCGCACTGTTGGTCGGTACGGCGATCGGCTGGATCGGTGGCTTCATGTCGGTACCCGACCTCAGCGCCGCGGTCTCCGACATCGCGGTCGGCATCCCCGATCAGCGCTTCGACATGCTGTTCTCCGGACTGGGGCACCTCGCCCCGCTGCTGGGGACGGCGATCCCGTTGGGCGTCTACAACTTCACCGAGGCGATGAGCAACGTGGAGAGTGCCGCGGCGGCCGGCGACAGCTACAACCTGCGCAGCGTGCTGCTCGCCGACGGTGCCGGTGCGTGCATCGGTGCGGCGTTCGGGTCCCCGTTCCCGCCCGCGGTCTACATCGGTCACCCCGGCTGGAAGGATGCCGGCGGTCGGGCCGGGTACTCCCTGGCCAGTGGCCTCGCGATCGGTGTGTTGTGTTTCGCCGGGCTCTTCGGGGTGCTGGAGGCGTTGCTGCCGGTTCCGGCGATCGTCCCGATCCTGCTCTACATCGGCCTGCTCATCGGCGCCCAGGCGTTCCAGGCGGTACCACGTCTGCACGCGGTCGCGGTGGTCGCCGCGACCCTGCCCAACCTCGCCCAGTGGGGCAGCGGGCTGATCGACAACGCCCTGTCCGCCGCGGGGACGACCGCCGACAAGGTCGGCGACGCCGCTCTCGGCAATGCCGGCCTGGTCTACAGCGGCCTGACCACCCTCGGCCAGGGTGCGGTACTCGTCGGACTGATCCTGGGCACCATCGTGACCTTCATCCTCGACAAGAAGTTCCACTACGCGGCGATCGCGTGCGGCGTCGGTGCCGTGCTGTCGTTCATCGGGCTCATCCACGCACCGGAGGTCGCGTGGGCCGCCAATCCGGCTGTGGCCCTGGGTTACCTCTTCTTCGGCCTGATCTGCCTGGCCTACTCGTTCCTCCCGGGAGCCCGCACACCGGTGGTCGTCGACGAGGCCGACATCGTCGCCGGTCACTGAGAGCCCGGAGGACTGCTCGGGCGGCGCGAACTGGCGTTTTGTTCTTTGCCCGATCCATGCGCTAGAGTCAGCGTTCGGTTCTGATGCCGCCCCGACGGGGTGACAACGGCACCACCCGAGCAGTCCCCCATAGCTCAATTGGCAGAGCATTCGACTGTTAATCGAACGGTTACTGGTTCGAGTCCAGTTGGGGGAGCAAGAAAACCGCCTGGTCACAGGCGGTTTTTTGCTTTTCGCCTCACACCACGTGAGTCATCCCTGCCAGCGAGTCGGCCCGGGACAGGGCCAGCACCTCGTCGAACCCGGCGACGACGCTCTCGGCGAAGATCTCCGGTTCGGTGATCGACGCCGCATCGAAATTGATTCCCAGACAGGCAATGCCGTTGTGGGTGATCATCGTCGCCATCACCGCGCAGCCGGGCAGCGGGCCGAAGGGATACATCCGTTCCACCTTGGCGCCGGCGACGAAGGTCTCCCACGGGATACCCGGTACGTTGCTGGCCTGCAGGTCGTTGCCGCTGGTGGCGCCGCTGAACTGTCCCAGCAGCCGTCCCGGTATCCAGGCCAGTACCGGCCCGATGGTGTTGAACACGTCGACGGCGGGTTCGGTGCGTGCCGCTCGCACCTGCTCGCGGATCGTCAGCACCCGCTCGAAGGGATCGGCGATGCCGACCGGACCGGCCAAGCGGCCCACCGCAATACGATTGCCTCCCTCGGGGTCCTCGGGGCGGCGCACCGAGATGGGAATCGCCACCGGGATCGCCTCGACCGGCCGGCCCAGGCGTTCGTGATAGATGCGGAATCCGCCGATCAGCCCGCCGAGGTACACGTCGTTGACCGAGGCGCGTACGGCAGAACCGGCGGCTCGCAGATCGGCGAAGGGCACCTCGAACGCGGCGAACCGCCACGACAGACTGCGGTGGGCCAGCAGCGGTGACCCGGGTGGACTCACCAGACCGGCGACCCGCGGCACCGAACGCCCGTAGCGCAGCATCTTACTCAGCGCGCGCTTCGGATCGACCAGCGCGCGGGCACCACTCACCACGACGTCGACGCGATGCGGCACCCGCGCCACCTCGTCGCCTATCTGCCGACGCAGCACCTCCAGCGCCGAGACGTCGACCGGCGCGGGCTCGGGTGGTTGCGGCTTGTCGGGTTTCGGATCGCGGGTGGTCGAATGCAGCTGCGCCAGTGCGATGATCGCACCGAGGCCGTCGGTCAGCGCGTGGTGGCCCTTGAGGAAGTACGCCGCCTTGCCGTCGGGCAGCCCCTCGATGAGATAGCCCTCCCACGGTGGCCGCGCCGGGTCGAGCGCGGTCATCGCCAATTGTTCACAGGTGGACAGCAATTCGCGCATCGAGCCGTCCCCGGCCAACCGTAGCCGGCGAACGTGATAGTGCAGGTCGAACTCGGGGTCGATCGCCCAGCTCGGTGTGCCGGTGCCGAACGGCGAGTCGATCACCCGCTGCCGAAAGCGCGGCGCCATGCGGCTCCCCCACTCGTGGGCGGCGATCAGCCGATCCCAGTCCGGCACACGGTCATAGATCTCCAGCATGCAGATCGTGCCGCGCAGGCGGCGATCGCTGTCACCGCGCCACATCACGGTGTCGACCGGGCTCATGTGCGGTTCGGTGCCCCAGTCGAGTGGACGGTCCTCGCTCATCCGATCACTTCCTGGTCCGGCGCTGCCCCGCCGTCCTCGCCATGGTCGACCGGCCAATCGGCCAGCGTCGAGATGAATTGTTGCCGAACCTCTTCGGCGTGGCGCCCGATGTCCTCGGCGCTCCACGACGAGGTGTCCACCGGCTCGAGCACCCTGACCTCCACCACCCCGGGCTTGATCAGCTGCGCCCCACGCCACATCAGTTCCCCCGTATTGCGCAACACCACCGGGACCACCGGCACCCCAGCCTGCATCGCGATGTGAAAGGGCCCCTTCTTGAACGGGCCGATTCGGGGTGTTGCCGAACGGGTTCCCTCGGGTGCGACCACCAGTGAGGCACCCTCGTCGCGCAGTTTTGCCACCGCGGGGGCGAGTTGTTCGATGGCCTTACCGGCGTCGGCCCGATCGATGAACACCACCCCGGCGGCGTCGAGGACCTGGCCGAAGACCGGCAGCCGGCCGATTTCCTTCTTCGCGACGCCCGTCGCATCCGAGCGCACCAGGTGGATCATCACCGGCAGATCCAGTTTCGACTGATGGTTGAAGACGAAGACGCACGGACGCGCCGATGTGAGATGCTCTGCGCCACTGATGACCTCGACACGCACCCCGGCCAGCGCGAGCCCGACGTCCATGCCCCCGGACACCGCGGACTGCATCATCTCCGCCGACCGGTCCCGCCGCACCAGCCCACCGAGCACCCCGACCGCGGCGGAGGTGAGAAAGGTGCCGTAGAAGGCGCCGGTGCGCACCGCCATCTCGAGCCGATTGTGGGTCGGGTTGCGCAGATCCAGGATCGGCCATCCGCGGGCTTGCGCCTCGGCGCGCAGGACGTGTCCGGGCGACACCGCCGCCGGATGCCCCACCGACTCCAGATACGGAATGTCCTCGTTGCCATCGCTGTAGGCGAACGACGCGTCGAGATCCATGTCGTGCTCACGCGCCAGCGCACGCACCGCCGCCGCCTTCCCCGGCCCCCACAATGGCCGGCCCACCACCCGACCGGTCACCACGCCGTCGATCACCTCCACGTCGGTGGCCAGGGCGTGATCGGCGTCGATCTCGCGGGCGATCGGGGCGATCTGAAACCGCGTCGCCGACGACGCGATGACGATGCGGTGACCCATCGCCCGATGCGCGCGCAGGATCTGCCACATCTGTGGTCGCAGTTGTGCGGCCGTCTCATGCTTGAACAGGCTCTCGCCCAACGCGAGTAGGTCGTCATAGGTCTTGCCGGCGAACGTGGGTCGGGTCGCGTCGAGCACCTCGGCGTAATCCTGCTCGGATTCGACGCCGCGCAGTCCGATGAGCAGGAAGTCGGCGAGTTCACCGAGTCCGAATTCCATGCTGCGCACCCGCGCCCCGATGATCGCGGTCGCCGAGAATCCCTCGATCAACGTGCCGTCGTAGTCGAAGAACGCCCCGATCTGTTTGCCGCGCTTGGCCGATCGGATCTGCGCCAGCCGCTCGGCGAGCGCGCTCACCGGGCGGCCCCGGCCTGCTCGGCCTCGATCGCCGCGATCTTGGCGAGCCGCTCGCGCATCTCCTCGACCTCGTCGAACCACGCCCGCCGCGCCCCGGCCAGATCGATGCCCACCGCGGACTCCGCTGCCGGGCTGATCAGATGACGGTTCTCGGCGAGGCGGAATGCGGCGTCGTACAACTCGGTCGACACCGAGTCCTTGCTGCGGATGACCGCCTGCAATTCCAGCTGGCGGCCGAGTCCGAGACAGTCGGCGAGCACCTGCTCCTTGTCGATCGGCGCGTCGTCGAGGGCGACGAGCCGTTGCGCGACAACGAGTTGCGCGTCGAAGAACGTCTGCAGTGTGCGCCGCGCGAACAGCGCACCGGACGTGGCGAGCAGGGTCTGGTGAATCCATTCCGGGGTCGGTGGGGTCTCGCGCCACTCGGGTGCGATGAGGTCGAGTTCGGCGCCGAGGCGATGCAGGAACACCTCTTTGGTCGGAAAGAAGAACTCGAACTTCAGCAGATCGCGGATGCGCAGTGCCTCCTGCTGCGACGCTGCCAGCATCGCATCGACATCGGCCTCGAGATCGCCACGATCGGCGGCCACCAACGCCATCTCGACGATGGCACGGTCGACGAAGTGGTGCAGGGCGCCGTTGCGGTAGTACGCGGCGACGGCATGATTGCCCGGCGCGATCGACCAGACGGTGTCGGTGCCGCCGTCGAATCGGGTGAGCACTCCCGCGGTGGTGAGTTCGCGCAGGGTCGAGAGCAAACCGAGGCCGCGGCACAATTGCGCGTCCGGGCCGGGTAGGCCCCGGCGGTCGATGTAGTCCAGCAGCGGCTCGAGGATCTCTTCGATCTCCCCGGCCGTGTAGGCTCGCTCGCCCGCGCCCAGCAGTGCGAAGCCGGCCAGCGACGTGGCCGAGATCGGTGTGGCGGCGTTGATCTCGTCCATCACGCCGAACGCGATCTTGTCCAGTGCCGCCGGATCGTCCCCGCCGTCGGCGATGGCCTCGCGCAGCGAGAAGGGTGTCCCGAAGCGCACCCGCGCCTCACCGAGATGGGTGCGTTGGGCTTTGGCGTACTTCAACAGCCAGGTGACGTCCTCGGGCTTCTTCGCACCACCGGCGGATTCCCGTGCCATCGCCGCGATCTCGTGGAGTTGGTCGTAGACGATCGAGGTCGGCACCACCATCATGTCGGCGTCGTCGAGTTGTTCGATCGCATCGACCACATACGAGAGCAGGCCGAGTTTCGGCGGGCGGAGTTTGCCGGTTCGGCTGCGGCCGCCCTCGATGTACCACTCGAGGTTGAAGCGCTTGTCGACGATGAACGACAGATACGAGCGCATCGCGAACTTGTACACCGGGTCGCCGCCGAACTTGCGCCGGATGAAGATCACTCCCGCGCGGCGCGCCACCGGGGCGATCGGCCAGATCGCGAGATTGTTGCCACCGAGCACCAGATTCGGTGGGAAGTCATGGCTGCGAAGGACTTCCGAGAGCACCAGGGTGTCGACGTAGGAGCGGTGCGAGGGCAGGAAGATCAGACCGTGGCTCTTGTTCAGCGTACGCAGCCGGCCGAGGGTGTCCAGGTCGACCGACACCGTCCACGCGCGCTCGTAGAGCGCTCGGAACGTGGAGGAGAACACGTCGTCCATGAGCCGGCTCTGGGTGGCCACGAACGCCGACATCTTGTCGGTGGCTTCGGTCACCACCGCGGCGACGGGCCGGCCGAGGTCGGCGGCCAGTTTCGCGGCATTGTCACGAAAACGTGCCGAGGAACCGATCTGTTCGGCGACCAGCCGGGGCACCTTGTATCGGTCACCGACGATCTGGCGTTCGGCGCGCTCGGCGGACAACGCCGCCTGTACGCCCACGAACGCGGTGAACGCCTCCCCCTCCGCCGACGACTGTTCGTGCCTGGCACGTAGATCGGCAACCGTGGCCGCCTCCCCGACGGCCACCCGCACCCGATCGGGTCGGCGTTTCTTGATCGCGTTCTGCCGGAAGGCCGGCGGTCGCCGCGGATTCGACAGCACGAGAACGTCGGCCACCGACACCCGACGCTCGCCCTTGCGGACCGGGGGAAGCCACACGACGCGTGCGGGGATCAGCGCGGTCTCGGGTTGGAGGGTCTCGGCGTCGATCTCGTCGAGGGTCCGCAGCAACGCGTCGGGATGTGCGGTCTGCGCCCACTCCGCCACCACCTGCCGCTCGCACGGCGTCCCCACCTCCGCGAGCACGATATCTGTCACCGACCGCCACCTCCCCTGATCCCGGCGACTCCGGGCAACGGCCATTGTGGCCCACAACACACCGCGCGCTCAGCTGAACGCCGGGAATCGCGTCGTGTCGCCGTCCGACCCCGCTCGGGACGGGGCATGCCGGGCCCAAAGACCCCACTTGGCGGGCCAAGGTCCCGATCTCACGCAAACGCCCCGTCGCCGCGGGCGCCGGAGCGTAGCGTTCCCGACATGAACGCAATGTGGGTGATGCCGGCCGTCGCACTGGTTTCCTGCGTGATCATCGGCATCGGATTCGCGATCGGGATTCCCGGCAGAAAAGTCTGACCAGACCGAACCAACTGACGTTGAGCCCGGACCGGTGATGACACCGGTTCGGGCTCAACGTGTTTGAGTGCGGCCACAGCACCGGCGTCGCCTCCTTGGTCCGCCGACGCGTCACCCGCCAGCGCACTGTGAGACACCTCACCTGTGCTCAGCGCGAGTGAAACAGCGCGCTCACTGCCCATTCGGACAGGTATGCCCCCATACTTCTGTGCATCGTCCACGAAGTACCGAGGGAGGCGACCATGACTGCGACCGCCGATCACATCTGGGGGCGTCCGCGCCCGATCCCCGACCGCTGCTCGGGCATCCACACCTACGCGGGCGGCTGCGTCTACAACGCCGACGACCCGCATCGACCGATGTATCCGGCCGAGTTGCGCCCGGGTATCCGCACCGAGGCGGCCTGAGAACAGCCACAACCCCGACGGGTCAGAAGACGCCCTGGGTGGGGTCGACGGCCTGCTCGAGCAGACTCCGGCGATAGGCCTCGAGTGCGACGAGATCACCGAAGACGGCGTTGTACGCATCGGGGTCCTCGCTGGGCGCCATCCGCCGCAGGCGTGACTTGATGTCGGCGATCTGCGCACCGACCCACACCTCCTGCAAGCGTGCGAGCACACTGTTGACGTATCGCGGGATGTTGTCCTCGGACACACTCATCGGTTCCACCGCGAGTTCGGTGACCATCGGCGAGAGCACCGGGTCGTCGACCGCGTGGTTCACCGCGTCCACCCACTGCGCGCCACCCATGCCCGACGACGTGCCGCCGAGGTCGGCCATCGCCTCGCGCAAACGCGTGTAGGTCGGCTCGGTGAAGCACTCGGACGGAAGCGAATCGAACACCGTCCCGGCGATCGCCGGATACTGCAGCGCCGCCTTCAACGCCTCACGTTGCGGCCAGAGCCGCGGGTCGTCGGGTCGGGGACGCGCCGATCCCGGGTCCTTGGCCGCCTCGGGGCGGTCGCGTCGCATGCCGGGTGCCCCGGACGTCTGCGCGCGGCCGGTGGCGCGGTTGTGCCGGGCGGCTTCCTCACGGACCCGCGCGAGCACCTGCGGTACCTCTTCCCAACCCACCCAGCCGGCGAGTTGACGCGCGTACTCGTCGCGCAGGGCAACGTCTTTGATGCGCGCCACCACCGGCACCGCTTCCCGCAGCGCATGGACCCTGCCCTCGGCGGTGTCGAGGTCATGAGCGGCGATCAGTGTTTTGATCGCGAACTGGAACATCGGGATGCGACGGGCGATCAGATCGCGCACCGCGGCCTCGCCACGCTCCTGCCGAAGTTCACACGGATCCATGCCGTCGGGGGCGATCGCCACGAAGGTCTGTCCGGAGATCGACTGCTCTCCTTCGAAAGCCTTGAGCGCGGCCGCTTTTCCGGCGTCGTCGCCGTCGAAGGTGTAGATCACCTCACCACGGAAATACGAGTCGTCCATCATCAACCTGCGCACCAGCGCGAGATGGTCCTCACCGAAGGCCGTCCCGCACGACGCGACCGCCGTGGTCACACCCGACAGATGCATCGCCATGACGTCGGTGTAGCCCTCGACGATGACCACCTGATGACCCTTGGCGATGTTCTTCTTCGCCAGATCCAGACCGAAGAGCACCTGAGACTTCTTGTACAGCATGGTTTCCGGGGTGTTCATGTACTTGCCGAGGTTGTCGTCGTCGAAGAGTTTGCGCGCTCCGAAGCCGATGATGTCGCCGCCGAGATTGCGGATCGGCCACAACAACCGGCGATGGAACCGGTCGATCGGCCCCTTACGCCCTTCTTTCGACAGGCCCGCCTCGCGGAGCTCGTCGAAATCGAAGCCCTGCCCGAGCAGGTGTTTGGTCATCGTGTCCCAGCCGGCCGGGGCATACCCGCAGCCGAACTGCGCCGCCGCGGCCGCGTCGAAATTGCGTTCGGTCAGATAGTCGCGGGCGATCTGTGCCTCGGGTGAGCGCAGTTGGTCGACGTAGAACTTGTGTGCCGCGGCATTCGCGGCGGCCAGTCGGGCACGGGTGCCGCGATCACGCGCGACACTCGGTCCGCCGCCCTCGTAGTGGATCTGATAGCCGATCCGGTCGGCGAGTTGCTCGACGGCCTCGACGAAGCCGATGTGTTCCTGCTTCTGCAGAAAGCTGTAGACGTCGCCGCCCTCACCGCATCCGAAACAGTGGAAATGACCGTGCACCGGGCGGACGTGGAACGACGGGGTCTTCTCATCGTGAAAGGGACACAGGCCCTTGAGACGATCGGGACCGGCCTGCCGCAACGCCACGTACTCGCCGATGATGTCCTCGATGCGCGTCTGCTCACGAATTGCCGTGATGTCGCGATCGGGGATTCGGCCTGCCACTTCGACCAGTGTAGTGACCGCGACCGGGGTGACCGCGACCGACGTGACCGGCGAGGAGGAACCGCCCTCAATTCCCCGAATCGGCCTTCGCCGGAGTCGACGCGCCTGACGCGCCTGACGCGGCCGAGTCGGGCTGTGCGCGATCGCTCGTCGCTGCTGTCGAGGATGCCGTTGATGACGGGGTCGACGACGATGCTGTCGTCGACGGCGAGATCGCCGGCGGCGCAGTGGCCGGGGATGTCGCGGTGGTGGGCGTCGGAGTGGTCGCCGTCGTTGCGGCGGGCTTCACAGGCGTCACGGGTGCTGAACTCGACGGAGCCACCTCCGGGATCGGCGCGGTCGTGGAAGTGGTCGCGGGGGTGACCGCCACCGCGAGCCGGGACTCCGGCGCAGGAGACTCCGCCGCAGCGGTCACAGTGGCAGCGGTCGCCGTCGAGACCGTCGACGCTGCCCGGGCCTGTGACGCAGACGCTGCCGCGGTGTAGGCATTCGCTGCCGCCTGGGTCGACGGTCGCGTGTAGGCGCTGTCGACGATCGGTTTCCATTGCGCGTTGAGTTCATCGGCGACCGAGGTCAGCCCGAGCCAGCGCAGCGGGTCGAGTAGCGGCAGATTCGCGGTCGGCGCCATCACATAGGTGATATTCCCGTCGGTCCAGGTGATGTCATTCGGATCATCGGGATCCATCGAGAAATACGCGGTGGGATGAATGAACAGCATCCCGGCGAGGGCATTCGCGACGGCAAGCGGATTCGGGTCGGAGGGCCAATCGGCCCAGCCGTCGTATTGTTTCCAGAATTCCGTAACGCGATAGGGCGTGGTGGTCGGCACCTTCGGCAACCACCAGGGGCCATACGTGTTTTCGGGATCGCCCACGAGAAGGAACGACGTGGTCGCCGGCGGAGCGTAGGAATGGGCATCGGCACTGAGGTTGCGCAACCAGAATCCGGCGATCTGCGCGCCTTGCGAATATGCGAAAACCACAATCGGTTGGTGTGCGTCGGCACCGTCGGTGCCGTTGGCCCGCAGAGTGGCATCCAGGGAATCCGCCCCGAGCGAGATGGGCCCGAATTCGCCTGGAACACCGAACAAGTGCGAAGAGTCCGGCGACGCCAAGGTCGGCACCTGCTGACACGCTGCACCGGCCGCGGCGCACCGTCCTTGAAAGAGCAATGCCATCGCGTCGATCAGATTGAAATCCAATGGCTCGATGGTGTAGATCTTTGTGCCGGACCCCGGCGACGGGAATACCGATGCGCGCGCCGTGGCGTTCGGAAACGCCGGTGCGAACACCGCGGGAACAACGAGCATGGCGCAGGCAATGATCATTCCGAGCAGGCCGCGCCGAACATGCACCATCACGGGTGTCCTTTCGTGGCCCCCGTCGAGATGAGTGGATTCTCACCTTCCCCAAGGACGCCCTCATAGTGATGCTTTGAGCATAGAAAACGCTTGTTACCACGTACAGATGGTTTTCGGTAAAGGCCCCAACGATATTGTTGTGGAAACGCCGAGTTGTACGACGGCCCGTTGTCAATGCGGCACAATCGGTCACACCATCACGCATTTCCGGCATCGGACCGCCCGCCGAGCGGCCCATCAATGCTCTCGGTTGCGGCTACGGTCGAGGGTGAGCGGTCGCCTCCCGCGCTCCGCCCCGACCCATCAGAGTCCGCAGAGGAGTTCTCCCGTGACACAGCAGCCGGACGGTGCCCTCTGGAGCGCCGCGGAGCAGGCTCGCCTGACCAGCGGACACGATTTCTGGACCACCGAGTCCGTCGCCGACGTGCCGTCGATCCTGATGACCGACGGACCTCATGGTCTGCGCAAACAAGACGGTGCGACCGATCATCTGGGAGTCTCCGGCAGTGTGCCCGCGACGTGTTTTCCGCCGGCGGTCGGCGTGGCACAGACGTGGAGCCCTGCCTTGGCGCGGCGCGTCGGCACCGCCATCGCCGACGAGGCACGCGCCCACGGCGTCGGTGTGGTGCTCGGGCCGGGGGTCAACCTGAAGCGGTCGGTGCGCGGTGGCCGCAACTTCGAGTACTTCTCCGAGGATCCTCATCTCACCGCCGAGCTCGGCGGCGCGTGGGTGCACGGTCTGCAGGCTCGCGGCGTCGGCGCGTCCCTGAAGCATTTCGCGGTCAACAACCAGGAGACCGACCGGATGCGCATCAGCGCCGACGTCGACGAGCGCACCCTCCACGAGCTGTATCTGCGCGCGTTTCGGACGATCGTCATCCGGGAGCAGCCGTGGACGGTGATGTGCTCCTACAACCGGATCAATGGCGTCCACGCCTCCCAACATCGGGAGTTACTCACCGAGATCCTGCGCGATCAATGGGGTTTCGCCGGTGCGGTGATCAGTGACTGGGGCGCGGTCGCCGATCGGGTTGCTTCGCTGGCCGCGGGTCTGGATCTGACCATGCCCTCCCCCGGGCCCGACGCCGATGCCGCGGTGGTCGATGCGGTCGCCGACGGCCGCCTCGCACCCGAGGCGTTGACGTCGGCAGCCGACCGGGTCGCCGCGCTCGCACGCACCGCGACCGCGCACGCCCCGACCACACCCGAAACCGCCGATCTCGACGCGCATCACGCTGTGGCACGCGAGGTCGCCGGTCGCGCAATCGTGTTGTTGCGCAACGACGACGACCTCTTGCCCCTCACCCCGACCGCGGATCTGGCCGTCATCGGCGAACTCGCAACGCACCCGCGATATCAGGGTGGCGGATCATCGCATGTGCACGCCACCCGCGTTGATGTCCCTCTCGAGGAGATCCGCGCCCGCGCCGGGGCTGGTGTCGGATTCGCCGCCGGCTACCGCCTCGGTGGCGAGACCGACGCCGACGGCACGTTGCTCGCAGAGGCGGTGTCGGTGGCTCGATCCGCGTCGACGGTGGTGCTGTTCCTGGGATTGGCCGACGAGCAGGAATCCGAGGGATTCGATCGGGCCGACATCGAGTTGCCGCCTGCCCAACTCGCCCTGGCCGAGGCGATCGTCGCAGCCAATCGGCGCACCGTGATCGTCCTGGCCCATGGCGGGGTGCTCCGGCTGTCGTCATTGACGGCGCCGGCGCTCCTCGACGGTGCACTACTCGGCCAGGCGGTGGGCGCCGCGATCGCCGACGTACTGTTCGGCGACGTCAATCCCTCGGGCCGGCTGGCCGAGACGGTTCCCGAGCGGCTCTCCGATACCCCCGATCATCTGTCGTTCCCCGGCGAATCCGGGCACGTGCTCTACGGTGAGGGTCCGTTCATCGGCTACCGCTGGTACGACGCACGTGAGTTACCGGTGACGTTTCCCTTCGGACACGGCTTGTCCTACACCACCTTCGAGTACCGGGACCTCGAGGTACACACCACAGACGACGGCGGCCTGCGAGTGGCGGCGACGATCACCAACACCGGCGCACGGGCCGGTCGTGAGGTGGTACAGGTGTATCTCGGCGCGGCCAACTCCGCGCCGGCGACCGGGCCGACCCCCGTGACCATGCCGACCCCGGTGACGGCGCTGCGTGAACTCAAGGCCTTCACCGACGTCGACCTCGATCCGGGCCGCAGCACCCGGGTCGAGGTGACGGTGACGGCCGACGACCTGTCCCGATGGGACCTGCGGACGCACGCGTTCGTGGTCCGGTCCGGACGGTACACGGTGTCGGTGGGCGCCTCCAGCCGTGACATCCGGCTCACCGCCGAGGTCGATGTCGTCGGTGACGACACCACCGGTGACCTCACCCTGGAATCCAGCATCGCCGAGGTGCTGGCCGATCCGGTTGCCGCCGAGGCGATGACGCAGATCGCCGGCGCCCTGACCGATGGCGCCGACACCGGCGAGGGTATGGACCTGGTGACGATCATGGGCTCGGTACCGGTGGGCCGGCTCGTCGACTTCTCCGCCGGGGCCCTGCCCCGAGAGGTGTTGCAGGACATACTGGATCGGGCCAACGCCACCCACTGAGCCACTGCGCGCACGGACATCCGCGGCGCAACACCCGAGCATTCAGCCCAGATGCGCCTGCGCGCCCGAGTTCTGCTTGTCCATCCGTTCGAGCCTGCCCTCGGTCATCGACGCGATCTGGTCGACGATGACCCGTTTGCGGGCGGCATCATCGGCGGCGTGTTCCCAACTGGGGACGAACACCGGGTCGAGACCTCCGGGAGCCGCAGCGCTGAGCCACTCGCCGACGCGGTGGATGCGTTCACGCTGCCGGGCCTGATGGGTCTTGTGCCGCACGTTGGAGAAGATGAACCGCAGCGCAAGGGTTTTCAGGATCGCCACCTCGGCAGCGATCAACGGCGGTACCGCAAGATCGGCGTCGTACCGCGACAGCGAACGTCCACCCACCACCTCGCGGGTGCCGGTGATCGCCGCCGAGGCGAACCGGCCGATGAGTTCGCTGGTGAGTCGCTTGAGCCGGACCGATGCGTCCAGACTGCCGTCGAACACCCCGACCGCGCGCACGATCTCCATGCGCGAGAGTCGTTGTGCGGCATCGATCAACGGCTCCGGTTCGAGACCAGGGAACTCCTTGATCCCGATGTCGGCGAGGGTGCGTTGGTCGTCGGGATCGGCGAGGGTGCGCAGATCGATCCGGTTGGCGATGACACCGTCCTCGAGGTCGTGAACCGAGTAGGCGACGTCGTCGGACCAATCCATCACCTGCGCCTCGATGCACTGCCGATCGCCCGGCGCCCCGCGTCGGACCCAGTCCAATGCCGCGGCGTCGTCGGCGTAGGCGCCGAACTTCACGTTCGGCGGCCGCCGGGTCCACGGATACTTCAGGGTCGCATCGAGCGAGGCGCGGGTCAGATTGAGCCCGGCACTGCGGCCCTGATCGTCGAGCAATTTCGGTTCGAGCCGGGTGAGGATTCGCAGATTCTGTGCGTTGCCCTCGAATCCACCGATGTCGGAAGCGAATTCGTTGAGTGCACGCTCACCGTTGTGCCCGTACGGGGGATGGCCGATGTCGTGGGCGAGGCCCGCCAACTCCACCAGGTCGGGTTCGCAGCCGAGGCCGATCGCGATCCCACGGCCGATCTGTCCGACCTCGAGCGAATGGGTCAGACGGGTACGTGGCGTGTCACCCTCGCGCGGGCCGACGACCTGGGTCTTGTCGGCGAGACGTCGCAACGCAGCAGAATGCAGTACGCGCGCACGGTCGCGCGCGTACTCACTGCGGTGGTCGGTCCGGGTTCCGGGCAGGCTCGCGACCTTGGCACCTTCCGGCACCATCCGCTCGGTGGCCTCGTCGCCGTAGAACGCCGTCGGGGGAATCCCGGGCTGGGAAACCCCGGACCGTCCCGTCGGAGGGTGGTCAGTCAAGCACCCAGCCCCGGGCGACGGCGAAGTCGGTGATCCGGCTGCGGATCGCCACGATCTGCGCGGCCGTGAGGTCGTCGGAGGAATCGAGCAGCAGTTCGGTCACCTCTTCGGTGAACGCGGCGGCATCCAACGATCCGCCCCCACCGGCGCGCGGACGGCGCGGACGGTCCCGATCGCCGCCGTGCGAACGACCGTGGTCATCGCGGCGATGGTCGTCACGTCGGTGATCATCGCGTCGGTGATCGTCACGGCGCGGCGGCCGTCCTCCGCCGGACTCGTCGGCCGGGGCGGCCTCGGTGACCGCGACGTTGATCGCCTTGGAACCGCGGTCGGTCTCTTCGACGTCGAAGGAGACCTTGGCGCCCGGCTTCAGGTCGTTCTCGTCGATGTCGATGTCATTGATGTGCAAGAACACATCTGCCCCACCGGATTCCGGGGCCAAGAACCCGAACCCACGGTTCGCGTCGTAATGGACGACCTTGCCACTGACTGCCACGATTCCACTCACTCTCTGCTGATCGCTGCGGCGGACCCCATGCCCGAACCTCGCGACTCCGTCCCCAATTGTGACAGACAGCCGCAGGTCAGGCCCAATCGAAAGCGGTTCGCCGATCAGGAGCCGAGGAGTTTGCCACCCAGGTACTCGGCCACCTTGTCCAGGGCGACCCGCTCCTGGCTCATGGTGTCGCGCTCGCGGATGGTGACCGCGTGATCGTCGAGGGTGTCGAAGTCCACGGTCACGCAGAACGGTGTGCCGATCTCGTCCTGGCGGCGATAACGCTTGCCGATGCCCTGCGCATCGTCGAATTCGACGTTCCAGTTCTTGCGCAACTCGGTGGCGAGATCCTTGGCCTTCGGCGAGAGTTTCTCGTTGCGCGAGAGCGGCAGCACGGCCACCTTGACCGGGGCCAGACGGCGGTCGAGGCGCAGCACCGTGCGGGTGTCGGTGCCGCCCTTGGCATTCGGCACCTCCTCCTCGGTGAGTGCGTCGCACAGGAAGGCCATCACCGAGCGGGTCAGGCCGGCCGCCGGCTCGATGACGAACGGCGTGTAGCGCTCGCCGGAAGCCTGGTCGAAGAACGACAGGTCCTCCCCCGACGCCTTCGAATGGGTGGAGAGATCGAAGTCGGTGCGGTTGGCGACACCCTCGAGTTCACCCCACGGGTTACCGGAGAAACCGAACTTGTACTCGACGTCGACGGTGCGCTTGGAATAGTGCGAGAGCTTCTCCTGCGCGTGCTCGTAGAGCCGCAGGTTCTCCGGATCGATCCCGAGGTCGACGTACCAGTTGAATCGCTGGTCGATCCAGTACTGATGCCACTGCTCGTCCTCGCCGGGCTTGACGAAGAACTCCATCTCCATCTGCTCGAACTCTCGGGTGCGGAAGATGAAGTTGCCGGGGGTGATCTCGTTGCGGAAGCTCTTGCCGATCTGGGCGATGCCGAACGGCGGCTTCTTCCGGGACGTCGTCATGACGTTCTTGAAATTGACGAAGATGCCCTGCGCGGTCTCCGGTCGGAGATAGTGCAGCCCCTCCTCGTCGTCGACCGGACCGAGGTAGGTCTTCATCAGACCGCTGAATGCCTTGGGCTCGGTCCACTTTCCGGGCTGGCCGGTCTCGGGGTCGTTGATGTCGGCGAGACCGTTCTCCGGCGGGTGGCCGTGTTTGATCTCGTAGGCCTCGATGAGGTGATCGGCCCGATACCGCTTGTGGGTGTAGAGCGATTCGACCAGCGGGTCGGTGAACACCTCGACGTGACCGGAGGCCTCCCACACCTGCCGTGGCAGGATCACCGACGAATCGAGGCCCACCACGTCGTCCCGGGAGGTGACCATGGTGCGCCACCACTGCCGCTTGATGTTCTCCTTGAGCTCCACGCCGAGCGGCCCGTAGTCCCACGCCGAGCGCGTTCCACCGTAGATCTCACCACTCGGGTAGACCAGACCGCGCCGCTTGGCGAGGTTGACGACGGCTTCGACTTTGGACGGGGCGGCGGCCACGATGAATCGCACTCCACAGACGTTGGGACAGGGTCACGCCACCGGCACCTTCGATGACGGCAACCCCTACAGGGTAGCCGTCGATCACACGCGGAGAATAATCGCAGATCCGCCCGACCGTCCCGCCCCGACGACGACCACCCGACAGCCCGGCTCACACCAGCGGCCGGCCCAGGCGATGCCGTATCCGCGTGTCCCAGAGCAAGAGCCGGAATCCCAACTGGGAGCGCCATCGCGGCAGGCGACGTTCCGCGGCGACGCAGCGCGCGATGTACCCGTCGAACCAGCGCTGGTCGTCGGCGGTCCAGTCCACGCGCAGGGCGGTCCGGAATGCCGGCGGCAAATAACCGATCGTGCGCCGGTACTTGACCGGGCCGTAGCGGCGTTGCACCCACCGTGGCGCATACCCGAAGCGGGCGATCGACAGGAGGAACTCGCGGACCTCGTCGCTGATCGAGATCTCGGCGACCCGCCGGTCCCAGTACTCGTCGAAGACGTCGCGGTCGGCGGGCCAGCTCTCGGCAGGCATCTGCAAGGTGGTGCCGCACACCATTCCCTGCCGGTAGAACTCGTCGCGCAGGTCACCGGCGAGCGGCCCGTACACCCGCTCGTAGATGTCCTCGAGACCGACGTAGAGACATGCCGCGACCCACAACTGCAGTTGCGGGTTCATGGCGTTGTACTCGACCGGACTGTCCGGTGTGGACCGGACCTGCGCGTGCTGGCCGTTGACCGGGTGCCGATCGAGCCGCCCGTTCTCGACGGTGCTGCGCGCGACGCCGTAGCCGACCGCGGGATCGGCGAGTTGCATGATCACGTTCGCGGTGCTCATGGTGTTGCCCATCGACATCAAGGACCGGGCGAACAGGCCCGCATCGAGTGCGTCGAGTTCTGCGCGTGACATCGTCGCGCGATGCGGATCGTTCTCGTCGGCCATCCCGAAACCCTCTCGTCCGCGCAACCGCACCCATTCTGGAAACGTACGTATCCAGACTAGCGGACGTCTCCCCGGCACACCGAAGCAGCCGCAGAACGCTCAGCCCAAATGACAACGACTTCCCATAAGATGGTGGACATGGACACCCACCGACCCTGCGACGCCCTCTCCGGGCGCACCGACGCACAGGCCCGTGAGGCCGCCAGCGACCTGCTCCGTGCGCTGGCCGCGCCGACCCGGATCGCCATCGTGTTGTCCCTGCAGGAGAGCGCGAAATGCGTTCACGAACTCGTCGGCGGACTCGGGCTGAGTCAGCCTCTCGTCAGCCAGCATCTCCGGGTCCTCAAGGACGCCGGCGTGGTGCGCGGGCACCGCAACGGGCGCGAGATCATGTACGAACTCATCGACGACCACCTCGCGCACATCGTGACCGACGCCCTGGTCCATGCCACCGAATCGTCGGTCGAGACCGAAGCGGCCGACGAGACCGAAGCGGCCGGGGCCGTCGGTACCCCGGCCGATCCGGTGGTCGAGGACCGGACCGGAGCCGCGTCGTGAGCAGCCGATCGGCCGCGGGACCGGTCACCGGCATCCGCTCCACCCGGCAGCGCGCGGCCATCGCCGACGCCCTGGCCGACAGTGAGGACTTCCGGTCCGCGCAAGAACTGCACGAGCAGCTCAAGGCGCGCGGCGAGTCGATCGGCCTGACCACGGTCTACCGCAATCTGCAGGCGTTGTCGCAGTCGGGACAGATCGACGCGCTGTGGGACGGAACGGGTGAGACCCGCTATCGCAACTGCTCGTCGGGTCACCACCACCATCTGGTCTGCCGTGACTGCGGGACCACCGTGGAGGTCCAGGCCGACCCGGTCGAGCGCTGGGCCGCGAAGGTCGCCGAGGAACACGGATTCACCGACATCCACCACACCGTCGAGGTCTTCGGGCGGTGCGCGCAATGCCAGGCCCGTCGTCAGGAGATGGCGCCGCCCACCAGATGACCGGCGACGTCGGCGCCGGTCACCAGCACCAGATGCAGCATGGTCAACAGCGCCATGTCAGTGAGGTCACCGATCGGAAACGTGTAGTAGAGCAACACGTCCGTGGTCACGCCCTCCGGGTCGCTGCGTCGCAGACTGCCGAAACTGAGCTTCGCGTCGTGGGTTTCGACGTCGTCGCGTAGTTCCGGGGTGTTGGGCAGATTCACGGCGATCAGTTGCGTGACACTGAGGACCTCGAGGTTCTCGGCGATGTCGACCGCGCGGATCGAGGCGCGGGTGCGTCCCACCCGGACGACCACCGAGTCGGCGTCACCGCCCACCACGTCACCGACCTCGGTGAGCAACCCGCGTACGCGCGCAACCGATGTCGCGTCGTCGTCGGTCATGTGGGTCTGACCCCGCCGAAGCGTCGGTCGCGTGAGGCGTATTCGAGACACGCCGCCCACAGGTCGCGGCGATCGAAATCGGGAAAGAGCTTCTCCTGGTACACCATTTCGGCGTAGGCCGACTGCCAGAGCAAGAAGTTGGAGATGCGCTGCTCGCCGGAGGGACGCAAGAACAGGTCGACGTCGGGCATGTCCGGCTCATCGAGGTATCGCGCAAAGGACGACTCGGTGATCCGTTCCGGGTCGATCTCGCCGGCCGCCGCTCGCCGCGCGATTTCCTTTGCGGCGTCCGCGATCTCGGCACGTCCACCGTAGTTGACGCACATGGTCAGCGTCATCACGTCGTTGTCCTTGGTCAGTTCCTCGGCGACCTCGAGTTCCTTGATGACGCTGCGCCACAACCGCGGCCGTCGTCCCGCCCAGCGCACGCGCACCCCCATCTCGTGCATCTCGTCACGCCGACGTCGGATCACATCACGGTTGAACCCCATCAGGAACCGGACCTCGTCAGGACTACGCGACCAGTTCTCGGTCGAGAACGCGTACGCCGACAACCACTTCACACCGATCTCGATACATCCGCACACGGTGTCCATCAGCACGGCCTCGCCGCGCTTGTGCCCCTCCGTGCGGGGTAGGCCGCGGTCGGTGGCCCACCGTCCGTTGCCGTCCATCACCAGGGCGACGTGATTGGGGACGAACTCCGGAGGCAGATTCGGTGGGGTGGCACCACTGGGATGGGGATCGGGCGGGCGGATGAGCGTACGTGCCCGGTGCGTGGTCTGCTTCTTGGCGGAGCTACCCGGCCGCAACGCCATCTTCGACTCCTCTCACGCCTGACTCGATCACCCTATGAGGAGCGGCGCGCTCGATCAGCGGCAGGGTACGCAGCTGCCGTTCCAGGTGCCATTGCAGATGCGCGGCGGTCAGTCCGCTGGCCTGGCGACGCAGCGAATCGGAGGCGTCGGTGGTGTGTTCCCACTGGCCGCGGAACAGCGCATCCATCAGGTCGAGCACTCCCGGGGAGGGGGTCGCCGCGCCCGGCGGCCGGCAGTGCAGACACACCGCTCCCCCGGCGGAGACGTGAAACGCACGGTGCGGGCCGGGGGTGGCGCATCGTGCGCACAACTCCAGCGCAGGCATCCAGCCCGCACAATGCATGGCCCGCAACAGGAATGCATCGAGGATGAGCTGACGTGGGCGACGATCCTCGGCGAGCGCCTCGAGCGCCCCGACGGTCAGTCGCTGCAACTGGGTGGCCGGTGCACGCTCCTCGCCGGCGAGTCGTTCGGCGGTCTCGAGCACCGCGCACGCGGTGGTGTAGCGCCCGTAGTCGGCGACGATGGCGTCGGAGAAGGCGTGCAGACTGTGCACCTGCGTGACGACATCGAGGTTGCGGCCCGGATAGAGATGGATGTCGACGTGGGCGAACGGTTCGAGGCGTCCACCGAACTTGGACCGGGTGCGGCGCACCCCCTTGGCCACCGCGCGCACGAGCCCGTGGTCGGCGGTCAGCAACGTGATGATCCGATCGGCCTCGCCGAGCTTGTGCTGGCGCAGCACGACAGCCTCATCACGGTAGAACCTCACCGGGTCATTCTGTCACCGATCAACGACAGAGCCCGGCGGTGACACCCCGGCATCGGCAACTCCCACCGGCGAGTGGTGCGGCGACGGTGTGGTGATGGTGGGCATGCCGGTCTTGTCCATGGCCTTCGCCAGCCGCTCGGGCAGACGCATCCCACCGGGATAACGATGCCAACCCTTGCGGTCGTAGAAGGTGGTGCCCAGCCAGCCGAGCAGCGCACCGACGACGAGCCCGATCACCATCTGGATCACCGATCGTCCCAGCCCGGCGTCCCAGTCGGCGTCGAAGTACAGGACCGCCCGCACACCCAGGTACACCAGGTGCATCGGTTCCACCGCGGCGATCCAGGAGAACAGCCGCGGGCTGGCCTCCAGCGGCACCGTCCCACCGGAGGACGGCAGTCCGAGGATGACGAAGAAGATTAGATTGAGGATGAGTCCGGCGTTGCCGAAGACCGCCATCATCGAACTCGCCGACACCCCGACCGCGAAGATCGCGAGCACCGAGACCATCCACAGCGTGAACGCGTTGGGCAGGGAGGTCCCGACCGCGGTGCACACGCCGATGTACATGGCCGACTGGATCACGGCCACCAGCGCCATGATCGTCCATTTGGCGGCCAGGGTGCCCCATCGCGAGATCGCCAACCGGACCCGCAGTTGGTAGAACGGGCCGTACTCGATCGGGGTCTGGCCGAGCATGCCGTCGACCACGATGCTCACCATCATCGCGCCGGTGAACCCCGCCAGGATCAGCAACAGCGTGAAATAGAAGGCGGACAAGCCGTTTCCGGAGCCATCGGGCAGCGGTGTCGCCTCGACGACGTCGACCTTGACCGGCTGCCACAGGGCGAGTTGCGCCGCCCCGGAGAACGCGACGTTCGCCTTGGCCAGCTGGGCGCGCACGGTGTCGGTGAGTTGTTGACCCATCTGCGCGTTGACCTGCTCGGAGATCCGGTCGGCGAAGGTCGTGGTGACCGCCGAGGCGAAGGTTCCCGACCCGCGGTTGATGTAGACGTCGATGGTGACCGGCTCCGGCCGCGCCTGCAGCACGGTGGCCTTGCCCAGTGCGAGAACGGAATCGGAGAAGTTGGCGCCGAGTGCCACCACGCCGTAGACCTTGCCGCCGTTGAGCTCGTTGAGTGCGGTGACCCGGTCGGTGCGGTGCACGGCGATACCGGATTTGGCGGCGTTGGTGATGATGCCGTCGGCGACCTGCTTGCCGTAGTCGACCTGCGTGGTGGTGCCGTTGCCGTTGTCGAGGCTGCCGCCACTGTCCTCGTCGACGATCGCGACCGGGAAGTTGTGCAGATTCTTCTCCGGATCGGCGATGGCGCCCATGTAGAGGGCGGCCATGAACGACATCACGACCACCACCAACAGCAGCGGGAGCAGCCAGAACCGTGGCGAGCCCAGAACCCCGGAGATCGTGGTGGTGACCCGGACGTCACGCTGCGGACGTTCATGCTCGCCCGGACGAGCCAGTTCCTCCCCCTCGGGGACGTGCCCGGTCACCTCATGCCTGCCCATCGCCACCCCTCCGGTCTGCGGTGCGGGCCCACCTCACCCACACCGGCTGCGGTGTCCTAGAAGCCCATGCGGCGCAACTGCTTTGGGTCGCGCTGCCAATCCTTGGCCACCTTCACGTGCAGGTCAAGGTACACCTTGACACCCAGCAGTGCCTCGATCTGGCGTCGTGCCGTGGTGCCCACCGCCTTGAGGCGGCCACCCTTGTGGCCGATGATGATGCCCTTCTGACTGTCCCGCTCGACGTAGAGGATCGCGTGGACATCGACCATCGGCGCCTGCTCGGGTGCCCGATCCTCGCGCGGGATGATCTCCTCGATGACCACCGCGAGCGAATGCGGCAACTCGTCGTGGACACCCTCGAGTGCGGCCTCGCGGATGAACTCGGCCATCAGGACCTGTTCGGGCTCGTCGGTGAGTTCTCCGTCGGGATAGAACGCCGGCCCGGGCTCCATCAACGACACCAGCACATCGGTCAACACGTCGACCTGTGCACCCGAGGTCGCCGAGACGGGGACCACTTCCGATGTGGGGCCGAGCAGTTCGGAGAGTGCGAGCAGCTGCGCGGCGACCTGCTCGGGCCCGACACGATCGATCTTGGTGACGATGCCGAGCACCGTGGTCCCCGGCGCCATCTGGCGGACCTGCGAGACGATCCACCGGTCGCCCGGGCCGATCCGCTCGTCGGCCGGGATGCAGACACCGATGACGTCGACCTCGGAATAGGTGTCGCGGACCAGATCGTTGAGTCGCTGACCGAGCAGCGTGCGCGGCCGGTGCAGCCCCGGGGTGTCGACGAGGATCAGCTGCGCATCGGGCCGATTCACGATTCCGCGGATGGTGTGGCGGGTGGTCTGCGGCCGATTGGAGGTGATCGCGATCTTCTCCCCCACCAGCGCATTCGTCAGGGTCGACTTGCCGGTATTCGGCCGGCCGACGAAACACACGAAGCCCGAACGGAATTCGGTCATGAGATACCGTCCGCCCCAGAGCCGGCGCGGACCCGGTCGAGCACCGCACCCGCGGCATCGGTGACCACCAGCAACGCATCCGGGCTGATCTCGGCGAGCGTCGCACGTCCCGGATCGTCGACACCACCGCCGACGATCACCGCGGCCTCGAAGGACTCGGCGCCACTCGACAGCGCGGTGGCCACCGCGACCTGCAGCGCCGACAGTTCCAGCGAGGCGGTCCGCACATCGGCACCGGCATAGGTTCGGCCGTCCCCCTCGCGGATCGCCGCACCCGACGGCGACTGCGCCCGACCACGTGCGCCGCGGGCGAGAACCACCAGCTTGGCGTCCTCGTCACCCATTGGCTCGCTCACATGGCCTCCTTCTGCTGGGCGTCCCGGCGCTCAGCGTATTCGCCGTTGCGACGCGAGCGTTCACCACCCCGCGAGCCGGTGCGCCTGCCCGACGCGTCGTTGCGCTCGTCGTCTCGGGCATCGAGCGGATCCCGCTCGGCCTCGGGCTCCTCGACCTGCTCGACGAGCACGGTCGTGATGCGCTGGCGGCCTTGCCGATTCGGTCCGCCTTCGGCCACCAATTGCAAGCCGTGACTGGCGACGCGCGCGCCCGGCAGCGGGACCCGACCGAGTTCGAGACCGACGAGCCCGCCGACCGTCTCGACCTCGTCGTCATCGATGTCGATGTCGAACAGTTCGCCGAGATCCTCCACCGGCAGTCGTGCCGAGACGCGAAAGCGCCCGTCGCCGAGGTCTTCCACGGGGGCGACCTCACCGGTGTCGTACTCGTCGGCGATCTCCCCGACGATCTCCTCGAGGACGTCCTCGATGGTGACCAGTCCGGCGATCCCGCCGTATTCGTCGACGAGCAATGCCATGTGGTTGTGGGTGCGCCGCATGTCCTCCAGAACCCGGTCCAGCGGCTTGGAGTCGGGGATGAACTCCGCCGGACGCATCACCGCCGAAACTCCCACTGTCCGGGCGTCCTCGCCGCC
The DNA here is from genome assembly GCF_017654315.1 of Gordonia polyisoprenivorans. Lineage (NCBI taxonomy): Bacteria > Bacillati > Actinomycetota > Actinomycetes > Mycobacteriales > Gordoniaceae > Gordonia > Gordonia polyisoprenivorans. The sequence continues at coordinate 4,281,069 of NZ_CP072203.1, forward strand.
CATCGACCGCTCCACGAGATCCTTCAGATACACCACCCCGAGGATGTCGTCGGGATTCTCCCCGATCACCGGGATACGCGAATGCCCGCTGCGCACAGCCAGACTCGTCGCCTGCGCGGCGCTCTTGTCACTCTCGATCCAGATCATCTCCGGCCTGGGCACCATCACCTCACGGGCATTGGTGTCGCCGAGCTCGAAGACCGACTGGATCATGCGGCGTTCGTCGGCAGCGACCACGCCGCTCGCCTCGGCGAGGTCGACGACCTCGCGGAGCTCGACCTCGGTGGCGAACGGTCCGTTGCGGAATCCCTTGCCCGGCGTGACCGCGTTACCGATGAGGATCAGCAACCGGGTCAGCGGCGTGAGGATCACGCCGAGGATCTGCAGGACCGCCGCCGAGGCCAGGGCGATGGTGTAGGCGTGCTGACGACCGAGCGTGCGCGGGCCGACCCCGGCCGCCACATACGACACCACCGCCATCCCCGCGATGGCGACGGTCAGTCCCCACCCGATGCCCAGTTCGGACACGGCGATCACCGCGACCAACGCGACGGCGGCGGTTTCACACACCACCCGCAACAACACCGCGAGACCGACATAGGTCGCGCGGGCGGCGAGCACCCGCATGAGCCGCACCGCACCCGCGCGCCGCTCCTTGACCATGTCCTCGACCCGGGCGATCGACACGGTCGAGACCGCGGTGTCCACCGCGGCGAACACACCACTGAGGACGACGAGAACGACGGCGCACAGCGCGAACCACAGATAGGCGGCGCCGGTCACTGCTCCGTCGAGCCCGCGGGCCGCTGCTGCGCGGAGCCCTCGTCACCTCCCGGGAATTCGGGGAACGGGGAGTCGGTGAACCCGATGTTGGTCAGCAGACGGGTGTCCCGATCGGCCTGGCGTTGCTGCTGTGCTTCACGGTGCCGCTGTGCGTAGAACTCCTCGAGCAGACGGTTCTGCAGGCCGAACATCTCCTTCTCTTCCTCGGGTTCGGCGTGGTCGTAGCCGAGCAGATGCAGGACGCCGTGGATGGTGAGCATCGCGAGTTCGTGCTCGAGTGAGCGCCGGGCCTCGCGGGCCTGTTTGGCCGCGAATTCGGGGCAGAGCACGATGTCGCCGAGGATGGCGGGGCCCGGTTCGGCGGCGTCGGGCCGCCCGCCGGGCACCAATTCGTCCATCGGGAAGCTCATCACGTCGGTGGGACCAGGCAGGTCCATCCATTGCACGTGCATGTCGGCCATCGTCGGCTCGTCGACGCAGAGCACCGAGAGTTCGGCCCCGGGATGGACGTCCATCGCCTCGGTCGCGAATCGTGCTGCGGCGAGCACCAATTCGGCGGGGACGTCGACGCCGGATTCGTTGGCGAATTCGATGCTCATGAGCGCCGTCCCTGACTTGCCGAGCGCCGCGCGGCGCGATTGGGGCCACCGATGCGATCCGAGTCACGTAATCGCGGGTTGTCCCGCGCCGCCTCCTCGGCCCGCCCGTAGGCGTCGACGATGTCGGCGACGAGCCGGTGCCGGACCACGTCCTGACTGGTCAGGGTGGCGAAGTGGATGTCGTCGATGCCATCGAGGATGCGGGTGGCGGCCATCAGTCCGCTCTGCGCACCGCCGGGCAGGTCGACCTGCGTGGTGTCGCCGGTGACCACCACCTTCGACCCGAAACCCAGCCGGGTCAGGAACATCTTCATCTGCTCGCCGGTGGTGTTCTGCGCCTCGTCGAGGATGATGAAGGCGTCATTGAGCGTGTTGTGGGTCAGCAGGAAGTCCTCGGTGACATAGAGCGAATCCTCCGCCGCCACCCGGATGCAGACGGCTTCGTCGGTACCCACCGATTCGATGCTCTCGATGTAGCGCTTGGGCGGCTTGGCCGTGGTCGCACCATATTTCTGCGCCTTGCGTGTCATCCGGAACGGAGCGAGCCCATCCGGGAGACGAATGTCGAGGACGTGGGCGTCGTGTCGGTACAACACCTCTCGACCCCGTGCTTTACCAGGGGGCCGTCCCTGCGCGACGCGGGTTCGTCCGTAGACGACGCCGCCCAGCGATCGCACCAGGAACATCACGTCATCGCGCAGCTGGTCCGAGACTGTCACGTACTGCACACGGCAGGACCGGCCGGTCTGGGTCACGGGGCCGCCATCGGTGTCCAGAAGACCCTGCAGCACTGCCAATCGGACGTCGGACGAGTTGAGAAGGTACTGCTTCGGTACGAACTTCGTAGGGGACTTGGTGCCCCACAATCCGAGTTCGCGCATGGCGTGGGTGACCGGGTTCTCGATAGTGATCGGCTCACCGGGAGTGGTGATCCGGTTGAGGACGTAGTCGACGTCGGATCGCTGCCGTGCGCGAATACCCGGCACGGCCATGACCAGCGCATCGACCAGCTCTCGGTCGGCTGTCGTGAACGATGGCGTGGCCATCCCCGCCATGCAGCCGTCACCCAGCATCAGACCGAGCGCATAGGGGTCGAGCGGCACCGGTTGGCGAGGAAACTCGGCAGCGCCACTCAAGAGCGGCACCTCGAACCGGTGATAGTGCGCCGCCCGGAGATTTCCGATCATCTCCTTCGTCTCGAGTACCCGCGGGCCGGTGCCGCGACGACGGTCGTCTCGCGTGTACACCGACCACAGGTGATCGGTGGAGCAGAGGGTGGACGCACCGTCCTGAGTGGTGACCCGCACGATGTCCTTGAACCCCTGCGGGTAGACGCCGAGGACCTCGGTCGGCGAGCCGTTCGAGCCGATGACGTGGTCGCCGACCTCGATGTCACCGATCGGACGAAAGCCCTGTGGCGTGAGGACCCTGGTCGACACCGGCTGCGCCCGGCCACGCATATATGCCAGTGGCGCCACCTCGATCACCCCGGCGGCCATGAGCTTGGGGATCGACTCGGGGTCCATCATGTCGTGCAGTGCGTCATAAAGCGGACGCAGATACGGGTCGATTTTCTCGCTGAGTGTGCCGGGTAGAAAGCCCAGTCGCTCACCGGCTTCCACCGCGGGCCTGGTGAGAATGATGCGGTTCACGCTCTTGGATTGCAGTGCCTGCACCGCCTTGGCCATCGCCAGATAGGTCTTGCCGGTACCGGCCGGGCCCAGACCGAACACGATGGTGTTGGCGTCGATGGCGTCGACGTAGCGCTTCTGGTTGAGCGTCTTGGGCCGGATGGTCTTTCCGCGGCGGGAGAGGATGTCGAGGGACAGGACGTCGGCGGGTGATTCGGTGGCGCCCTCGGACAGCATCGACACGCTGTGGCGGACGAGATCCGGGGTCAGCGGAGTGCCGCGACCGACGAGGTCCACGAGCTCACCCATGACGCGCTCGGCGGCGGCGACGTCGGCGCCACGGCCACGCAGCGTGATCTGGTTGCCGCGGACGTGGATGTCGGCCGGCAGGAGTTGCTCGAGCGTGCGCAGATTGACATCGCTGGTGCCGAGCAGCCCGAACACCACCTCGGGAGGGACATCGATGGTGGAGGTGACCACAGGTCCGGCCCCTGCGGCGCCTCGCGCCGGCGCGCGGCCGTCGGGGTTGTCGTCACTCACGTATCAGATCACTCCTGGAGTTCGGGGGGCGCCGTGCGGCGATGTGCGGTCAAGTCTATCCCTGCCCAACGGGCGATCCGCGATCGAATATTCCGTTCGCCGCACCTTCGCGCTCCTCGGGCCCGGGGCTCTACAGTCCCAGCGCCCGGATCGTCTGCCGATTGCACACGCTGCGCGGATCGACGAACGCGTCATGCCCCTCCTCGGGCACGACGATCAGTTCGGCGGACTGGCCGCGCGCGCATACCGTGCTGACATAGCGGCGGCTGAGCTCCACCGGAATGGCGGTGTCGCGGTCGCCGTGGATGACCACGACGTGCGCGTCGAACGGATCCTGCTCGATGGGAGACGCGGCCCGATAGCGCTGCGCGGCCTGTGCGTAGGGACGGCCGATCAACGCCTGCACCGACTCTCGGCCTGCCTGTCCCGCGGCCACGAGATCCAGGGCCGCCGACTGGGCGACAACGATGGTGATGCGGGTGTTCGCGGTCTGTGCCCGCAGCTGCGCGGTGGCCCACACCGCAAGCTGACCACCGGCCGAATGTCCCACGACCGCAACCGAATTCCAGTCGACGCGGTCAGCGACGGCTGCGGGCAGGGCGTCCCGGACCGGCCCGTCGAGCGCGTTGATCGCGGCGACGACGTCACGGCCGGTGTTCGGCCATCCTCCGCCGTCCTCCCCCACGCGCCGGTACTCGATGTTCCAGACCAACGCGCCACGTTCGCCGTACTGCCGGGCGATCGCCGACTCGATGGTCAGCGAGAACTCGGTGGTCCAGTAGCCGCCGTGGATCAGCACGATCGGCCGCATCGTGGCGGGGAGATCGGCCTCCTCGGCAGCGTGATAGATGTGCCCGAACTGCGAGTTCGCCTCGCCGTAGGCGATCGCGGTCCGGTGCACCGCACAGCGCCTCATCGGTGCCGCCGATCGCGTCTCATCGGGTCCACCGATCGGTGAGGACGCCGAGCGCGCCGAGGGCGACCGACGCGGCCGTCGAGGTCCGCAACACCTCCGGCCCCAGGATCACCGAGTGAGCGCCGAGCGCGGTGAGGTCGGCGATCTCGCTGTCGTCCAGACCGCCCTCGGGCCCGACCACCAGCATGATCTCGCGTGCCTGCGCCAGCGGCAGGGTCCGCAGCGACACCGCAGCGGCCTCGTGCAGTACCGCGACCACACCACCGGCGGCGATCACCTCGGCGGCGTGGGCGCGCACGTCGATCGTGGAGGCGAGGTCGGTGACCTCCGGAATCCACGGGCGCCGACTCTGTTTGGCGGCCGCCGAGGCCGCGGCCCGCCATTTGGCAACACCCTTGTCGGCCTTGCCCGCCCAGCGGGCGACGCACCGTGCCGATTGCCACGGCACGATCCGGTCGACACCGGCCTCGGTGGCGAGGTCGACGGCCAGCTCCGAGCGCTCGGATTTCGGCAACGCCTGCACCAGGGTCACCGACGGCCGCGGCCGGTCGGTGAACACGAACCGGTGGGCGAGCGCCGACAGCGCATCCTTGCCCTCGACCGCGGTCACCTCGCAGTTGGCGACCGACCCGGCACCGTCACCGAGCAGCAGGGGCTCCCCCGGCCGCAGCCGCGCCACGGTCACCGCGTGGCGGCCTTCCGGCCCGGAGAGCAGGGTGGTGGTGCCGGCCGGCGGGACCTCGTCGACCCAGAACAGGGGCGGGCTCACGTTCGGCCGATCAGCGTCCCGCGAAGGCGTTGCGCAGCCGGGAGAACAATCCGCCCGGGGCCGCGGCCGCCGAGGTCGTCACCAGGTCGATGGAGTCGTCGGAGGCCTCGCGGAAGGCCTTCAGTGCCTCGGTCTGCGCGGCGGTCAGCTTGGCCGGAACCGCCACATCGAGATGGACGTGGAGGGTGCCGCGTGCACCCGTGTTCACGTGCGGCATGCCCTGGCCACGCAGTTTGACGACCTGCCCGGGCTGGGTGCCCGGCTCGATGGTGACGGTCGCGAGATCGCCGAGGATCGTCGGGACCTCGAAGCTACCGCCGAGCGCGGCGTCGGCGATCGGTACCCGCAGCGTGCAATGCAGGTCGTCCTTGTCGCGGATGAACACCTCGTGCGGGCGTTCGCTGACCTCGACGTAGAGATCTCCGGCCGGTCCGCCGCCCGGACCCACCTCACCTTGGCCGGCCAACCGGACCCGCATGCCGCTCTCGATGCCTGCCGGGATGCGCACGGTCATCGTGCGGCGCGAACGCACCCGTCCCTGGCCGCCGCACTTGTGGCACGGATCGGGGATGATCTCGCCGGTGCCGTGGCAGGTGGGGCATTCGCGCACCGTCATGACCTGACCGAGCAGAGAACGCTGGACCGCCTGGATCTCGCCGGCACCCTTACAGGTGTCGCAGCTGATCGGCTTGGAGTCGCCGTTGGTTCCCGACCCGTGACACACATCGCAGAGGATCGCGGTGTCGACGGTGATTTCCTTGTTCACCCCGGAGGCGCACTCCTCCAGGTCGAGCTCGACGGCGACGAGGGCGGGCTCACCCGGCTGCACGCGCGAGCGCGGCCCGCGGCTACCACCGAAAGTACTGCCGAACCCACCGCCGGAGCCGAAGAACGCCTCGAACACGTCGCCGAGGCCGCCGCCGCCGAAATTTCCGCCGAATCCACCTGCCCCCGGACCGCCGAGCGGATCGCCGCCGGCGTCGACGATGCGTCGTTTCTCCGGGTCGCTGAGCACCTCGTAGGCGGTCGTGACCTCCTTGAAGCGCTCCTCTTCTCCCGGGTTGACGTCGGGATGCAATTTGCGGGCCATCTGGCGGTAGGCCCGCTTGATCTCCTGGTCGGTCGCGCTCTTGGCGACGCCCAGGATTCCGTAGTAGTCAGTTGCCACGGTTGTCTCGGTCCTTCGTTCTCACAGCTCACGTATGGCTCCGGGGATACCCTTACGGAGCCGGTGCATCGTTTACCTCACCGAACGCGACGCCGGCCGCGTCCATTTCCTCTCGACCGGCTCTGCGCCACCTTCAGGTCAGCGCTCGGCGAGCACCTCGCCCACATACTTGGCAACGGCTGCCACCGACGCGATGGTTCCCGGGTAGTCCATGCGGGTGGGCCCGACGACCCCGACCCCGCCGAACACGGTGCCCGAAGCACCGTACCCCGTCGACACGACCGAGGTGCCACGCAGGTTCTCGGTCTGCGTCTCCTCCCCGATCTGCACCGTCACCCGGCCCATCCGCTGACTCGTCGCCAGCAGCTTCAGGACGACGACCTGCTCCTCGAGAGCCTCGAGGACCGAATCCATCCCGCCGTTGACCGGGGCGAAATCGGCGGCCGCACGTGCGAGATTCGACGTGCCGGTCACCACCACCCGGTCCTCGCCCCGTTCGACGAGGGTCTCGACCAACACGGTCGCGACGTTCACGGTCGCGTCCCGCAAATCGGCCGGTGCGTTGTTGGCCAATTCGGCCACCGACGCCGACGCCTCCTCGAGTCGCTTGCCGTGCAGCGCCGCGGAGAACATGTCCCGCAGCCGGACGATCTCGTCCTCGTCGAGGTCTTGGGAGAGCGCGACCATACGCTGTTCGACGCGACCGGTATCGGTGATCACGATCAGCAGCAGCCGCGACGGCGACACGGTGATCACCTCGAGGTGACGCACCGTCGCGGTGGACAGCACCGGATACTGGATGACCGCGACCTGACGGGTGAGCTGGGCCAGCAGCCGCACCGACCGGCGCAGGACGTCGTCGAGATCGACCCCCGAATCGAGTACCGAGAGGATCGCGCGACGCTCGGCCGACGACAGCGGTTTGACCTCGCTGATGCGGTCGACGAACATCCGGTACCCCTTGTCGGTGGGGATTCGTCCCGAACTCGTGTGGGGTTGCGCGATGTAACCCTCGGCCTCGAGTACCGCCATGTCATTGCGAACCGTGGCACTGGAGACGCCGAGCTGATGCCGTTCGACGAGTGCCTTGGAACCGATCGGTTCCTGCGTGGAAACGAAGTCGGTGACGATGGCACGAAGAATCTCGAACCGCCGATCATCGGTGGTCGACACAGGCCAGACCTCCTCTCGAACCCGCCCTCTGCCCTACAGTAGGTGGGTTCATTCTACGAAACACCGCCCACGAAGTACGGGTGCACGTGTTCGACCGGCGAGGCGCCGACGATCTCCGCCGCCCCGGCGAACGCCGCCCACGACAGGAAGGTCGCGATGATCTTCAAAGGCGTCCGGGAGGGCAAACCGTATCCCGACCACGCGTTGACCCATCGCGGATGGGCCAAGATCCCGCCTCGGCAGTTCCGTCTCGACGAGCTGATCACGGTGACCACGGTGCTGGCCCTGGACAAGTTGCTCAGCGAGGATTCCACGTTCTACGGGGATCTGTTCTCCCACGTGGTGCGCTACGAGGGAAACCTCTACCTCGAGGACGGTCTGCACCGGGCGGTCCGATCGGCGCTGCGCAACCGCACGGTCATCCACGCCCGGATGCTCGATCTCGACGCGCTCGATCTGCGACCGGGGGCGCCGCCGCTCGACGAGCAACTCGGCACCGAGACCGACGAACTCCCCGCCGTCGGGGCCGCCCCGCCGCCCGGGGAGTCCCCGGCCGGCGGGGTGCACCGACGCGCGGCCCGCAGTACCGGCTGGACCCCGCCACCGCAGCGCTGGTGAACCCGACGCCGGCCGGTCGCGCCCTCAGGCGTCCATGGTCTTCTCGGTCGGCAGGTCGTAGACCGGACAATCGGCCACACCGATCGTCTCCCGGGTGATCGCCTCGACCGCCTTCTGGGTGGCCTCGGCGTCGGTGACCCAATTGCGATAGAAATCGAACGGGCACTCCGCGATTCCCTTGTCACCATCCCCACCGGCATACACCCCGGTATAACCCCGGTGCAGCAGCTTGAACAAATGATTCTGCGACTGATCATTGGCCCGCGCATCCCGAATCGTCGACAACGACAACTGCGCGTACTGCACCCCGTAATCCTCCTCACCACACTCACCCAAGGTGCGCCCATCGAAACCGATGATCGCGCTGTGCCCGAAATACGAGTACACACCATCGAATCCGGTCGCATTCGCCACCGCCACATAACAATTGTTCGCCCACGCCATCGCCTTGGCCATCAACACCTGCTGATCCTTGGCCGGATACATGTAGCCCTGCGGCCGCACGATCAACTCGGCCCCCTTCATCGCGCAATCACGCCAGATCTCCGGATAATTACCGTCATCGCAGATGATCAACGACACCTTGAGACCCTTCGGCCCGTCGGTCACATACGTCTGCTCCCCCGGATACCAGCCCTCGATCGGAGTCCAGGGCAAGATCTTGCGATACTTCTGCACGATCTCCCCCGCATCATTGATCAACACCAGCGTGTTGTACGGCGGCTTGTTCGGATGATCCTCATGCCGCTCCCCGGTCAACGAGAACACCCCCCACGTCCGGGCCTGACGACACGCCGCGGCAAAGATGTCGGTCTCCTCCCCGGGAATCACCGCCGCCGTGTTGAACATCTCCGCGTTGTCATACATGATGCCCATCGTCGAATACTCCGGGAACACAACCAGATCCATCCCCGGCAAACCCGCCTTCATCCCCACCACCATCTCGGCGATCCGACGGGCGTTGTCCAACACCTCAGCCCTCGAGTGCAGCCTGGGCATCTTGTAGTTCACCACCGCCACCCCGACGGTGTCCGGACTCGATGAGATATCGCCATGTCGCATGAAACGCCTCCTGAGAATGGCCAGGCACCCACGTCGCCCAGCGAGTTATTGCTTCCGTATGGAAGTGATACCACGGCGATCTGCCCTCGCGCTCCGCGAAGTCCCGAGATTTATGGTTTCATTCGGAATCATTACGTGACGTTCACACAAGGAGGGCCAATGTCGGGCTACCTGGCACGCAAGGTCGACGACCTCAATTCGGGTCAGCAACTCACCCCCGGCCACAACCGGGCCTTCCGGATGGGGAGGGCGTCCTCGCCCGCACAGCTCTCATCGGCGCTGCGCTCGGCGATCATCGGCCAGGACGCAGCCATCGATGCGGTGGTCCGCGCCCTGACCATCGCGGCCGCCGGGATCGGTGACCCACGCCGTCCGATCGCGTCGCTGCTGTTCGTCGGGCCGACCGGTGTCGGCAAGACCGAACTGGCCCGCCGCCTGGCCGCGGAGATCACCGGCGACGCCGACACACTGTGCCGGATCGACATGAACACCCTGGCCCAGGAGCACTACGCCGCCTCCCTGTCCGGGGCACCCCCGGGCTATTCGGGGGCGAAGGAACAGCTCACCCTCTTCGATCGGGAACTGGTGGAGGGCAACATGTCCCGCCCGGGCATCGTCCTGTTCGACGAGGTGGAGAAGGCGCACACGACGGTGCTGCGTTCGTTGCTGCAGATCCTCGATTCGGGAACACTGCGCCTGGCCGACGATCGACTTCCGCAACGCCATCGTCCTACTCACCTCCAACCTCGGCTCCGCCGAGATCGCCGCCCATCATCGGGCCCGGTCACGGGGATGGCGCGCGCGGCTGCCGATGCCGGGCTCCCGCCGGCGCGACGCGGGCTCCGACGCCGTGGACCGAGCCGTCGAGGAGTTTTTCGATCCCGAGCTGTACAACCGGTTCGACGAGATCGTGCGGTTCGATCCCATCGGACCACAGGTCGCCGCAGCGATCCTCGACGTCGAGTTACGCAGACTGACAGCACAATTGGCCGCCCGGCAGATTCAGTGGGAACCCGACGACCCGCTCCGCGCGCATCTCGCCGACATCGGATTCGATTCGGTCTACGGGGCGCGTGACCTGGCGCGCACCCTCCGGATGCACCTGCACGCACCGCTCGCCGAGGCGATCGTCGGCTGGGACCGCGAACCCGGAACCACATTCCGCATGCGCACGTCGGTGGACGCCGGAAAGATCCGCGTCGCAGTCGAACCCGTCGGCACCGAACACCTCAGCACCGAACCCCTCAGCACCGAACCCCTCAGCGGACCGACGAACCCGGCCCCGGCGAACGGTCAGGCGTGATGAATCCGATCGACGACGTCGAGATCGAGCGCACCGGCGCTGGCCAGGTAGATGTCCTGGTCGACGCGGTTGTCGGCCAGACGGAGGGTTCCGCGGGTGGCATCCATGACGAGCCCGTCGGCGGCGGCCTGGACCTGCGAGACCGCCAGCGAACCCGCCTGGTCGGCGAGGGCAGCAAGAAGAGTGATCGCCTCGTAGCAGGACTGACCGATGCTGTTGAGCACCGGCGCCGTGTCCCCGAGGACGCGGTGGTAGCGGCCGGCAAAATCGGCGGTCGCCGCGGTGACCAGCGAGTCGAAATAGCCCGCGGCCGCATACATGTTCGCCGTGGCCGCCGCACCCATGGCGAGTACCTGGTTCTCCTCGAGAATCGGGCTGAAGCGCACCATGGCGGTGTCGAGTCCGTGACGGGCGAAACCGCGGCCGAACCGCACCGCGTCGTCGCCGATCAGCAGAACCAGCACGGCGTCGCAGTCGGCCGTCTCCAGCCATCGCAGGGTCGGCTCGAAATCGCGCGTTCCGAGCGGAACAAAGGTCGAACCGCAGTGGGCCATCCCGGATCCCGCCAGATGCGCGACGGCGTGGCTCGCGAGCTGACGCGGCCAGATGTAGTCGTTGCCGACCACGCACCAGCGTTCGGCACTGCGGTTGCGGCGCAACCAGTCCAATGCCGGCAACACCTGCGACGACGGCGACTCCCCGATCATGAACAGGCCCGGTGTGCGAAACTCACCTTCGTGCAGAGCCGCGTACACGTAGGGCAGCTGACCACCGACGAGGCGCAGGATCTCCTTGCGCACCGCCGAGATGTGCCAGCCGGCGATCGCGTCGATTCGCCCCGTCCGCCACAGCTGCGCCACCTCCTGGGCGACCTGTGCGGGTGCGCGGCCGCCGTCGATGACGACCAGCTCCACGGGCCGGCCGAGAATACCGTCGGCAGAGTGCAATTCGGCGAGGGCGAGTTCCCCGCACGCCTCGCACGACGGCCCGAAGATGCCCGCGATCCCCTGGACCGGAACGACGTAGGCGATCCGCACGGTGCGCCGTGCGGAGTCGGTGCCAACGGCAATGGGGCGGACTGTCATGGGTACCTCGTGCGATGGGTTGTCCGGTGAGTCGCCAGGCTACCCCGGACGCCGGGTCCCGGCGCGACGACCACGGCACCGCCACCGACCCACTGCTGCTGCAACTGCTGCGCGCCGCGCACCGGGTCGAGTCACAGTTGTCGGCCGACCTCGCCGAACTGGGGGTGTCACCCGAACAGTGGCGTCTACTCTCGGTGCTCGCCACCGAGGACGGCCGGACCATGTCGGAGCTGTCACGCCTGGCCGTTCTACCACCGGCGAGCACCACACGCGGGGTCGACCGGCTGGTGACACTGGGCCTGACCTATCGGCGTGCCGATCCGGTCGACCGGCGGCGGGTCGTCGTGCACCTGAGCGCCCGTGGCCGGCGTCGTATCGCTGCCGTCCAACGCGCCGAGGCGGCCGTCGAAAGCGACGTCGCCGACGCACTCGGCGCACGCGGCTACGTCGGCATGATCGAGGCGCTCGGCCGGATCGGGACCTGATCGCCCGACACGCTCAGCCGTCCTCGCCCGCGATCAGGATGTCGCGCACCACGGCATCGGCGAGCAGGCGGCCGCGGTCGGTGAGAACCCACCCATCCCCGGCCGGACGGAGCAGTTCTCGTGCGACGAGTTCCTCGGCGCACGACGCCTCCGCCCCGGTGAGGAGGTCGCGGCGTAAACCGCTGCGGCACCGGGCCGTCAGCATCACCGATTCGACGTGACGGTCCGCGGTGGTGAGCACCTCGTGCGTGGTCACCGGCAGGGTGCCGTCGGCCAGGGTGCTCGCATAACGCGCCGGGTGTTTGACGTTGGACCACCGCACGCCGTGCACATGCGAGTGCGCGCCGGGCCCGATTCCCCACCAGTCGTGGCTATACCAGTAGGCCAGATTGTGACGACATTCCGCGGCAGTCGATCGCGCCCAATTGGACACCTCGTACCACTCGAAACCGTTGCCGCCCAGGCGTTCATCGATTCGCCGGTAGCGGGAGGCGAGCACGTCGTCGTCGGGGGCGGGCAGTTCGCCGCGGCGGACCCGCCGTGCCAGCGCGGTGCCGTCCTCGACGATCAGCGCATACGCCGACACGTGATCGACCGGGGTGGCCAGTACCGCATCGAGGCTCGCGTCGAGATCGGCGTCGGTCTCTCCTGGTGTTCCGTAGATGAGGTCGAGGTTGATGTGGGCGAAGCCGGCGGCGGCCGCCTCGCGGGCCGCGGCGACGGCGCGGCCGGGGGTATGTGTGCGGTCGAGGGTGGCCAGCACGTGTGGGGCCGCGGACTGCATCCCGAGCGAGATCCGGGTGAAGCCCGCCTCGAGCAGCCGCGCGAAGAACTCCGGCGAGGTCGACTCCGGATTGGATTCGGTGGTGATCTCGGCGTCGTCGGTGAGATCGAATCGGCTACGCACGGCATCGAGCAGGCCGGCGAGGCCGTCGCCACCGAGCAACGACGGCGTGCCGCCGCCGACGAAGATCGTCGACACCGAGCGGTCCGGGGTCATCAGGGCCGCGGCGTGGTCGAGCTCGCGGCCCACCGCCTCGAACCACGAATCCGGGGACGCCGACGACCCGAGTTCGCCCGCCGTGTAGGTGTTGAAGTCGCAGTATCCGCACCTCGACGCGCAGAACGGGACGTGCAGGTAGAGCCCCAGCGGAACGCCGGGATCGACGGCCCCGCAGGCGTCGACGACCTCGGCCGGCACGGCGGCGGTGGAAAAGGACGTCACCACCCCATGATGCGCGCCCACCCCGCCCAGCCCCGAATCACCAGCCCCACATCGGGGAATACCCACCGCCGCGTGGGCCTTGCTCTCGGTACGCAACCACATTCGCGACGTCGGGCCAGGCAACGGTGTCGGCATCGCCGCAGGCCACTTTGCCTCACCGTGGTGCAAAGTATTCCCAAGTAGACGCGAGACGGATGGTCGTGGCACTATGGAGCCCGTGAATTTCCCCGGGGTGTGGCTCGCCGCGCGACGCCACGTCGATCTCAAGCGCGTCTGCAGCGCTACCTGTCGTCTCTAGACGACGTTCCGGCCCCGGAGAGTCCCCGCATCTGACGCGGGTATGCCGCCACGTCACAGCCCAGACCGTGCGATCGCCGGTGCTCTGTGCGCCGGTACAGGAGAGTTCATGACGTCAACGACGGACCTCACCGAGGCGGGCAACTCCCCCGTCCCCGAGGAGTCCTCCCCAGCCCCCCGCGCCCGTTCGGCACGCCCCGAGACCGCGACATCCGAGTCCGCGACAGCCGGTACGGCGAAGACCGACACCGGCGAGCGTCCGGCTCGCAAGAAGGCCCGCCCGACCAAGCGGCGCGCCGAAGGGCAGTGGAAGCTCGGTTACCGCGAGCCGCTGAACCCCAACGAGCAGGTCAAGAAGGACGACAACCCGCTCAATGTGCGGGCGCGGATCGAGAACATCTACTCCAAGCAGGGTTTCGAGTCGATCGACAAACAGGATCTCCGTGGCCGCATGCGCTGGTGGGGTCTCTACACCCAGCGCGCCGAGGGTTACGACGGCACCTGGACCGGTGACGAGAACATCGACATCCTCGAGGACAGCCACTTCATGATGCGCATCCGTTGCGATGCCGGCGCCCTCAACGTCGAACAGCTGCGCACCCTCGGCCAGATCTCGACCGAGTTCGCCCGCGACACCGCCGATCTCTCCGACCGGGAGAACGTGCAGTACCACTGGATTCGCATTGAGGATGTCCCCACCATCTGGGAGCGCATCGAGGGCGTCGGGCTCAAGACCACCGAGGCCTGTGGTGACTGCCCGCGCATCATCCTCGGATCGCCGTTGGCCGGAGAGGCCGTCGACGAGGTACTCGATCCGACACCGGCCATCGACGAGATCGTGCGCCGCTACATCGGCGACCCGCAGTACTCGAATCTTCCGCGCAAGTTCAAGACCGCGATCTCCGGACTGCAGGACGTCTCGCACGAGACCAACGACATCGCCTTCATCGGCGTCGAGCATCCCGAACACGGTCCGGGACTCGATCTCTGGGTCGGCGGCGGACTGTCGACGAACCCGATGCTCGCCCAGCGGGTGGGAGCGTGGATCCCGCTCGACGAGGTCCCCGACGTCTGGGAGGGCGTCGTATCGATCTTCCGTGACTACGGCTATCGCCGACTGCGCACCAAGGCACGCCTGAAGTTCCTCATCAAGGACTGGGGCATCGAGAAGTTCCGTCAGGTCCTCGAGGACGAATACCTGCACCGCAAGCTGATCGACGGCCCGGCGCCCACCCCGCTGACCCAGCCGCGCGATCACGTGGGCGTCCAGAAGCTCAAGAACGGACTGAACTCGGTGGGCTTCGCCGCCATCGCGGGCCGGGTGTCGGGCACCAAGCTCACCGCCGTCGCCGAGGCCGCCGAACGCGTCGGCTCCGACCGCATCCGGTTCACCCCGTACCAGAAACTGATCGTGCTCGACGTCCCCGACGACAAGGTCGAGGTGCTCATCGCCGACCTCGCCGAGCAGGGGCTCATCGCCCGCGCGTCGAACTGGCGTCGGAACCTGATGGCGTGCAGCGGGATCGAGTTCTGCAAGCTGTCCTTCGTCGAGACCCGCAAGCGGTCGCAGGTGCTGGTGCCCGAACTCGAGGAGCGTCTGGCCGACATCAACTCCCAACTCGACGTCCCGATCACCGTGAACATCAACGGCTGCCCCAACTCCTGCGCCCGGTCGCAGATCGCCGACATCGGCTTCAAGGGACAGCTCGTCGAGGACGGCGAGGGCGGACAGACCGAGGGATTCCAGGTCCACCTCGGTGGCAGCCTCGGCCAGGACGCCGCATTCGGTCGCAAGCTGCGCCAGCACAAGGTGACCTCCACCGAGCTCGGCGACTACATCGACCGCGTCGTCCGCAACTTCATCGACCAACGCCAGGACGGAGAACGGTTCGCGCAGTGGGCCGTTCGTGCCGACGAGGAGGCACTCCGATGACCATCTCCACCGCACCGACCACCGGGCGGCGCTTCAGCGAGGACGAGCTACGCGCGATCGCCGAGCAGGGTGCCGCCGATCTGGGAACCGAGGCCACCCCCGAGGAACTGTTCGCCTGGACCGCCCGGACCTTCGGCGACAACTTCGTCGTCGCCTCCAACATGCAGGACGCGGCACTGGTCGATCTGGCCGTCAAGCACGTCGACCGTGACCTCCTCGGCGGGGATCCGGTCAAGGTCCTGTTCCTCGACACCGGCTATCACTTCGCCGAGACGATCGGCACCCGCGACGCCGTGGAACAGGTGTACGGCGTCGACATGATCAATCTGACCCCCGAGCACACCGTCGCCGAGCAGGACGAACTGTTGGGGCGCAACCTGTTCGCCCGCGATCCCGGCGAATGCTGCCGCCTGCGCAAGGTGGTGCCGCTCAAGTCGGGTCTGCACGCCTATGACGCCTGGGTGACCGGCATCCGTCGGGTGGAGGCCCCCACCCGCGCCAATGCGCCGCTGATCTCGTTCGACGAGGGCTTCGGGCTGGTGAAGATCAATCCGATCGCCGCATGGTCCGACGAGCAGATGCAGTCCTATATCGACGCTCACGGCGTACTCGTGAATCCTCTTGTCGACGAAGGCTATCCGTCGATCGGCTGCGCCCCGTGCACGGCCAAACCCGAACCCGGATCCGATCCGCGCAGCGGCCGCTGGGCCGGCCGCGCCAAGACAGAATGTGGGCTGCACGCATGACCATCACCGATCCAGTCGCCAGCGCCGACCGCGAGGTGGACAGCAGCGACGACTTCACCACCCTCGACGCCCTCGAGTCCGAGGCGATCCACATCTTCCGTGAGGTCGCAGGCGAATTCGAACGTCCGGTGATCTTGTTCTCCGGCGGCAAGGACTCCACCGTTCTGCTGCATGTGGCCCTCAAGGCGTTCTGGCCTGCGCCGCTTCCGTTCTCGCTGCTGCATGTCGACACCGGGCACAACCTGCCCGAGGTCCTCGAGTTCCGCGACCAGGTGGTGGCCCGCCACGACCTGCGGCTGCATGTGGCCAAGGTCGAGGACTACCTCGCCGACGGTCGGCTCACCGAGCGTCCCGACGGGGTGCGCAACCCGCTGCAGACGATCCCGCTGCTCGACGCGATCACCGAGAACCGCTTCGACGCGGTGTTCGGCGGCGGGCGCCGGGACGAGGAACGTTCACGCGCCAAGGAGCGGATCTTCTCGCTGCGCAACGCCTTCGGCCAGTGGGATCCCAAACGTCAGCGCCCGGAGCTGTGGAACCTGTACAACGGTCGCCACGCCCCCGGCGAGCACGTCCGGGTGTTCCCCCTGTCGAACTGGACCGAGCTCGACGTGTGGCGCTACATCGCCCGCGAGCAGGTGCTGCTGCCGTCGATCTACTACGCCCACGAGCGCGACGTGTTCGAGCGCGACGGCATGTGGATGACCCCCGGCGTCTGGGGTGGGCCGCGCGACGGCGAAGAGCTCCAACGTCTTTCGGTCCGTTACCGCACCGTCGGCGACGGTTCGTCGACCGGTGCGGTGCTGTCCGAGGCCGCCGACAACGAGGCCGTCCTGGCCGAGGTCGCCGCATCGCGACTCACCGAGCGTGGTGCCACCCGCGGTGACGACCGCGTGTCGGAGGCGGCCATGGAAGACCGTAAACGCGAAGGATACTTCTGATGGCCAACAACACTCTCGGACACGTCCCCGACCTGCTGCGCATCGCGACCGCCGGTAGCGTCGACGACGGCAAGTCGACCCTGGTCGGCCGGTTGCTCTATGACACCAAATCGGTGCTCGCCGACCAGATCGACGCGGTCACCCGCGCCTCGGTCGATCGCGGACTGGCCGGGCCGGACCTGTCGCTACTCGTCGACGGCCTGCGCGCCGAGCGCGAGCAGGGCATCACCATCGACGTCGCCTACCGCTACTTCGCCACGCCCGCACGCTCATTCGTGCTCGCCGACACCCCCGGCCACGTGCAGTACACGCGCAACACCGTGTCGGGTGCCTCCACCGCGCAGCTGGTGATGCTGCTCGTCGACGCCCGCAACGGCGTGGTCTCCCAGACCCGTCGGCACGCGGCGGTGATGGCCCTGCTCGGTGTTCCGCAGCTGGTGCTCGCGGTGAACAAGATCGACCTCGTCGAGGATGCGGCCACCGTGTTCGCCGAGATCTCCGACGAATTCCGCTCCCTGACGCGCACCCTGGGCTGGTCCGACGAGCAGGTCACCGCGATCCCGGTGTCGGCGCTGCACGGCGACAACATCGCCACCCGGTCGCAGAACACGCCGTTCTACGACGGCCCGACGCTCATCGAGCATCTCGAGACGGTCCCGAACGGGACCGACGCCGGGAGCGCAGCGAGCGGGTCGAATGTCACCGACGCAGCGAGCGGTTCGGATCGGTCGGAGGTGGGGCTGCGGTTCCCGGTGCAGTACGTGATCCGGCCGCGCACACCGGAATACCCGGATTACCGCGGGTATGCCGGGCAGATCGCCGCCGGGCGGGTCTCCGTCGGTGACGAGGTCGTCGTGTCTCCGTCCGGGGTCCGCACGACCGTCACCCAGATCGACACCGCGGACGGTCAATTGGCGACCGCGCACACCGGTCGCAGTGTCACCCTTCTGCTCGCCGACGACGTCGACATCTCCCGTGGTGACCTCATCGCCTCGGCCGTCGATGCGCCGGAGCCGATCCAGCAGTTCTCCGCGACGGTGTGCTGGCTGGCCGACAAGCCTCTGCGCCCGGGTGCCCGTCTGCTGCTCAAGCACGGCACCAAGACCACCCAGGCCATCGTCGGCACCCTCGACGTGCTGTTCGACGAGCAGAACCTGGCGTTGACCGATGCACCGGACTCGTTGGAGCTCAATCACATCGGCCGCATCACCGTGCAGACCGCCGAGCCGATTCCGGCCGACGACTATCAGGTGAACCGGGAGTCGGGCAGCTTCTTGCTGATCGACCCGCAGGGCGGCAACACGCTGGCTGCCGGGCTGGTCGGTGACGCCCTGGGGTCCCTGCACCTCCAAGAGTTGGTGTGAGCGCGAGTCTTCTGCTCGTCGCGCACGGCAGCCGGGACCCCCGGTTCGCCGACACGGCCCGCCGTGTGCGGCACGCCGTCGCCCGTCGTCTCCCGGGTACGGAGGTGCGCCTGTCGTTCCTCGATCTCGACGAGCCGCTGGTCGCCGACGAGCTGGCGGAACTGCGTGGGCGGGTGGTCGTGGTGCCGCTGTTGCTGGCTCCCGGCTATCACAGCGACATCGATCTGCCCGAGATCGTTGCCGCGACACGGGCGCCCGGCGATGTGGTGATCACCAGTGTGATCGGCACGACCTCATTGTCGGCGGCGTTGGCCGATCGTCTCGAGCAGGCCGGACTCGCCGACTCCGACGGTCTGCTGGTCACGGCCGTCGGTTCGACGAATCCCGCTGCCGCGCTGGTGGTCCGGCGACGTGCCGTCGAGCTGTCGACCCGGCTGCACCGCCCGGTCGATGTGGTCTTCGCGACCCGGCTCGGTACCGGTGAGATCGCCCTGCGCACCGCGATCCGGCGCCTGCGTACCGCCGGGGCCGAGCGCATCGCCCTCAGCCCCTACTTCTTGTCCGCGGGCCTGTTGACCGAGCGCGTCGAGACCGCACTGGACCGGCTCGCCCCGGGCGCGCTGGTCGCCGGTCCGCTCGGCGCCCATCCGGATGTGATCGAGGCGATCGCCGACCGTTATACGACGGCGGTGGCGGGCTCCCCTCTCGACGGTCTGACCGCCGATCACTCACGATGACGGTCCGGTCCCGGAACCCGCTCGACTCCGGAAACCCGCTCCGCCCCGGGACCGCTCAGCTCTCCGAGAGCGCCGCGACCTTGGTGGCCCGCGCGTAGACGGTCTCGCCGGCCACCAGATTCAGAGCGTTCTGATCGCCACGGGTGATCTGCGCGGCGAACTCCTCACCCGAGGCCACCGCCACGAGTTCCACGCGGGTTTCGAATCCCAGATTCACCACCCGCTTCACCGTCGCCTTGAGGACCCCGGTGTCCAGGGTCGGGTCCGCAGACGGCCACGCCATCTCCGGGGTGCGCCCGATCCGGATGTCGTGCGGGCGTACCAGTTCGCCGTTGAGTCGCACGGTCGAACCGAGGAACGATGCGACGAACGGGTTGACCGGTCGGTCGTAGAGATCATCGGGCGCACCGACCTGTTCGATGCGGCCCTTGTTGAGCACGGCGATCCGGTCGGAGACGTCGAGCGCCTCCTGCTGGTCGTGGGTCACCAGCACCGTGGTCACGTGGACCTCTTCGTGCAGACGGCGCAACCACTTTCGCAGGTCTTCGCGCACCTTGGCGTCGAGTGCGCCGAACGGCTCGTCGAGGAGCAGCACCTTGGGATCGACGGCCAGGGCGCGGGCCAGTGCCATGCGCTGGCGCTGGCCGCCGGACAACTGCGCGGGAAAGCGCCGCTGGAACACGGTGAGCCCGACGACCTCGAGCAACTCGTCGACCTTGGCGTCCACCTCGGCCTTGGGCTTCTTGCGGATCTTCAGCCCGAAGGCGATGTTGTCGCGCACGGTGAGGTGTTTGAAGGCCGCGTAGTGCTGGAACACGAATCCGATGTCACGCTTCTGCGGTGACTTCTTGGACACGTCGTTGCCGTTGATAATCACGGTGCCCGAGTCGAGGGTGTCCAGGCCCGCGATCGCGCGCAGCAGTGTCGATTTGCCCGACCCCGACGGGCCGAGCAGCGAGGTCAACTGACCGTCGGGGATGTCGATCGAGACGTCGTCGAGAGCCGCGAAGTCGCCGTAGCGCTTGTTCGCTCCAATCACCGAGATGGACATGTCACACGCCTTTCTCACGGGCAGAGGCATTTCGGGGGGCCGAACCGTGTGGCGCGGCGTCGTGGTGGACATGCTCGGTGACCACCTGATGGGCGTCGATCGACTCCGGGCCGTGCGGCACGGTCAGCTGGGTCTCGACAACCGTGTCCGGCGAGGCCGGGCCGCCGGCACCGGTGCCACTGGCGTCGGCGACACGGGATTTCGCCCGGCGCTCGATCAGCGACATCAGCACCAGCACCACGATCGCGACGAACATCAACAGCGTGGCCGCCGCGTACGCGCCGAACTCGTTGTAGTCATCGGTGTAGCGCGAGTTGACCAACAGCGTCAGCGTCTGGGAGATACCCGGATAGTTCGACGACACCATGGTCACGGCGCCGTACTCGCCGAGCGCGCGGGCCACCGTGAGCACCACACCGTAGGTCAGGCCCCACCGGATGGCGGGCAGGGTGATCCGCCAGAACACCTGCCACGCATTGGCTCCCAGGGTGGCCGCGGCCTCTTCCTGCTCGGTACCGATCTCCCGCAGCACCGGCTCGACCTCGCGCGCGACGAACGGCAGCGTGACGAACAGGGTGGCCAGCACCAATCCCGGGAAACCGAAGATCACCCGGAAGCCGAGACTCTCGACTCCGCCGAACCACCCGCCGTACCCCCACAACAGGATCAGTGCGACGCCGGCGACGACCGGGGACACCGCGAACGGTAGATCCACCACGGCCTGCAGGACGCCCTTGCCCGGGAATCGCCCGCGCGCCAACGCAAGTGCGGTGAGCACACCGAAGACCACGTTCAGCGGCACGACGATCACCACGATCAGCAGGCTCAGCTGCAACGCCGAGATCGCCGCCGGTGTGGTGATCCATTCCCAGAACTGCACGATGCCGTGTTCGAAGGAGCGATAGAAGATGGTGCCGACCGGCACGATCAACAGGATGAACAGATAGATCAGCGCGATCGCGCGCAGCCCGTATCGGGTCAGGGGTGACACTTTCATCGGTCGGCGTCCTCCCGGGTGGACTGCCGCCGGCCCGCGATGCGCAGGATCAGCAGTGTCACGAAGGCGATGAGCAACAGCACCACCGAGATCGCCGCGGCGCTGACCGGCGAATCGATCTCGATCTGTTGCTGGATGTACTGCGAGGCGACCTGGGTGTCGCCGGGGATGTTGCCGCCGATGAGGACCACCGAACCGAATTCCCCGATCGCGCGGGTGAAGGCCAGCCCCGCCCCGGTCAGGATCGACGGCAGCAGTGCCGGCAGCACGATCTTGCGGAACGTCGTCCAGTTGCGCGCACCGAGAACCGCGGCGGCCTCCTCGACGTCGACGTCGAGTTCGAGCAGCACCGGCTGTACCTGTCGCACGACGAACGGCAGTGTGACGAACGTCAGGGCGATCACCAGCGCCGGTTTGGTGGCGTTGAGCTGGATGTCGATCGGACTGTTGGGGCCGTAGAGCGACAGCAGCACCAGGCTGGCCACGATGGTCGGCAGGGCGAACGGCAGATCGATGATCGCGTTGACGAATCCCTTGCCGGGGAACTCATCCCGGACCAACACCCAGGCGATGATGGTCCCGAAGACGACGTTGATCAGCGCCGCGAACACCGAGACGAGCACGGTGATCCACAGGGCGTCGAGTGCGGCGGGCGCGGTGACCGCATCCCAGAACCCGCTCCAGCCGTCGTCGAAGGACTGCACGGTGATCGCCGCCAGCGGCAGCAGCACGATGACACTGAGCCACAGCCAGGCCAGCCCCACGGTGGCCGGGCTGACCCCGGTGAACGTGCGTGCCCGCCCCAGGAATCCGCCGGGCGGCGCGGCGCCGGGCGGCGGCGCGTCCGCTCCGGGTTCGGTCGTCGAGACGTTCGAGGTCACTGTCTGCCCCCTGCGTCGTAGATCTTGGTGATCGCCCCACTGGTCCCGAAGAGCGCCGAGTCGACGGCCTTCCACCCGGTGAGGTCCACGCCGTCGTTCTTCGCGGCGGTCCCGGCACCGAGAACCTTGCCCAGTTCTTTGATCGTCCACAGCTTCTCGATGGCTCCCGGGAACAGGTCGCGGGTCTGCTCGGCGATCGCGGGCGCGACCGGCCGGAAGCCCTGTTGAGCCCAGATCCGTTGTGCCTCATCGGTGAACAGGAATCCGACGAATGCGCGGGCGCCGGCGAGGTCGGAGGTCGTATTGACGATCGCGACCGGGTTCTCGATCTTGAACGTCTGCGGCGGAATGAGGTACTCGACCTGGTTGCGTGGACTCGCGGTGGCGTTGGCCCGGTCGAGCATGATCGCCTCGTTCTCGTAGCTGATCAGCACATCACCCTGCCCCTGCTCGAAGGCCGTGGTGGCCTCGCGACCCGATTTGGGGACCACGCGCACATGGTCACGGACGAGCTGGGCGACGTAGTCGAGGCCGGCCTGGGAGTTGCGGCCACCGTCGCTCATCGCCGCGTACGGCGCGAGCAGATTCCATTTGGCCGATCCCGAGCTACCGGGGTTCGGGGTCACCACCTGCACGCCGGGCTTGAGCAGGTCGTTCCAGTTGTGGATGTTCTTCGGGTTGCCCTTGCGCACCACGAGCGCCACCACCGACCCGAAGGGGGTGCTGTTGTACGGGAATTGGGTCTTCCAGTCCTTGTCCACCAGACCGGCCTTGACCAGCCGGGTGATGTCGGGCTCGACGGAGAGGTTCACGACGTCGGCGGGCACGCGGCGCGCGACCTTGCGGGACTGGTCCCCGGAGGCGCCGTAGGAGGCCGAGAAGCCGATGTCGGCGCCTGCGGGGGTCGCGCGGAAGGCCGGGATGATGTGGTCGAACCCCGATTTCGGCGTTGCGTACGCCACAAGGTCGAGGTGCCGGCTGCCGCTGGAGATGTCGACACCGTCGGGTTCGTCGGTGGAACCGCCGGCGCACCCGGAGATCAGGACCATCGCGAGCGCCAGCAGACACACCAGCACCGGTGCGCTGCGTCGCGTGAGGGCGGCAGCACTGCTGGGCACGCGAGTCCCAGGCACGTTACTCACTGACACGTTCCTCCGTGACTGAGGTCGCCATGACTGGACATGACGGACTGGACATGACGGGCTGGGGCATGAATCGCGCTCGCCGGGCAGCGAAGACGCACCACATCGGTGGGTCTGTACCGTCCGGCGGACCGACTCACGCTAGCAACGCCGACACGGGCGGGCCGCACGTCACACACCGCCTCTTTACACCGTCGGGCGACGATGCTATCGAGTCAGGAGCCAGGCCAGCAGGACCAGAACGATGAGCGCGAGCAACGCCCAGGTCACACGTGAACGAATCACCGACTACAAACCCTTCCTGTCGTCATCGGCGAACCGACGACGATCGATCACCGACATCACGGCGTTTACCAGTGCGTTCAACGCGATGGCCACGACGATCGCGCATGGCACCAACACCACGAGGGTGACCAGGAGCTGCGGAACGAAGGCCAGGCCGGTCAGCCATTCCTCCACCCCGTCCCACCAGGCGAGTAGCCCCTTCACCAGTGATCACCTCATCCGCCGCCGGTCGTCCCGGGGTTTTGATCAGCGTGATTCGAACTCTCGGATCGTGCGATCCGGACTCGCTCGGCGCCGGCCCCGGGCCGGACGCCATCATATGCCCCGACCCGACCCACTCAGTCCGGCGCGTCCAGCCGCCAGGGTTCGTAGGCGCGCGGGTCGTCGATCGGCTCCAGGTGAATCGTCACCCGGAGGTGGTCGAGAGTCGCGTGCAACTCGTCCTCCACGGCCTCGACGAGATCGTGGGCGCGATCGATCGTCCACTCCCCCGGCACGAGCATGTGGAGCTGGACGAAGCGCTCGTGCCCGGCCTCTCGAGTGCGGATGTCGTGGAAATCGACCTTCTCCGAACGGAATCGGTCCAGGACGCCGGAGATCTTCACCAGGTCGGCGGCCGGCAGCGCCGCATCGAGCAAACCGTCACCGGATCGCCACACCAGGCGACCACCGACGAACACGATGTTGATCGCGACCAGGATCGCCACGATCGAATCCAGCGGTTGCCATCCGGTCACCATGACCAGGAACACACCGACGACCACCCCGACCGTCGTCCACACGTCGGTCAGCAGATGTTTGCCGTCGGCCTCCAGCGTCATCGATCGGTACCGTTTGCCCGCCCGCAGCAACAGCACCGCCACGGCACCGTTGAGGACCGTGGCGACCACCGAGATCACCAGGCCCAGCCCCACCGAGTCGAGTTCGGCCGGGTGCGCGAGTCGCTCGGCGGCCGCGACCACGATCGCCACGGCGGCCGCGATGATGAGCACACCCTCGAACACCGCCGAGAAGTACTCGGCCTTGGAATGGCCGAAGTTGTGCTCCGCATCGGCCGGACGCGCCACGACCCGTAGCGCGAGGAATGCCGCGACCGCCGCCGCCAGATTGACCAGCGACTCCAGGGCATCCGACAGCAGTCCGACCGACCCGCTGACCCGCCAGGCGAGCAGCTTCATGATGATCACCACGATCGCGGTGACGATACTGAGCAGCGCGTAGCGCGTCAGATCCCCGCGCGCCATGGGTTCACGCGTCCTCGGTGACCAACCCGCGCCGTCGCATCAGCGGCCCGATCTCGGGCTTGTGCCCGATCAACTTCTCATGCGACACAAGCGGATCCACACTGTTGCCGCGAGACAGCGTCGACGCGGCAAAGCGGGTGCCGTTCTCCCGACGTAAACCACCCTCGGCGAGGAACCAGCGTTCGGTCTCGGCGTCGAGCACCTCCGACCAGATGTAGGAGTAATAGCCGGCCGAGTAACCACCGCCGAAGATGTGATTGAAGTAGGCGCTGCGGTAGCGGGGTGGGATCAGGTCGGTTCCGATACCCGCCGCACGCAATGCATCGGTCTCGAATGCCTCGACGTCGGTGACCGCCTCGGCGTCGGCGACCGACAGTCGGTGCCAGGCCAGATCGAGCGCCGATGCGGCGAGATACTCGATGGTGCCGTGGGCGGTGTCGGCGCCGGCGTTGGCCCGTGCGGCGTCGGCGAGTTCGGCGGGGATCGGCTCCCCCGTCTCGTGGTGGCGCGCATAGTGGGCGAGGACGTCGGGGTGCAGCGCCCACATCTCGTTGACCTGTGAGGGGAATTCGACGAAGTCCCGCGGCACCGACGTCCCCGACTGCGACGGGTATGCGACGGCCGAGAGCAGGCCGTGCAGGGCGTGGCCGAACTCGTGGAACAGCGTGGTCAGCTGATCGACGCTCAGCAGAGCGGGTTGTCCCGCATCGGGTTTGGGGATGTTCAGCACATTGACGATGACCGGTTGGGTCGCGAGCAGAGACGACTGATCGACGATGTTGTTCATCCACGCCCCGCCCCGCTTGGACGGCCGCGCGAAAAAGTCGCCCAGGAACAGCCCGATGCTGCCGCCGGACTCGTCGAAGACCTCCCAGATGCGCACATCGGGGTGGTAGGCGCGCAGATCCGGGCGCTCGGTGAAGCTCAATCCGTAGAGGACGCCGGCCGCATAGAACACGCCGCGCGTGATCACGGTGTCGAGTTCGCAATAGTCGGCGAACGCGTCGAGGTCCACCTCGGATCGTGAACGACGTTGCCGCGCAAGCCAATAGGTGAGATCTGCGGCACCGATCCGGACGGCCGGGTCGGTGCTGCGTGCGTACTCGGTCAGCGCGGCGATCTCCCGCTCGCCCGCAGCCGTCGCCGAGCCGATCAACTCGGTCAGCAACTGCTCCACGGCTGCGGCATCGGGCGCGGTCTGCTCGGCCATCACGTAGTCGGCGTGATCGCGATAGCCGAGCAGTTGTGCGCGCCGGGCCCGCAGCACGACGATCTCGCGCAGCAACACCCGTGTGTCGAAATCGTTGTCGCGCGCGCAGCGGGAGATCGAGGCGTCGAAGACCCGCCGGCGGGTCTGCGCGTCGGACAGTTCGGTCAGCACCGACTGACTCGTGGGCAGTTCCAGGCTGATCAGGTAGCCGGACTCGTGACCGGCCTCGGCCGCGGCACGCCGCGCCGAGGCGATCTGGCCGGCACCGAGTCCGTCGAGCTCGGCGACATCGTCGACGAGCAGCGCCGAGGCGTTGGTGTCATCGAGGATCTTCTGCGAGAACGTGGTCGTCAGAAACGCCAGGCGCGAAGAGATCTCACGCATCTGGGCCTGCCCGGACGCATCGAGGCCCGCACCCGCGCGCACGGCATCGCGGTAGCTCTTGTCGAGGAGGCGGCGTTGCGGCTCGGTGAGCCCGAGCTCGTCGGCGCGACCGTGCAGCTCCGAGATCCGGGCGAACAGCGCCGGGTTCATCGCGATGGTGTTCGCGTGATCGGTCAGCCGCGTGGACAACTCCTGGGAGATCTCGTTGCGCCGCGGATTGGTGTCAGGGCCGACGAGGTTGAAGAAGACGCCCGCCGCACGGGCCAGATCGCGGCCCGACAACTCGAGCGCCTCAACGGTGTTGGCGAAGGTCGGCGGTTGCGGGTTGTCGGCGATCGCGGCGACCTCGTCGAGGTGGGTGCCCATGGCCTCGGTGAAGGCGGGCAAGAAATCCTCGTCGGAGATCGACGCGAAGTCCGGCAGTCCGTGCGGTAGATCACCCACTGCGAGAACGGGATTCATACTCGGTCCACCGGCGGTCATCATTTCCCCTTCGGCTTGTCGCCCTGCGAATCGGTGGACAGTGCCGCCACGAACGCCTCCTGCGGCACGTCGACCCGCCCGATGGTCTTCATGCGCTTCTTGCCTTCTTTCTGCTTCTCGAGCAGTTTGCGTTTACGGCTGATGTCACCGCCGTAGCATTTGGCCAGCACGTCCTTGCGGATCGCTCGAATGTTCTCGCGCGCAATGATCTTCGACCCGATGGCGGCCTGGATCGGCACCTCGTACTGCTGGCGCGGGATGAGTTCTTTGAGCTTGATCGCCATCTTGTTGCCGTAGGTGTAGGCGGCGTCGCGGTGCACGATCGCACTGAAGGCGTCGACCGCCTCGCCCTGCAACAAGATGTCCACCTTGACCAGATCGGCCTCCTGCTCACCGGCCTCCTCGTAATCGAGACTGGCATATCCGCGGGTCCGGGATTTCAGCGAATCGAAGAAGTCGAAGATGATCTCGGCCATCGGCATGGTGTAGCGCATCTCCACCCGGGTCTCCGAGAGGTAGTCCATGCCACCGAGTTCGCCGCGCCGCGACTGGCACAACTCCATGATGGCGCCGATGAACTCGCTCGGCGCGATGATCGTGGTCTTGACGATGGGCTCGAAGATGTTGCGTGCCTTGCCTTCCGGCCAGTCCGATGGGTTGGTGACGATGTGCTCGGCGCCGTCTTCCATCACCACCCGGTAGACCACGTTGGGCGCCGTGGAGATCAGGTCGAGATCGAATTCGCGCTCGAGTCGCTCACGGGTGATCTCCATGTGCAGCAGACCGAGGAACCCGCAGCGGAACCCGAATCCGAGGGCCACCGAGGTCTCCGGGTCGTAGGTGAGTGCGGCGTCGTTGAGCTGCAGCTTGTCCAGCGCATCGCGCAGCACCGGATAGTCCGATCCGTCCACCGGATACAGGCCGGAGTAGACCATCGGGCGGGGCTCGCGATATCCGGTGAGCGGCTCACTCGCGCCGTGCCGGGCCGTGGTCACAGTGTCGCCGACCTTGGACTGCCGCACATCCTTCACGCCGGTGATCAGATACCCGACCTCGCCGACGCCGAGCCCCTTGGACGGCTTGGGCTCGGGCGAGACGATGCCGACCTCGAGCAGTTCATGGGTGGCGCCGGTGGACATCATCGCGATCTTCTCGCGCGGCACGATCGCGCCGTCGACCACACGCACGTAGGTGACCACGCCCCGATAGGTGTCGTAGACGGAGTCGAAGATCATCGCGCGCGCCGGTGCGTCCGGGTCACCCTGCGGCGCCGGTACCTGGCGGATCACCTCGTCGAGCAGCGCGGGCACACCCGCACCGGTCTTACCCGAGACCCGCAGCACCTCGTCGGCCTCGCACCCGATGATGTGGGCGATCTCCGCGGCATAGCGATCGGGATCGGCCGCGGGCAGGTCGATCTTGTTGAGCACCGGGATGATGGTCAGATCGTTGTCCATCGCGAGGTAGAGATTGGCCAGGGTCTGCGCCTCGATGCCCTGCGCGGCATCGACCAGCAAGACGGCACCCTCACAGGCCTCGAGCGCGCGGGACACCTCGTAGGTGAAGTCGACGTGGCCGGGGGTGTCGATGAGGTGCAGCACGTACCTCTCGTCGGTGCCGTCCGCGCCGGTCACCGTCCACGGCAGCCGCACGTTCTGCGCCTTGATCGTGATGCCGCGTTCGCGCTCGATGTCCATCCGGTCGAGGTACTGCGCCCGCATGTCCCGATCGGAGACCACGCCGGTGAGTTGCAGCATGCGATCGGCGAGGGTGGACTTCCCGTGGTCGATGTGCGCGATGATGCAGAAGTTCCTGATCTGCGCGGGATCGGTGAACGTGGTGTCGGCGAAGGTGGGAATCGGACTACTCCTCGGTGGTAACACGGTGCTGCGTCGTACCAGTTTCTCATGACCTCGCTTGGTCACGACCTCGGTGCGGCCCCGACCCGATCACCCCACAACCCCCGACAGCGCCCTCCCCACCCCCCACAGCGCCCTTGTATCCGCCGACAGCGCCCTCCCCACCCTCGACAGCGCTCTTGTATCCGCCGACAGCGCCCTCCCCACCCCTCGACAGCGCTCGGCGCGCGCCGCCCGCGATACCGTGTCGCTGTGGCGGAGAACACCGGAACCGAACCGTACGACGAGGGCTCGGTCGTCGCGACCATCCATCATCCCCAGCAGACACCGCGGGCGACCGTCGTCCTGGCACACGGCGCCGGGGGCAACCGGGACACCGCGATCCTGCTCGCCTACGCGAGCGAACTCTCCGGCCGCGGATTTGCCGTGGCCCGGATCGACCTGCCCTACCGTCAGCGCCGCCCCAAGGGGCCGCCGAGTCCGTCGACCGCGGCCGCCGACCGTGATGGTGTGCGCGCCGCCTGCGCGGCCTTTCGGTCGTTGTCGACGGGCCCGCTGATCGTCGGCGGCCACTCCTACGGCGGACGACAGGCCTCAATGGTGCTGGCCGAGGACGGCGCCGAGGCCGCCGACGGCCTGATGTTGAGCTCCTACCCGTTGCACCCGCCGGGCAAACCCGAGAAGTCCCGCACCGAACATCTGCCCTCGATCACCGTCCCGACGCTCGTCGTCCACGGCAGCACCGACCCGTTCGCCACGACCGACGAGATCGAGGCGGCGATCGACCTGATCCCCGCCCCGACCCGGCTGGTGGAGATCGCCAAGGCAGGCCACAACCTCGATCCGACGAAGAAACCGACCGCTCCCCTCGCCGCCGACGCGGTCGAGCACTTCCTGCTCGGGGAGATCGGCGCATGATGGGAGATCGGCGCATGAACGGCCACGCGATGCGCCCCACCACCGAGGTGGCCCGCGCCATCAGCTACTCCCCCGACCTCGACGGGGATGCCGATCCCGGTGAGATCGTCTGGACCTGGGTCGAATTCGAGGAGGATCCGTCACAGGGCAAGGATCGCCCGGTGCTCGTCGTCGGCCGCGACCCGGCCGAGGACCCCGCGGGTGAGGCCGGCTCCACCGACGTCATGTCGGAACTGGTCCTCGCACTCATGTTGTCCAGCAAGGACCATCACCGTGACGACGACAACTGGCTCTCGATCGGGGCGGGCGGCTGGGACTCCGACCATCGCGAGAGCTTCATCCGTCTCGACCGCGTTCTCGTCGTCGACGCCGACGGCATCCGACGCGAGGGCGCGATCCTGGACCGAGCCCGATTCGACAGGGTCGCAACGGAACTGCGTGATCGGTTCGGCTGGCGGTGATCACGCCAGCCGCGTGATCTCCACGACGACATCGAGGTCGGTGGCCTGACCACCGGTGTAGATGCCCTTGAGCGGCGAGACGTCGGAGTAGTCGCGGCCGACGCCGACCGAGACGTGCTGTTCGGTGATCTCGGTGAAGTTGGTCGGGTCGAAGCCCCACCACCCACCGGTCCAGGCCTCGATCCACGCGTGACTCTGACCTTCAACCGTCTTGTCCACGGCCGCATTGGGTTTCGGATGCAGATACCCCGACACATAGCGAGACGGGATCCCCAGGCCGCGCAACATCAGCAGGGTCAGGTGGGCGTAGTCCTGGCACACGCCCTTGCGTTCGTTCCACGCGTCGACCGCGGTGGTGTGCACACCGGTGGTTCCCGGGACGTATTGCATCTCGTCGTAGACGTAGCGGCATACCGCCTCGACGGCCTCTTCGGGATCGAGGCCCTTGGTCAGCCTCTTGGCGGTCGCCACCAGACTGCGGTTGCGGGGCACGTACGGCGTGTTCGAGAGCGCCTCGTCGTAGCGGTCCTCGACCTCCTCGTTACGGATGCCGTCCCAATCGCGTTTGCGGTCGTCCTCCGGCCGTTCGCCGGGTTCGGTCTCCACCACCGACATCCCCGAGACCTCGAGTTCCTCATGGGGCGCATGGAGATCGAAGGCGGTGACCGCGGTCCCCCAGTAGTCGGTGTAACGGTACGAGCGAGTCGCCGGAACGGTCTCCACACGATTGACGATGACGTTCTGCCTGCTGTCGCTGCGCGGTGTCAGCCGGGCCTCGTTGTAGGACGAGGTGACCGGGCTCTGGTAGGCGAAGCCCGTCGAATGCACGACCCTCAGTCGCCAGCTCACAGTTCACTCTCCTCGATGACATGCTCCTCACCGTCGCTGACGCGGGCATCGGCCCACGACACGTACGGCGACACATGGAAGTACTGGGCGGTGACCGCCTCGTTGACCGCGCGACAGGTGTCCTGCAGATCGAGTAGCCGCTCCTGCAACCCGTCGAGCAGATCGCCCGGCTCCAGGAATTCCAGCGAACTGCGGGCGCGCCCGAGTAGGAGCAGCGCCTCGGCCTGGGCGCCGGTCCGGCTCGGGCCCTTCTCCAGATCGGCCAGATTGTGTTCGGCAACGCTGAGTGCGTGGAACACCGATCGCGGGAAAAGCCGGTCCAGCAACATGAATTCGACGATGTTCTCGGCGTTGATGACGCCGCGGTAGGTGCGCAGGAAGGTGTCGTGTGCGCCCGCCGACACCAGCACGTTGACCCACGCGGGCGACCCGGCTCGGTCCCCGGCTCGGGCGAGAAGCATGCGGATGGTCATGTCGACCCGCTCCACCGAGCGGCCCAACAGCAGGTAGCGGTAACCGTCGTCGTGGCTGAGCGTGGCGTCGGCGAGTCCGGCGAACATCGCGGCGCGATTCTTCACATACGACAAGAACTCGTGAGGGCCCAGGCGGCGTGATCGACGCTCGGCATCGGCCAGACCGTTGTAGGTGGTGTTGAGGCACTCCCACATCTCACTGGAGGTGACTTCGCGTGCGCCCCTGGCATTCTCGCGGGCCGAACGGATGAGGTCGACGATCGATCCGGTCGACTCCTTGGCGTAGGCGACGCGTTCGGTCAGCGACCAGACATCGAGTTCGGTTCCACTCGGGGGTGCGTCGAGTCCCAGGACCTGGATGACCAGCCGCACCGACGAGTCGACGTCGGCGGTGGCGTCCTCGAGCAACTGGTGGATCGCGACGTCGAGCAGGCGTGCCATGTCGTCGGCGCGCTCGACGTAACGACCGATCCAGTAGAGGGATTCGGCGTTGCGGGCCAACATCATCGGGCATCACCGTCCTGGGTCGGCACCGATCGAGACGACTGCTTCTGGGTCATCTGCGTCTGGGTCATCGACCCCAGTGTGTGCGTCTGTGCCGAGTGCGTGCCGACACTCTGCTGCTGCTGTTGCTGTTGGGTCTGCGCCACCAACGGATCCGGCGCGCTCTCGGCCGGTCGGGCCGCGGCGACACCGCTCTTGGTGACGACCTTGGCGCCGGCGAGCTCGCGCTCACCCTCGGAGCTGCGGGTTGCGAGCACCCAGGTGTCCTTCGATCCGCCGCCCTGGCTGGAGTTGACGACCAGCGATCCCTCCGGCAATGCCACCCGGGTCAGCCCGCCGGGCAGCACCCACACCGATTCGCCGTCGTTGACCGCGAACGGACGCAGGTCGACGTGACGCGGGCTGAGGTTGTCTCCGGCCTTGGTCGGCACGGTCGACAACTGCACCACCGGCTGTGCGATCCATCCGCGCGGATCGTTGCGCACCTTACGGGCCAATGTGTCGAGTTCGGCCCGGGTCGCGTCGGGACCGAAGACGATTCCGTAACCACCCGATCCCTCAACGGGTTTCACCACCAGCTCGTCGATGCGATCGAGGACCTCCTCGCATTCCTCGGGAAGCCAGCACCGCAGCGTGTCGACATTGGCGATGATCGGTTTCTCGCCGAGGTAGTAGTCGATGATCTCCGGCACGTAGGTGTAGATCAACTTGTCGTCACCGACGCCGTTGCCCACCGCCGACGAGATCACCACGTTGCCCGCGCGCGCCGCGTTGAGCAGACCGGCAACGCCGAGCATCGAATCCGGCCGGAACTGCATCGGATCGAGGAAGTCGTCGTCGATGCGCCGGTAGATGACGTCGACACGCTGCTCGCCCTCGGTGGTGCGCATGTAGACGACGTTGTCGCGGCAGAACAGGTCACGGCCCTCGACGAGTTCGACGCCCATGAGCCGCGCGAGCAGCGAGTGCTCGAAGTAGGCCGAGTTGGCCACGCCCGGGGTGAGTACCACGATGTTCGGGTCGGCCTCATTGAAGGCCGCCGAGGCCCGCAGCGCCCGCAGCAGATGGCTCGGATAGTCGGCGACCGCGCGGACCTTGTGCGAGGAGAACAGATCCGGGAACACGCGCGCCATGGTGCGCCGGTTCTCCATCACGTACGACACACCCGACGGTGACCGCAGATTGTCCTCGAGTACCCGGAAATCGCCGTTGGCGTCGCGAATCAGGTCGATTCCGGCGACGTGGATCCGGACGCCGTTGGGCGGCCGGATGTTTGCGGCCTGCCGATGGAAGTGCTCACAGGAATGCACCAGCCGTTTGGGCAGAACCCCGTCGCGCAGGATCTCCTGCTCGCCGTAGACGTCGTCGAGAAACAACTCGAGCGCCTGTACGCGCTGGGTGATACCGGCTTCGAGCTTGGACCATTCCGACGCCGAAATCACCCGCGGCACAACGTCCAACGGGAACGGTCGTTCCTTGCCCGAGAGGGAGAAGGTGATGCCCTGGTCGATGAAGGCGCGGCCGAGCGCGTCGATACGGCCCTCGATGTCGGCGCGCTCGGATTCGGCCATGACCTTGAAGATCCCGCGGTAGGCCGACCGGACCTCACCCTGGTGGTCGAACATCTCGTCGTAGGCCCGGCCGAACGACTTGGCCACCTCATAGTCCGCGAAAATCCCTGTTTCCGTGGGCTTTACAGAGGTGGTGGCGGTCTTCGCCTTGCCCGCCCGCCCATTCGACGCCGGCTTGCCGTCCGGCTTCGCGGTCGACGAGCGATTCGCGGTCGTCTTCGCCGAAGAGGTCTTACGCGCCTTCTTCGCGGGCGTGTCCGTCGATGCAGGGCTCATAACCTGACATGTTGCCTCAGATTCCGCGATTCGGCATGGTGGTCGGCGGACCCCGACGCCGCTGCCGGCCCGGGCGATCGGCCCAGGCGGGACTCAGCCGCCGATCGTGCGCCGTAGGGCCAGGACCCGCCGGCGTGCGCGACGCACCAGATTCATCGCACGCGTTTGCGCAGCCGGGCGTGTCACCGGCATCGGCGACCGGATGATCATCTCGGCCAGCGTGTCGAGCGCCGCAGCGAGGACCTCGTCGGCGTGAGGTGCCGCCGCGGCGTCGTCGCGCTCGTGTGGTACCTGCAGGTCGTCGAGTGAGCCGACGACCGGATAGCCCGCGGATCGCAGCCCGGCGATCATCTCGGCGGACCGATCGGCGGCCCATGCCCGCTGTTCGGGTGACAAGCCGTGCGGAGCCCCGTCGGACCGGCCCGACATGATGTGGGCGACCACCTGTTCCTTGAGGACCCGCTCGTATCGCTGCCAGTCCACGACGTCGGGCTGCAACCGGGTGTTGAGCTGTCGCAGCATCTCGGTCTGGGCCGCCGACAGTGACGTGTTGAGATTCGGGACCGGAACGGTCAACGGCGTCGGGTCGACACCGAGCACCGACAGGAACCGTTCCCACAGTCCGTCGCCGACGCCACGGGTGCGCGGCACGGTCACCACGTGGACCCGCTCGGCGCCGACCACCTCCGCCCAGCGAGCCAGGATGCGCACATGGTCCTGGAATTCCCAGAAGGGCTCTTCCTCCGGCAGAGCGGCGGGCGCCCCGGCCACGCCGCCCGGCGACGCCGCATGTGCCCGCACCGAGGTCACGAACTCGTCGAACGAGGCGCGCCGCTGGTTCTTGACGTTCTCCTGCCACACCGACGGCAACTGACGCGCCAGATCTCGGACGGTCGCGATGACGTGGACCTCGTCGGCGAACGAGAGGTCCGCGACCAGGCGCCGCGCCTGATCGGCGGTGGCGGTGGCGAACAATTCGTGCGAAACCAGCGAGGTCTGGGGCCACGGCCGCATCTGCCCGACCATCGACGCCCAGGTCCGGGCATGGGCCGGATCGACCCAGTCGAGGTAGCGGTCCGGCTGCAGATGTGCCGCGGCGTGGAAGTGGTCGGAGATCTCGTTGCCCGGGTAGAGCAGACCCGACTCCTGCAGGGCGAGGTCCCGGTTGTGCCAGAGCCGGTCCTGCAGGTGCGTGGTGCCGGTCTTGGGCAACCCGATGTGGATGTAGACGACGGACATGATGATCGTCAGGATAGTGCCCGAAATCTCCGATGCCGCTGATGCGATGCTGGGTATCGGCTGGGGGGTCGGCTCATCGATGAGGCGGGCGGGAGAAGCGACGCACGCTCCTCGCCGTCGCGATTTTGGGGGCAGGTGTCCGGCTGGTAAACTCGATCGCTGTCGCAGTGTCGCCCGACCCCGACCATCGGAATCGGGTCCGGCCTGCTCGGGAGCGTCTGGAGATCCGGCCCGAGCCCGTCGGGGTTCGTCGGGTTCATCGCAACCCGACGAGACACGACCGCAAGTACGAACACCGAGCACGAACACGAACTACACAGACGAGGTACACACGCGTGGCAAACATCAAGTCCCAGGTCAAGCGCAACCGCAGCAACGAGATCCGTCGGCAGCGCAACCAGTCGGTCAAGTCCTCCCTGCGCACCGCGATCCGCGGTTTCCGTGAGGCCGTGGACGCCGGCGACAAGGACAAGGCCGGCGACCTGCTGGTGACCACCAGTCGCAAGCTCGACAAGGCCGCCAGCAAGGGCGTCATCCACGCCAACCAGGCCGCCAACAAGAAGTCGGCGATGGCGCTGGCTCTCAACAAACTCTGAATCGTCGGCAACCCTGACCGGCTGGCGGCATCGAACCGCCGGCGGGCCCTCCCGACCGCGAGCGCCTGAAACGGCTGCTGCAGTCCGGAGAAATCGGACGCTGCTTCTGTACTTCACCCCGGTGATCCCCACGCGGTCACCGGGGTGAAGTGCGTGGGGCGCACCCGGTCCTAGCCCGCGCGCCGGCGACCCGCGGGTCGCAGCCCGGCGACCCGGGCGACCGCATCGGTCAACGCGAAGTCCGCGTCGGCGGCCTGCCCCTTCACATCCCCGTTGAGGGCGGCGACGACCACCACTGCCTCGGCGATCGACTCCGAATCCCACGCCCGTCCCTGCGCCTGGGCGTTCTTCACCCGACGCGGCGACATCCCCAATTCGGCTGCCGCGGAGGCATCGACGTTCCCGAGCGCACGCACACGGGCGATCGCATGCACCGCCTCGGCCAGGGCGTCGGCCAGCAGCACTCGCGGGACACCGTGGTGCAACGCCCACGCCAGCGACTCGAGTGCACCGGCACGGTCTCCGGCGACCGCCTTGTCGGCGACCTCGAAGCCACTGACCTCCGGGCGGCCCTGGTAGTACAGCCGCACCGATTCCTCGTCGACCTTGCCACCGGTATCGGCGACGAGTTGGCTGCACGCGGCCGCCAGTTCACGCAACTGGGCGCCGACGGATTCGACGATCACCTCCACCACATCGTTGGAGACCCGCACGCCCAGCGTCCGGAACTCGTTGCGGACGAATGTCATACGCTCCGACGGCCACCGCGGCGCGACACACTCGTGCACGGTGGCGTCAGCCTTGCGGAGATCGGCGGCGAGCGATTTCGCGCGGCCGCCACCCGTGTGTACCACCAGCAGCGTGACGCCCTCGGGCAACTCCCGTGCGGTCTCGGAGATCAGCGCCGCCGGCTGCTTACCGGCATCGGCGGCCGACTCGACGACCACCACCCGCTCGTCGGCGAACAACGACGGGCTCAGCAATTCGGCGAGTTCGGGGCCGGTGACGTCACCGGCACGCACCCTGGTCACCGGGACGTCGGTCCCGGTGGCCGCCGACCGCTGCGCCACCACATCGTCGATGACACGGCCGGTGAGGAAGTCGTCGTCCCCCAGGAGCAGATGCAGACGTTCGGTCACGGGCCCCATCGTGCCAGACCCCGCCGACACCGGAGCACCGCGATCCGCACCGCGTCGGCGTCGATGCGCCGGAGAACCTCCGCGACGGCGACGATCACGGCCGAGCACGTCAACGACACCATCACCCCGGGCCAGCCCTCCGGTATCGCGATCACCGCCCATCGCCACGACCCGAGGCGATCGGCGCACGTGATCATCCACCACACCTCGGGTGCCATCGCGCGGATCATCAACTCCGAGAACATCATCGGCACGCCATCGGTCCCTCCGGCCGCCCCGATCAGCGCTGCCGCGGTGCCGACGATCCCGACGACGGCCACCACCGGCGCGACCGCCACATTCGCCACCACCGTCACCAGGCTGAGGGTGCCCGACAGGTACGCGATCATCGGGGAGGTGGTCACCGCGGCGGCAACCGCCATCGCCGTCACCTCGGCGATCCCGGCGGGCACCCGAACGGCCCGCAGCGCATCCCGGATACCGGGGGCGACCATCACGAGGCCCGCCGTGGCCACGACCGACAGCACAAATCCCGGTTCTCGGGCCAGCTCCGGCCACCACAACACACCCCCGATGACGGCCGCGCCGAGCGCCGGCAACGCCTGCGAACGCCGCGAGCTCAGCAATGCCAGCAGGCCCACCCCGCCCATCATCGCCGCGCGCAGCACGCTCGGCGACGGCCGCACGAGGATGACGAAGCCGATGATCGTCAGGGCACCGGCGACGACCACCACCTTCGGTGACGCGCCGGCCAACCGGAACGCGAAGATCACCGCACCGCACACCACCGCGAAGTTGGCCCCGGAGACCGCGGTCAGGTGGAGCAGACCGGCGGCCCGGAAGTCGTCGCGGACCTCCGAGGACAGCGCGCTCTCGTCGCCGAGGACCAACCCCGGGAACAATCCCGATGCCTCCGGCGACAGCGCCCGTGCGGCGCTGCGCTGCAACCGTTCCCGGATGTGGCCGGCGAACCGCTGGTGCGGTGGGGGCCGGCCCAGCAGCGTCGGCGCGCCCGACGTGGTCAACCGCGCGACGACGAGCTCTCCCGGTGGCGGCGGACGCACCGTCACCAGGACGCGAACACGTTGCCCCGGAAGCACACCCGCCCACGACTGCATCCGGCCGACGAGTTCGGCCGGAGCTGAGGTCACCGAT
This sequence comes from Gordonia polyisoprenivorans, assembly GCF_017654315.1. Lineage (NCBI taxonomy): Bacteria > Bacillati > Actinomycetota > Actinomycetes > Mycobacteriales > Gordoniaceae > Gordonia > Gordonia polyisoprenivorans. The sequence continues at coordinate 4,319,161 of NZ_CP072203.1, forward strand.
CGCCGTGCGACGGCGTCGATCTCGACCCGGGCCCGCACCATGCCTGCCGCGGCGGGTCCGAACGCCACCGGATCCTCACGCAGCGTCAGCCACATCGTGACCTTGCCACGCATCTCGTGCACCGGATGACGGTCACGGGTTTCCAGCCGCAACGCCATCGCCGTCGCGCACGTGGCGGCGAGCACCGCACACACCACCGCCGGGCCGGCGATCTCCCATCGCAGGCGCCGTGTCCGCCACATCAGCACGACGACGACCGCGACAACCGTCGAGGACACCGCGATCATCACCGCCACCTGCACCGTGGCGCCGAGGCATACCGCGGTGATGATCCACACCGCCACCGCCGGCGACAGCAGGCGCAGATCCTGATCACGCATTCACACCGTCACCAGTCCGCGCAGCTTGGCCAGCCGCGACGGCCCGATGCCGTCGACCTCGCCGAGCTGCTCGACGGAGCTGAAAGTGCCGTTGCGCGTGCGGTAGTCGATGATCGCCTGCGCGGTGACCGGGCCGACACCGGGTAGTGCGTCGAGTTCGGACTCCGATGCGGTGTTCAGATTGACCGGACCGCCCGCGTTCCCGGCGGCGCCGGCGGCCGGGGACGACGCGCCCGCACCTGTCGAGGCCTGTCCTGCGGTGGCACCGGTCCCCGACGGTACCGCGGTGCCGGCGGCGGTGGATGTGCCTGCCGAGGGCACGACCGCGCTGCGCAATGCGAGCCTGCCCTCCTGGGCCGCGTAGCCCACGAGGATCTGGTCGCCGTCGCGAACAGGTTGCGCCAGATTCAACGACACCGTGTCGGCGCCCTCCCGCGTGCCACCGGCGGCGGCGAGTGCGTCGGCGATCCGGGCGTCGCTGCGGAGCCGGACCAGACCTGGCCGGTGGACCAGTCCGACGACGCTGACGACCACCTCGGGAGTGGCGACGGGCGGCTGCCCCGTGTCCGAGGCGGATGCGCGCGACGGCGCGGATACGGCATCCGAGGGGTTCGACGACGTGGCCGGCCCGCCCGGTGCGCCGAAGTCCACCGCGGGTGCCGCCCCGGAATCGCCGAACAGGCCGAATCCGGCGATCACACATGCCACGACGCCGACGAGAATGATGGCGATCGCGGCCGGCGGGGCGACGGCGAAGCGACGACGCGGACGGTCGTCGAGTCCGTCCTCGATGTCGTCGTCGGGATCGGGGACGAGGTCCTCATCGGGATACCGATCACCGTCACCCGGACGACGGTTGGCGGCACCGGCGTGAGCAGCGCCGTCGGAGTTCGGGTAGGCCGGGGCGGGATCGGTGGCGATCGGATCGAGCCAACCCGGCAGTGCCACCGCACCCCACCCGTCGTCGACCGCGGTCCGCGTCGGTGACGTGTCGACCTCCGGGTTCTCGGAGGTATCACGTTGCGGCGCAACATCATCGGGTTCGACAGCAGGAGCAAGCGCACCACCGCTCACGCGCTCGAGCCCGGAGAGTCGGTCGAGTGCCGAACGACGCCGGGAGCGGGCGTGGGAGTCCTCGACGCCGGCCCGACGCGGTGTTCGTGACGTGTCACTCATGGCGGCGAGCCTAAGTCGATTCACAGCCCCTGAGGTCGCCTGCGCCGTCGTCGCCGGCGATCTGTGCAGTGTCGCGGATCTGTGGACTGCGGATCGGGAAAAGCCGGCGGGTCAGTCGACCTGGTCTGCACCCTCGATCGGATCCAGATGGGTGGTCACCGTCAGGCCGAGTGCGCCCGGTCCGATGTGACTACCGAGGATCGGACCGAGGTCGACGGTCAGTGCAGAGGTCACCACACGCAGACGTTCGCGGACGGCAATGACGAGATCGTGTGCGGCGTCCGGGATCTGGCAGTGTTGCACGCCCAGCGTCACCGCCCGGCCGTCGGCAAATTCGACTGCCGTGTCGGTCATCTTCGCCACCGCCCGCGAAAACGTCCGTTGCCGCTCACGCAAGGTGAGGATGCCATCGTCGATGGCGAGGATGGGTTTGATCGACAACGCCGACCCGAGGAGTTTGCCCGCCGCACTGATCCGGCCGCTGTTGCGCAGGTTGTCCAGACTCTGCACGCAGATCAGTGATTCGGCGGTGGAGGCCTGCCGGATCGCCGACTCGTACACCCGGTCACGGTCGGCGCCGGCGGCCGCAGCCTGCGCGGCGGCGATCGCGGCGAAGCCCAGACCCAGCCCCACCGAGCGGCTGTCGACGACCCTGATCAACCCGGGATGGTTCTCGGCGGCCAGCCGCGCGGCACCCCACGTCCCCGACAGGCGCCGCGACATCATCACCGCGACCACCCCGGCACCGTCGCTCGCCGCCACCGCGGCATCGAATGCCGCGGCGAGTTCCTGCGGATTGGCACCCGAGGTCGTCACACCCGATCGGGTGATCAGATCGTCGGGGATGTCGTCGATGCCCTCGCGGTAGTCGATACCGTCGAGCGCGAGGTGCAGCGGGACCACCGAGATCCGGTAGTACTCGGCGATCGCAGCTGGGAGGCGGGCCGAGGAATCGGTGACGACGACGACAGGCACGGGTCTACGTTAGCCGTTGCATCCGGGCGTCCCACGCCGGTGCGGGTCACTCCGGGTGCGCTCGGCCACCGTGCTCCGTGTTCGTCAGGATCGGGTCGAGGACCCCGGCGACCGCATCGGCGATCTGCCGGTGACAGTCGAACCCCCAGTGAATCCCGTCCGGGTTCATCTCCGCGGCGGAGTCGGCGAAGTGGGCCCGGGTGATCGAGTAGAACTCGACGGTCGGCAGCCCCGCCGACGATGCCCACTGTTGCATGGCCGCCGTCGTCGGGATACGACCGGAATGGACATTCCCGTAGTAGGGACTGCGGTGTGTCGGCGGCAGGCACACCACGATGGGCAGATCGGGCCGCAGTCGGGTGAGCGCGTCGACCACCTTGTCCAGATGCTCGACGGTCACTTTCGGCGGGAGCGCCACCGGCCAGCCGAGACGCGACGCGCGTGGCTGCCACCACTGGTATCCGCTGCGCACCACCTGCCGCAGGCGCGGTGGACGTAGGTACCGGATCTGTTCGCGCAGGGCTGTCGGCAGCGGCGACGGCAGGCTGTCCATGCCGCCGATCGCCAGCACGACCGCACGCGCCGACGGCACCGCCGACCAGATGTTGGGATCCTGGGTCAGCGCCCACCACACGTCACGGCTGGTCCACCCGACCCGGCCGAACAGCCGCGTCGACAGGCCGACGTGTGCGCCGAGACGGTTCGGCCAGATCCGCGGATCGTCGGCGGGCAGGCCGCCGCCGGGACCGTAGTACGCGAGGGAGTCCGACAGTACGAGCAGGCAACCGTCGGTGCCCGCGGCCGGTATGGGATCGGGCCCCGCGGGATCAGGCCCCGCGGATTCGGGCCCCGCGGGATCGGGCACGGTCACTGGATTGCCGCGTCGGCCACCTCGGCCGAGGCGTTCCACACGTCCAGGCGCCACCGCGGACTCTCCCCGGGTGCCGCGTGCCCGGACAACTGCACCCAGCTGGTGTTGGCCAGGCCGCCGAGAATCGGCCACCGCGCCACCGGCAGATCCAGCAGGGCGGCGGTCATCGCGGCAATGACCCCGCCGTGCGCGACCAGCACGACCGGCGCCTCAGGTGATGCGCCTGTCCCCCAGTCATCCAGTGCGGCAACGAGTTCGGTGACGACCGGTACCGCCCGGGCGGCGACGTCGGTGCGGCTCTCGCCGCCCGGCGGCGCCCACGTGGCGTCATCACGCCAGATCGCCCGGGCACCGGGTGCCTGCGCGTCGACCTCCAGATGGGTCAGGCCCTGCCACTGCCCCAGGTGTGTTTCGCGGAGCCGCTCGTCGGTGTCGACCGTCAGTCCGGTCGCCAAGGCCAACGCCTCGGCGGTGTCGCGGGCGCGCCGCAGATCCGACGACCGGATCACCATCGGATTCTTGTCGGCCAGCGCGGCTGCAGCCGACTTTGCCTGCTGCACACCGAGTTCGGAGAGATCGGTGTCGAGCTGTCCCTGCATCCGGCTGGTGGCGTTGTAACCGGTCTGCCCGTGCCGCAACAGGATCAACCGGCGCACGATCGGCGTGAGACGTTCGACGGAGGTGTCGCCGCTGTCGGGACCGCCGCTCACTCGGGGTCCTGATCGCCGGTCACGTCGACGGTCGGGCAGTCCTTCCACAGGCTTTCCAGCGCATAGAAGGCGCGCTCGTCGGCGTGCTGGATGTGGATCACGATGTCGATGTAATCCAGGAGCGCCCAACGGCCTTCACGAGTGCCCTCACGGCGCGCCGGTTTGTAGCCGGCCTCGCGCAACTTGTCCTCGACCTCGTCGGTGATGGCGTTGACCTGACGTTCGTTGTCGGCGGATGCGATGACGAACAGGTCGGTGATCACCAACTGTTCGGAGACGTCGATGACGGCGACGTCGTGACCGAGTTTGTCCTCGGCTGCCAGGGCAGCCACTCGCGCCATCGCCAATGCCTCGGCTGATGCAGTCACACAGGTCCTTTCATTACGGCGGTCGCCCCGTGCGGGGCGTGATGTCGATCGGCGGGTTCGGTCACGGCGCCGACACCCGGGCGGAGTTGTTGCGCAGCGGTCGATAGAGGCGCCGCTTGGCGATGTACTGCACGACGCCGTCGGGAACGAGGTACCAGACCGGGCGCCCTTGCGCGGCGCGCGCGCGGCACTCGGTCGAGGAGATCGCCAGGGCCGGGATCTCGAGCATCTGCAGTGTTTCCGGCGGCAGGTCCTGCAGATGCTGGGCGAGGTGACTCGCATTGAGTTCGTAGCCGGGCCGGCTGACGCCGATGAAGTTGGCGAGTTCGAACAGTTCTTCCCAGTTCTGCCAGGAGAGGATCGATTCGAGGGCATCGGCGCCGGTGATGAAGAACAGTTCCGCGTCGGGCAGGATCGCGTGCAGATCACGCAGTGTGTCGACGGTGTAGGTGTAGCCCTCGCGGTCGATGTCGACGCGGCTCACCGAGAAGCGCGGGTTGGATGCGGTCGCGATGACCGTCATCAGGTAGCGGTCCTCGGCGGGTGAGACCTGTTTGCTGCGCTCGTCGTCCTTGCGGCGCTGATCGGCACTGCGGCGCTGGTCGGCACTGCGGCGCTGGTCGGCACTACGGCGCTGGTCATCCCCGCCGGTCTCCGATCCACCGTCCTCGCCGAGTTTCTGCCAGGGCCGGCCGGTGGGTACGAAGATCACCTCGTGCAGCGAGAACCGGTGTGCGACCTCGCTGGCCGCCACCAGGTGACCGTTGTGGATCGGGTCGAACGTGCCACCCATCACGCCGATGCGACGGCGCGCCTGCGGGCGGTCGGTGGACATGAAGGGTGAGTCTACGCGGTGGGACCCGGCGAGCCGGTCGCGACGGCGGGCGGGCGCATCGTCATACCGGTAGCAGGTCGGCGATGACGGTGGCGAGCTGGCGGGCGTTGCGGCATTCGAACATGTCGATGATCTCCGCGTAGTCGTCGGCGGCCGAGTCGCCGGTGCCCCATTCGGCGCCGGCTTCGGGGTTGAGCCAGTAGGCGTGGCGTGCGCGTTCGACGAGCTGGGCGAGTAGTTCGGTGCGGGGGAAGCCGAAGTTGGTCCGGGCGTCGCCGAGGATCAGCAGTGCGCCGCGATGGGTGAGCGTCTCGGCGTATTCGTCGACGAAGCCGCGCAGCATGTTGCCGTAGTCGGAGTGCCCGTCGCGGGTGATGAGCCGGGCGGTCGAGATCATCCGATGCATCGCCGCCCGGGCGTCCCCGCCGAATCCGGCGTCGGCGTCGTTGCGCGGGTCGAACAGGTCGGTCACCTCGTCGACGGTGTCGATGAAGGCGAACACCCGGACCTTCGAGAACTGCCGGCGCAGTGCGTAGACGAGGTTGAGGGTGAATTGGGAGAACCCGGCGACCGAGCCGGACACGTCGCAGATGACGATCAGTTCGGGCCGTCCGGGCCGGGGTTTGCGGTGGCGCAGTTCGATGGGCACCCCGCCGGTCGACATCGACGCGCGCAGGGTGGTCCGCACGTCGACGGGACCGCGGTGGGCGCGTCGGCGCCGGATCTCCAACCGCGCGGCCAACAATCGGGCCAATGGGTCGATGGTGCGGCGCAGTTCGGCCTGTTGCCTGGCGCCCGCGGTGAGGAAGTTGATGTTCTCCGGCAGGTTGGGCACCGCGTACTCGCCGACGCGTTCGCGACCGTTGCGCGCCGACATCCGCCGTTGGGTTTCGCGTTCGATCGCCGCGCGCACCGCTGCGGCCCGATCACCGGCGGCGCGGCGGAACATCGGTTCGGTACCCAGATCGAGATCCGATGGCGAGCCGCCGGCCATCGCCGCCGCGATCCGGGCGATCAGGGTTTGCGGGTCGATCGAGGACAGCGCCTGGTAGGCCGAATACGCCTCACCGCGGGCGGATTCGTACCGCCCCAGCATTTCGACGATCTCGGCGACCATCGCGTCGAGACGGCCGTCGGCCTCCGAGTCGGGGTCGGCCAGCAGCGCGGCCAGCGCGTCACGGGTGGCGGCGACGTCGACCTCGCCGTCGGCGGTGCGCGGCAGATCCTCGGTGCTGGTGCGCGCACCGGGCGCGGCCGGGAACCACAGGTCGAAGAGCCGATCGAAGGCCGGCCGGTGCAGGTGGTTGTCGAGCAGCGTCGCCGCGAGCCCCTCTCGCAGACTGCTGCGGTCGAGCAGGTCGAGGACCTCGACGGCGCGTGCGGCGTCGATCAGGTTCGACGGCCCGACCACCACCCCGCGTCGGCGCAGTTCGTCGACGAAGTCGGTGAGGTGTGCGACGAACGGTGCGGTTTCCGGCGCAGCCGACATCAGCCGAGTTTGAGTTCTTTGATGGCGGTGGTCAGATCCGGCCGATGCTTGAGCACCACACCGAGGGTGCGAGCGATCAGCCCGTTGTCCAGGCCCCGGGCCGACGACCCGGAGGTCGGTTCTCCGGCACCGAGGGCGAGCAGGGTGTTCGCCCAGTCGATGGTCTCGGCCACCGACGGCTTCTTGCGGATGTCGAGGGTGCGCAGGACGCCGACCACCCGGACGAGTTCGGCCGCCAGCGACTCGGTGAGGGCGGGCACCCGGGATGCGAGAATGTCCTTCTCCCGCTTGGCATCCGGAAAATCGATGTACAGGTAGAGACACCTGCGCTTGAGTGCCTCGGACAATTCGCGGGTGGCGTTGGAGGTCAACAGCACGATCGGACGCCGGGCGGCGACGACGGTACCCATCTCGGGGATGGTGACCGCGAAGTCGCTGAGCACCTCGAGCAGCAGGCCCTCCATGTCGACGTCGGCCTTGTCGATCTCGTCGATGAGCAGCACCGTGGCACCGGGCCGCGAGATCGCGGTCAACAGCGGACGGGGCAGCAGGAACTCCTCGGAGAAGATGTCGGTCTTGGCCTCCGCCCAGTCCCGGGTGCCGGTCGCCTGGATGTGCAGGATCTGCTTGGCGTGGTTCCACTCGTAGAGCGCCCGCGCCTCGTCGATGCCTTCGTAGCACTGCAGCCGCACCAGTTCGGCGTCGGTGGCGGCGGCGATGGCCCGGGCCAGCTCGGTCTTGCCGACCCCGGCGGGGCCCTCGACCAGCAGCGGTTTGCCGAGCCGGTCGGCCAGGAAGGTGGCGGTCGCGGTGGCGTCGTCGGCGAGGTAGCCGGTGCCACGCAGACGGGCGGCCACGTCGGGAACGTCGGCAAAGCAGGGATGCACCGTCGAGCCGGTGTCGGTGTCGGTGGGTGTTGTGCTCACTGCAGGGACTCCTCTCACGCCTGGCGGATGTGGCCGTCGCCCCAGACGACCCACTTGGTGGAGGTCAGCTCGGGCAGACCCATCGGACCGCGCGCATGCAGTTTCTGCGTCGAGATCCCGATCTCGGCGCCGAATCCGAACTGTTCACCGTCGGTGAATGCGGTGGAGGCGTTCACCATCACCGCGGCGGCGTCGACCCGGTCGGTGAACTCCTGCGCCGCAGCCAAATCGGTGGTGATGATGGCCTCGGTGTGTCCGGTGCCGTAGGTGTCGATGTGGGTGACGGCCGCGTCGAGGTCGTCGACGATCTTCATCGCGATGTCGAGCGAGAGGTACTCGTCGGCCCAGTCGGCGTCATTGGCGGGTTCCATGTCGGCCTCGTCGCCGTGGATGACGACTCCCTGCGACCGGAGGGCCTGGCTGATCTTGGGCATCGCCTCGGCGGCGATCGCCTTGTCGATGAGCACCGTCTCGGCGGCGTTGCACACGCTGGGCCGCCGGGTCTTGGCGTTGAGCACGATGCGGGTGGCGACGTCGACGTCGGCGAGTGCGTGCACGTAGACGTGACAGTTGCCGGTACCGGTCTCGATGGTCGGCACGGTGGCGTTGGCGACGACGGCGTTGATCAACCCCGCTCCGCCGCGCGGGATCACCACGTCGACCAGTCCCCGCGCCCGGATGAGCGCGGTCACGCTGGCCCGGTCCTCACTGGGCAGCAACGCCACCGCATCGGCGGTGACCCCGTTGGCGCGCAAGGTGTCCCGCAGGATTCGGACCAGTTCGGCGTTCGATGCCGCCGCCGACGACGAGCCGCGCAGCAGCACCGCGTTGCCGGACTTGAAGGCGATCCCGAAGGCATCGACGGTGACGTTGGGCCGCGCCTCGTAGACGATGCCGACCACCCCGAGCGGGACACGTTCCTGACGCAGTCGCAGTCCGTTGGGCAGTGTCTTGCCCGCGACGATCTCCCCGATCGGGTCGGGCAGTGCGGCCACCTGACGCAGCCCTGCGGCGATCCCGGCCACCCGCTCGGGGGTCAGCCGCAACCGGTCGAGCAGGCTGGCCTCGATCCCCGACTCCTCGGCGCGGGCGAGATCCTCGGCGTTGGCGGCGATGATCGACTCGGTCGCGGCCTCGATCTGCTCGGCCGCGGCGGTGAGCACCTCGTTCTTGGCTGCGGTGGTCAGCCGGCCGAGAGCGCGGGATGCGTTCTTGGCGGCCGTGGCCAACTCGGTGACGGTCTGCTCGACACCGCTGTCGGTGGGACTGACGGCGGGTGCGCTCATGAATTCTCCCGGTAGGTGTGCGGCGGTGCGTGTTCCCTCGTCGCCTGTGCGGCGGTGACGATCGGCGTCTATGACGATCACCAGAGTACGTCCGGCCACCGACGGCTTCCCGCGTCGGGCTCACCTGCCGACGACACCTCAGCTCTGCACGGTCATCACCCGGCTGTGCCAGCCCGTCGCGCCGTCGGGAATGGGCGGTACGCGGGTGTCCGGCTGGGTCGCGCCGGTGGCGTCGGTGGCCCGGCAGTAGAGCGTGTGCTGCCCTGGTTGGGCATCCCAGGTCCAGGTCCATTGTCGCCAGGTGTCGATCGAGTACTCCTGGGTGAGCGTCGCCTCCTGCCACGGCCCGTCGTCGACGCGGACCTGCACCGAACGCACGCCACGATGTTGGGCCCAGGCGGTTCCGGCGACCACCACCGGACCCCTCGGCAGCGAGGCGAAGGGTGCCGGCCGGTCGATGCGCGACGCCGTCTTGATCGGCGCCTTCTCGGCCCAGCCGCGCTTGGTCCAGTACGACTGCGCGCGGTCGAATCGGGTGATCTCCCAATCGATCACCCATTTGCACGCGGACACGAACCCGTACAGGCCGGGGATCACCTGGCGTACCGGGTATCCGTGCTCGAGCGGCAGCGGCGACCCGTTCATCCCGATCACCAGCATCGCGTCGCGGCCGTCGGTGATCGCCGACAGCGGTGTGCCCGAGGTCCACCCGTCGACGCTCGTCGACAACAGCATGTCCGCGTCGGCCTCCACCCCGACCCGCGCCAGGATGTCGGCCATCGGATAGCCGAGCCATCGGGCGTTGCCCGCGAGGTCGCCGCCCACCTCGTTCGACACGCACGTCAACGTGATGACGCGTTCACGCGCGGGCATCGCCATCAGATCGTCCCAGTCGAGGACGAGTTCACGGGCCACCATGCCGTGGATGCGCAATCGCCACTCCTGAGTCGTCAGTTGCGGAACCGCGAGCGCGGTGTCGATGCGGTAGAAGTCCGCCGCGGATGTCAGAAACGGGGTGGCACCGGAGACGTCCAGGTTCATCGAGGCCGCGATGGGCGGTGCGCCCTCACGAACCGCGGGCAGGCGCAGTCCCATGCGTTCGGCGACCGCGCCGCCGGTCGCGGCGATCCAGCGGGCGGCATAGCCGGATGCGGCGATCAACACGGCGATCCCACCCGACACCACGACGAAGCGACGGCGCGACCACCCGACGGTTGCGACAGGTCGAGCGTCGTCGGGGACCGGGTGCTCGGGTTCGGGGGGCTCGGGTTCTGGCTGGCCACGGTTGCCGATCGCACGCCGACACAGGACGACGAGCACGACAATGCCGATCACGCCTGCGCACAACGACGGCACCGCATAGAGCGCGGTGCCGGTCGGTCGGGTCACCGCACACACGGCGCCCACGAGGCCGAAGGCGCCGATCACCGCTGCGCCCGACGGCGGTCTGCGCACCTGCAGAACCCCGGCGATCGCCGAGAGTATGACGACGGCCACCGCGATTCCGCTCAGCAGCGCGGTCTTGTCGGAGGTGCCGAAAGTGTCGATGGCCCACTCGCGGATCGCCGACGGTGTGTGGTCGATGAGTTGCGCGCCCACCACACCCACCGGCGATGCGGGCGCAACGGCCAGAGCTGCGATGAGTTCACCGGCACCGAGACCCACCCCGACCGACAGCACTCCCACCGTCATCGCCCGTAGGTATCGTCCTGCGGTTCGATGCATGATGGACCTCTCGCCGAGTTCGCGCGCCGACCGATCAGCCGGCCGCGTCGTCGGAGGGTTCGCACGGTGTCACCCACCGGATGGGTCCGCGTCTCAACGCATCTGAACGCACCGCCCGGAACGCACCACGCGACGCACCGGAAAGTTTCTCGGCGCGTGACCCATCCGCGACGCCGGGGGGTGCGAATGACTGTGTGAGCACGCCCACTCGGGCAGGCTCATTCCGTCCACAGTGAGGAAGAAAATGCGTAGCACCGCAGCAACCCGAATCACCCTGGCCGCATCGGGTTTCGTACTCGCAGCCGGCCTGGTGACCGGATGTTCCAGTAGTGACGACTCCAGCTCGTCGGCGTCGACCGCGACGAGCAGCATGTCCGGGATGAGCGGCATGACCAGCATGAGCGAAAGCGCAGCGCCCGCCGCCGATCTCGTCGGAAGCGGTTGCGCCGCCTACGCACAGGCCAACCCGAGTGGTCCGGCCTCGGTGAACGGGATGGCCATGGCGCCGTTGGCCACCGCGGCGGCAGCCAACCCCGAACTGAAGACACTGACCCAGGCCATCTCCGGCAAGCTCAATCCGCAGGTCAACCTGGTGGACACGCTGAACAACGGCCAGTACACGGTGTTCGCGCCGACCGATGCCGCCTTCGCCAAACTCCCCGCGGCCACCGTGGATCAGCTCAAGACCGACTCGGCGTTGCTGACCAAGATTCTCACCTATCACGTTGTGTCCGGCCAGATTCCGCCGGCCGACATCGATGGCCAGCACAAGTCGCTCGAGGGTGGCACGGTGACGGTCACCGGGTCGGGCAACGACATCAAGGTCAACGACAACACCTCGGTCGTCTGCGGTGGCATCAAGACCGCGAATGCGACCGTCTACCTGGTCGATTCGGTGCTGATGCCCCCGAGCTGAGCCTGCTGCGGAATCGAACTCCCGGACCGCCCAACAGGATAGGTCTTCAACAGGAATCGAGTACCTCGGTGAGCACCCGCCGGCTGGCCGCATCGACGGCCAGCCGGTAGGTGTCGGCGACCGCGACGAACGCGATCGCATACCGGCAGTGGAATGCCCGCAGCGGCGGCATCCACACGGCGGGTTCGCCGTCACTCTTGGCCTGATTGGATGCGGCATCGACCGCGACCAGGTTGGCGGGGTCGTTGGCGAACTCGACGCGACGCTGCGCCGGCCATGACCACGCACCCAGGTCCCACGAAAGCGACAGCGGCACAATGTGATCGATCTGTACGGAAAGTGCGGAGCGGTCCCGGCGGAAGACCACGGTCGCACCGGTGTAGGGGCTGCGGAACTCGCCGGTCAGCACGGCCCTCGGACAACTGCGTATGGGCCCGACGGTGACGTCGGACAGATCACGCGCCAGGATGTCGTTTCGGGTGTCGCAGCCGTTGTGTCCGCCGGTGACCGAGACCGCGTCGGTCCATGCCGCACCGAACGCCGATCGTTGATAGTCGTCGCGATCGGGTCGGTGCGCCACCACCGTCATCGCGGCCAGCGAGTGCAGGGCACGGCGGGCATCGGCGTGCACGGCCTCATCGGGCGACGGTCGGTCCAGATGTACGGTCACCGCGACGCCCACCGCGGTGGCCACCACTACGAGAAGGAGTACCCAGCGGCGCAGCGGCCAGGTGACCGCTGCAGGTGCGAGGAGCCGACCGGCCCGTCCGTTACGACTTTTCCAGGTAAGCGATCTTGTCCGGTACCAGGATCGCGTCCACCAGAGCACCCATCGCAGGGTGGTCGGCCAGTGTCCGGTCCGCAGCGATGATCTCTTGCGCGAAATCCCGTGCGTCGGCGATGATCTCGGCATCGTCGAGTAGCGACAGGAAGTGCAGTGACGTCTTGCCGCCGGACTGCAGCGAACCGAGGACATCACCCTCCCTTCGCTGTTGGAGATCGATCTGGGCGAGCTCGAATCCATCATTGGACGCAGCGACCGCCCCGAGTCGTTCCATCGACTTCGAACCCGGCGACACCCTGGTCATCAACAGGCACAGGCCGGGTAGGCCACCGCGGCCCACACGTCCGCGCAACTGATGCAGCTGACTGACCCCGAAGCGTTCGGCGTCGACGATCACCATCGTCGTCGCGTTCTTCACGTCGACGCCGACCTCGATGACCGTCGTCGACACCAGGATGTCGATCTCACCCCGGCCGAACGCATCCATCGTCTCGGCCTTCTCGTCTGCCGGCATCCGTCCGTGCAGCATCGCGATCCGATGCCCACCGAGCGGACCCGCGAGCAGTTCGTGGAACTGATCGATCACCGCGACGGTCTCCTCCTCGGGCCCGTCACCGTCGGCGTCGGCAGCGCGTGCGGGCTTGCGGCCCTTGCGCGCTGTCGACTTCTTCGGCGCTGCCTTCTTCGGCGCCGGCGCATCGGGATCGTCGCCGATGCGTGAGCACACCACGTAGACCTGACGATGCGCGGCAACCTCCTCGTCGACGCGCTCCCAGGCCCGTTCGACCCACCGTTGCTTACCCATGGGCACGACGTTGGTGGTGATCGGTTGACGACCGGCGGGCAATTCGGTGAGTACCGAGGTGTCGAGATCACCGAAGGCGGTCATCGCGACGGTGCGCGGGATCGGTGTTGCCGTCATGACCAGCACGTGCGGTGCGACGCCGTCGCGGCCACGTCCGCGGAGGGTGTCGCGCTGCTCGACACCGAACCGGTGCTGCTCGTCGACGACGAACATGCCCAGATCGAAGAAGCTGACGTTCTCCTCGAGCAGGGCGTGGGTGCCGATCACGATGCCCACCTGCCCGGTGACGACGTCGAGGAGGGTTTCGCGCTTGTCCTTGGTCTTCATCGATCCGGTCATCAGTGCGAGTTGGGTGGCACCGTCTGCGGCGCCGAGCCGCCCGGCCGAGGCCAGATCGCCGAGCATCGCCGAGATCGTTCGATAGTGCTGGGCGGCAAGCACTTCGGTGGGCGCGAGCAGTGCGCACTGGTGGCCGTTGTCCACGACGCGCAGCATCGCGAGCAACGCCACCAACGTCTTGCCCGAGCCGACCTCGCCCTGCAGGAGCCGGCTCATCGGCTCTCCGCGACCGAGGTCGGTGCCGATCTCCTCGCCGACAGCCTGCTGTCCGGTCGTCAGTGTGAACGGCAACCGGGCGAGCAGTTGATCTTCGAGGCCCCCCGGCACGCGCGGGCAGATCGGGGCGCTGTCGGTGCGACCGGCGAGCCGCCGCTGCGCGAGAACCAGCTGGATCGCCAGTGCCTCATCGAATTTCATGCGTTCACGGGCTGGGCGGATCTCGCCGTCGGCCTCGGGCAAATGGACCGAACGCACCGCGTTATCGGTACGGATCAGCGACCGTTCGCGACGTTGCGCGTCGTCGAGGGCGTCGGGCAGGGGCCCGACGAGGTCGAGGACACGCCGGATGGCGCTCCAGATCTCCCATGTCTGACAGGTACTCGTCGCCGGATACATCGGAATGATCGACCGATCAAACAGTGCAAGCATCGGATTGGGCGCCGAGGGATCGGATTCGCTTGCGGCGCGTTCTATCTCGAACATCTCCGCCATCATCGGGCTGCCGATGACCTTCTCCGCGTCGTCACCGTCCTCGGGCAGCGCCAGCCACTGCGGATGCGTCAGTTGCGGGCGGCCCTGGAAGAACTTGACCGTCCCCGCCAGCATTACCCGGGTGCCGATGGTGAGCGCGCGCGCGACGCTGTAGGGATTGAAGAAACTCACCTCAAAGCTTCGCTTTTCGTCCATCACCGCCAGCCGCAGGATTTTCCCCGGACGCGACTTCATATTCGCCATGTTCGCCTTGGTGACCCGGCCGACGATGCTGACCCACTCCCCCTCCTCGAGTTCCTCGGAGGCTGATGGCTGGCCGCGTCGCACGTAACGGCGCGGCGCATGACGGAGTAGTTCGCCGACGGTCGAGATCCCCAAGCTCGCCAGACCCGCGGCCGTTTCCGGGCCGAGGACACCGGTCAACTCGTCGGACAGCGTGACCGTCGCGGGGGTCACCGACGGAACCGTGACGGCGTCGTCCGTCGCCGCCGGGGTACGTCCGGACCGACCGGTCGAGGTGCGCCTGGCCGCCACTACTCGATCCCGACCTGGATCAGGTCGTCGCCCTGACCGGTGGCGTACACGCTCAACTCGATACCCGCATAGTTGCGCCGCACATGCTCGGCCAGCCTGTCCAGTGCGGCGTCGTCGACCTCCGAACCCGCGAGCACCGTCACCATCTCGCCACCGGTGGCCAGCATCAGGTCGAGAAGTGCGGTCGCGGCCTCGGTCTGATCCGGGGCGATCACGAGCACGTCGGAACCGATGAGGCCGAGAATGTCGCCGATCTCGCAGGTGCCGGCCAGGGTCATCATGCGGCCCTCGGCGAGGCGCAGCGACCCCCATCGGGCACCGGCCGCGGCCTCGGCCATCGCGTAGGCATCGGCGTCGGCGGACTCACCCGGATCGTGCACTGCCAACGCGGCCAGGCACTGGGCCATCGACAGCGTCGGCAGTGACACCACCGACCGCTGCTGCGATCGGACGACGGCGGCGACGGAGACGAGATCCTGGCTGGTCATCGCACCATTGGCCATGACGATGACGTGCGCGGCATCGGTGTCGCGGATCGCCTGCGCCAGCGCGTCGGTGCTCACCCCGTCGTCGGCGCGCACCACCGCGGCGCCCGCGTCGGCGAACAGGGCGGCGGCTCCCTCCCCCTTGACCACCGCGACGATGGCCCGCTTGTATCGGGGCGGCGGTTCGGCGGAGTCGACCTGAGACCGGATCGCGTCGAGGGCGAAGCAGCTGATCCGGATGTCCGACATCTGCCCCGCGGCCAGACCTGCCTGCACCGCCTTGCCCGGCTCGCACGTGTGGACGTGCACCGAGAACCGCTCGCCGTCGCCGCTGGAGCTGTCGCCGACGATGACGACGGCGTCGCCGATGCGGTCGAGTTCGTCGCGCAGGGCACCGATGTGTTCGCCCGCGGCGCCGTCGAGCAGGTACATCACCTCGAAATCCATCTCCGAGGACCCCGAACACGTCGCATCGTCGGGATGGCCCGGACGTCCACCGCCCATCAGCGAACCCCGGTAGCGTCGTCGCCGTGCCGACACCCCGGTGATCACCGCGACCAGCGAATCGAGCAACACCAGGAATCCGCGCGCGCCCGCGTCGACCACCCCGGCGGAGGCCAGCTCGGGCAATTGATCGGTGGTGCGGTCGAGAGCTTCGGCGGCGCGGTCGGCCACCGCACGCACGAGATCGCCCGGCAGGTCGTCGGCGTGGGCGGCCGCAGTCGTCGCGGCCACCGAAATGACGGTCAGGACCGTCCCCTCGCGCGGCTCGCTGACCGCGCGGCGGGCGGCGAGCCCGGCCAGACGCAGGCCCGCGCTCGCGAGATAAGACAGCGACAACTCCCCAGGGGCCGCGACCTCGACGGCGTCGGCCACCCCGACGAGGACCTGCGAGAGGATGATTCCGGAATTGCCCCGCGCGGCGGCCACCGCGGCGTCGGCGAGTGCGCGGGCCACCGCTGCGATGTCGGCATCGTGGGGCAGGGCCGCGGCGGCATCGGCGGCGGCGCGCATCGTGTAAGCCATGTTGCTGCCGGTGTCGGAATCCGGGATGGGGAAGACGTTGAGGTCGTTGATCTCTCCGCGCGCCGCCTCGAGCCCGTCGGCGCTCGCCGCAGCCCAGTCACGCAGCAGCGCCGGGCTCATCGTCTGTGTAGTACCCCCGTGCGCCATGCTCCCGTGCGCTGCAGCCCCCTCGCCGCCCACACCATCGGTCATGCCACCATCGAACGCCGCCACGACCACCTCCCACCGACAACGCGCGTCCTCGACCCGCGCGAGCACCGAATCACCGCAGCTGCCGGCGTCGCCGACAACTGTGGTCGAGGTTACTCGCGAGGACCGACGGTGTCGGACGGGACTCCGCAGGGCCGGGACTCCCTACATCGCCGCCATGGGAGTCCGGCACGGATTTGGTCGGCGACGGCCGGGCCCGCTATCCTTACACGGTTGCCTTGCCGCCACCGTGGCTCCGGTATATGGCGCGCGCTGTCGTCGCGCCCGTTCGGAGCTTTTGACGGCGGGCTGACCGAGAACCACACACCACTCACCCCCGAGGAGTTCGTTATGGCTGCCGTCTGTGACGTCTGCGGCAAGGGTCCGGGCTTCGGCAAGTCCGTTTCGCACTCGCACCGCCGCACCAACCGCCGGTGGAATCCGAATATTCAGTCGGTCCGCGTCGAGGTCGCCCCGGGTAACCGGAAGCGCAAGAACGTCTGCACCTCCTGCCTGAAGGCCGGCAAGACCTCCCTGGTCTGACCGACATTCGGGTCGTACGACCTGCGACCGTCGGCGAGCAGACCCGACCCACCGAGCGAACGCTCGGGCCGGGGTCGGGTCTTTTTCGTGTCCCGGCTAAGGTGACGGACATGACTGCCACCCCCGACGCCACAGGCCCCTCTCCCGTGACCCAGGACGGCGCCGTCCTGACCATTGCCGTCTCGAGCCCCTCGGCCGGCAACCCCCTCGACGACACCGCGCTCGGCGAGGCCACCGCGGCACTCAACGAGATCTCCCGCGGCGAGCGCGAGGTCGGCGCGATCCTCCTCACCGGTCCCGGCGCCAATTTCTGTGCCGGCGGCAATGTCCGCGCTTTCGCCGACGCGCCGGACCGTCCGGCCTACCTCCGCGAGGTCGCCGACAACTTCCATGCCTTCGTTCTCGCACTCGCCGGTGCCGACCGCCCCGTCGTCGCGGCCGTGAAGGGGTGGGCCGCCGGTGCCGGCCTGAGCATCGTGCTCCACGCCGACATCGCGATCGGCGGAACATCGACGGCTCTGCGACCCGCATACGGCGGAATCGGTCTGACCCCCGACGGCGGCATGTCCTGGACCCTGCCGAGGGCGGTCGGGGCCGCCCGCGCTCGCGAGATCATCCTCACCAACCGCGTGATCCGCGCCGAGGAAGCGCTCTCGATCGGCATCCTGTCCCGGGTCGTCGACGACGACGCGATCGCCAAAGAGGCCGAGGCGGTGGCGCAGACCCTCGCCGCCGGGTCGCGCGCTGCACTGTCGGCCGCCCGACGTCTACTCACCGCGTCGGCGACCACGTCACTGCCGGAACATCTTCTCGTCGAGGCCCGGTCGATCTCCGAGCGCAGTGGTGAGCCCGAGGGGATCGAGGGAGTCGACGCCTTCATCGCCAAGCGAAGCCCGGATTTCGTTGCCGCACGCAACAACTGACACCGCCGCCGAGTTCGGCCCGGACTTCCGCGACGATCTCGATCGATTGTTCGCCCTTCGGCGTGATGTCCGCCGGTTCCGTACCGACCCGATCGATGCGGACCTGCTCGACACGATCCTGCATCGCGCCGAATTGTCTCCGTCGGTGGGCAACTCGCAGCCGTGGCGATGGGTCGAGGTGCGATCACCGCGGTGCCGTGGACAGATCCGGGAGAACTTCGCGCGGTGCAACGCCGACGCACTGGACGGCTACGATGGCGAACGTGCCCGGCTCTACGCCGGGCTCAAACTCGCCGGGCTCGACGACGCCCCGGTCCACCTCGCGGTGTTCACCGATCATGAACTGCCCCAAGGGCATGGTCTCGGGCGTGCCACGATGCCGGAGACGCTCGACTACTCGACGGTGGCCGCCGTCACCGCGCTGTGGCTCGCCGCGCGGTCACACGGCGTCGGCCTCGGATGGGTCTCGATCCTCGACGCAGCCGCCGCGCACCGCACGCTCGAGGTGCCCGACACCTGGTCACTCACCGCCTACCTGTGCCTCGGATATCCCGAAACCACCACGGAGGTCCCCGAACTCGAGCGGGTCGGCTGGCAGGAACGTACCGATCCGGCCGCGCGGCGCTTTTCCCGCTGAGTTGCCGGCGTCGGGACGACGGCCCACACCCCGCCGACAGCGCTCAGATTTCCGCCGACAGCACTCTCCCCGACGCCGACGGCGCTCATCCCCGACTGCGCCGGGCGCTGTCGGCGAAATATCGGGCGCCGTCGGCGAAACGAAGGGCGCTGTCGGCGAGGTCTGGGGCGCTCGGACGCTCAGGACGGCAGGCGCCAGTCGACCGGCTCGCCGCCGAGGTCCTCGAGTTCGGCATTGGCGCGGCTGAAGGGCCGTGACCCGAAGAAGCCTCGACTCGCCGACAACGGCGAGGGGTGCGCCGAGACGATGGCCGGGACGTCGGGCATCCACTGCTGCAGGCCCGCTGCGTCACGCCCCCACAGAATGGCCACCAGCGGTTCGTCCCGGTCGACGAGCGCCTTGATCGCGCACTCGGTGACCTTCTCCCAACCCTTTCCGCGGTGTGAGGCCGGTTCTCCGGGCGTCACGGTCAATACGCGGTTGAGCAGCAGGACACCATTGCGTGCCCACGGCGTCAGGTCACCGTTGGCCGGGCGCGGGTAGCCGAGGTCCTCGCAGTACTCGGTGTAGATGTTGGCCAGCGACCGTGGAATCGGCGAAACCTCCGGCGCCACCGAGAAACTCAGACCCACCGCATGCCCCGGTGTGGGATAGGGGTCCTGGCCGACGATGAGTACTCGAACATCGTCGAAAGGACTGGTGAAGGCGCGCAACACATTCTGTCCGGCGGGCAGGTAACCACGCCCCGACTCGTTCTCGGCGCGCAGGAACTGCCCCATCTCGGTGATGACGTCGGCCACCGGTTCCAGTGCGTGTGCCCAACCGGGGTCGAGGAGTTCGGCAAGTGGCTTGGGCGCCATGATCAGTCGAGCCTCCGTAGCGATGACCGGTAGTGCTGGGCGTTCTGGAAGTACATCTCGACGTTCATCTCGAGATGTCCGGGCGGCACCTGGTATCCCTCACGCACTTTCGCGGGGATGCCCAGCACCATGCGGTGTGCGGGCACCTCGGCATCGAAGGGGACCACCGCACCGGCTCCGACGATCGCACCCGCTCCGATCGTGGAGCCGTTGAGCACCACCGAACCCGAGGCGATCAGCACATCGTCACCGATGGTCGAGCCCTCGATGTGGGCGTTGTGGCCGACGACGCAGCCCGCACCGATGACGGTGGGATGGATCGGCGTGCAGTGGATGACGGTTCCGTCCTGGATGTTGGTGCGGCGACCAATGGTGATCGTGCCGTAGTCACCGCGCAGCACCGCTCCGGGCCACACCGAGACGCCGTCGGCGAGGGTCACCGCGCCGATGACGGTCGCATCGGGATGGACGTAGACGTCCTCCCCCAGTTCCGGTTCTCGGTCGTCGAGCGCGTAGATCGCCATGGGGGTGATCTAATCACCGCACCGACTCGTCGCCGTCCGCCACCCCGCGAATATGTCCGTGGCGAGCACCGGCCGCCTCACCGATCGAATGCGCGCCACCCGCTGAGCCCGACGATGTCGTCGCCGTCGATCGTGACGCGGGCCGGTCCTTCTCGCACCTCACCGATCTCGGTCCACCCCGGCGGCACCGCGCCGGGTGCGAACGACGCCAGCAGTTCGTGGTCCTCGCCACCGGTCAGCGCCCAGGTCCGCGCGTCGGCACCCAGCAGGGCAGCGACCTGGTCCACCTCCGCACACCTGGGCACCGCATCTCCGGTGACGGCCAGCGACACTCCTGAGGAGGTGGCCATGGTGCGGAGTTCTTCGACCAGACCGTCGGAGACGTCGGTCATGGCATGGGCCCCTGCGCGTGCGGCCCGAACGCCCTGGGACAGATCCGGCGCCGGCAACAGGAATGCCGAGACCACGCTCGCGCGCGGATCGCTGTCGCGCTGCCACCGGCGCATCGGCGCGACGCCGGATCGGGAGGCGACCGCGAGCCCGGCCGCCGCCGATCCCAGCGGACCGCTGACCGCGAGCACATCGCCGGCCCGCGCCCCGGACAACGTCACCGGCGCCAGTCCGTCGAGGGCTCCGACCGAGGTGATGCTCACCACGATCTCGTCGGCCGCCACGAGATCACCGCCGAGCACCCGCGCCTCGAGCCGGTGCGCCGCATCGACGATGCCGGCGTTCAGATCGGCCAGCCAGCCGACCGTGGTGTGCGGCGGACAGGCCAGTGCCACAACCACTCCGGTCGTCCGGCCGCCCATCGCCGCGATGTCGGCAGCACTCTGCACGACGGTGCGCGCACCGATCTGCGCGGCACCGGACCATTCGAGCCGAAAGTGACGCCCCTGCACCGCGGTGTCGGTGCTGATGACGGTCGGCCCGACGTCGAAAACGGCCGCGTCGTCGCCCGATCCGATCACGATGTCGCTGCCGGAAGACGATTCGGGCCCGTGTGCGACGGCTGTGGTGAACATCGCGATGATCGCCCGCTCCCCCACCTCGCCGAGCGTTCCGGACCTGTCGACCGCCGACCGATCGACCCCGTACCGGTCAGCACCGTGCCCGCCGTCACCGTGCTGATCACCACCGTGGTCGGGCCGACCACCGAGGGGCTCGGTGACCACCTGGAACTCCCCTCCGTTGCGGTGCCGACTCGCCACCTCCGGGGTTGTCAGCGACAATGTGTCCCAGCAGTGTAGTGGTTCGGGCCTTGTGAGCCCGATCGCCGCGGCACCGCCTGCGGGGTCATCAGCCCGATTCCCGCGACGTGGCATATGTGGAGAGGATGGCCGTGGTTCAGGCTTACATACTGATCCAGACCGAGGTCGGACGAGCGGCGCTGGCCGCGGCGACCATCGCAGAGATCTCGGTGGTCGCCGCGTCAGAAGAGGTCAGCGGACCGTACGACGTGATCGTCCGGGTGGACGCCGCCGATGCCGCACATCTGCGCAACGACGTGGTCCCGCAGATCCAGAAGGTCGACGGAATCACCCGAACCCTCACCTGCCCGGTGGTGACCGCCGCGCACTGACACGGATCGGCCGGGGCCCGACGGATCAGCACGGGCCCGACGGATCGGCACGGGCAGGCGCGGGGCGCGAGCCCGGACACCGTTAGGGTGTGGCGTGTGAGTAGCCCGGAAGACGCAGCAGGCGACGAGCCCGACACACCCGGGCCCGACAAACCCGAGCCCACCGAGACGACCACCGGCGAGAAGACCACCGGCGAGCCCGATCACGCCCGATACGAGGGCGGCTCGGGCCCACGACTGAGTCCAGCGCTGATCGCCACGCTCGTCACCATCCCGATCATGGTCATCGTCGGATTCATCACGTATGCGGCCCTCAAGTCGTCGGATCAGCCACAGACGCCGGTCGATTCGTATGCGGCGGCCGCCTCCGCCGACGCCGGTCGCTGCGCGCCGCTGATGGCCGCGCTTCCGGAGTCGTTCGAGGGATTCGGCACCAAGCAGGTCAGCGGTGACACCGCGACGTGGAAGGGTTCCGACGGCGGCGACCCGGTGACCGTGCGCTGTGGCGTGGATCGGCCGAGTGAACTCGCCCCGTCGAGTCGACTGCAGACGGTCAACGGTGTGCAGTGGTTCATCACCGACACGATCGAGAACCGCGGGCAGGCCTACGTGTGTGTCGATCACCGACCCTACGTCGCGCTGTGGGTCCCGGTCAGCGGCGGCAACTCCTCGATCACCGACGTGTCGGCGGCCATCGGGCGCGTATTGCCTACCGGGCCTTTGGATTTCGGATGATCACCGACCCGGTCGCGCCTCAGTCCCGGTAGACCTCCGGCTTGGTGGTGCGGCCGAGCAACGACGCCACCGCGTCGGCGACCGACATCCCCGAGTGGCATACACCGTGGACCGCATCGGTCAGCGGCATCGACACCTCGTGCCGTTCGGCGAGCGCACGCACCGAGGTACACGACTTCACGCCTTCGGCGACCTGTCCGTTGGTGGCGGCCTGCGCCTGTTCCATCGTCGCGCCCTCGCCGAGTCGCGCACCGAAGGTTCGATTGCGCGACAACGGGGATGAGCACGTCGCCACCAGATCACCGATACCGGCCAGACCGGCGAGGGTCTCGATGTGCGCGCCGACGGCGACACCGAGCCGGATCGTCTCGGCCAGGCCACGGGTGATGATGGTCGCCAGGGTGTTCTGTCCGAACCCGACACCGCTGGCCATCCCACACGCCAATGCGATCACGTTCTTCACCGCGCCACCGATCTCGCAGCCGACGACGTCGGTGTTGGTGTAGGGACGGAAGTAGCCGGTGTTGAAGGCGCTCTGCAGTGCTTGTGCGCGCTGTTCGTCGCGGCACGCGATCACCGTCGCCGCCGGCTGTCCCTCGGCGATCTCCCGCGCGAGGTTGGGACCGGTCAGCACCGCAATCCGATCCTCGGGCAGGTCGCCGACCTCGGCGATCACCTCACTCATCCGCATCAACGAATGCGTCTCGATCCCCTTCGCCAGCGACACCAGTGTGGCGTCCGAACCGAGGTGCGGCTTCCACGCGGTCAGGTTGTCGCGCAACGACTGCGACGGCACGGCGCACACGACGATGTCGGCGCCGGGCAACACCTCGTCGAGATCAGTGGAGGCCCGGAGTTGCTCAGGCAGGGCGATGCCGGCGAGGTAGTCGGGGTTGGTGTGCTCGGCATTGATGGTCTCGGCGAGCTCGGGCCGCCGGGCCCACAACACGGTGTCGGTTCCCGCATCGACCAGAACCTTCGCCGTTGCCGTCCCCCACGACCCGGCACCCATGACCACCGCGCGCACGTCCACTCCCCTTCACCGTTCGATTGTGGCCTTCACCCTAGCCCGCAGCCGATGCCGATCCACGGCGATTGGGGTGTCCGGTGGGCACGCGGTCGCCACCGACTCTGCCGCGTCGTCCATCATGGGAGCGTGGGAGGCGAGCACAGCAACGATCACGCGCAGACGCCGGCGGTTGCCGCCGTTCTGGTCGTCAAGCACCTCCGCGCCGCCAAGACCCGTCTCGCCGCGTCCCGCCTCGCACCGTCGGTGACCCGCCGGGCGGCAGCGCCGGCACTGCCGGCCACCCGGATCGGTGAGCACGGCGAACTGGTGTTGTCGATGCTGCTCGACACCCTGGCGGCGGTGCGATCGGCAGGGCTCGCCCCGATCGTCGTGGTCAGCCCCGACGACGACGTCCTGCGCGCCGTCGATGCCGCCGGAGCGAGAGCGCTGCCGGAGATCGCCCGGCCCGACTCGTCTCTGAATCACGCCTACGCGCAGGGGACGCAGTGGATTCAAGCGCGTCACCGCGAGGTTCGTCGCGTACTGATGGTGCAGGCCGATCTGCCGGCCGCAGACGCGGCGAGCATCCGTGCGGTCCTCGACGAGTGTGCCGAGGTCCCCTATGCACTGATCACCGACGCCGGCGGTGACGGAACCGCGCTTCTGCTGCGTCCCGCCGACGATGATCGACTGCCGCGCTTCGGGATCGGCTCGGCCGCGGCTCATCGCGCCGACGGGGCACTCGAGATCGATCCGGCGCACCGGCGGTGGCCTGATCTGCGCACCGATGTCGACACCGCGGCCGATCTCGAGGCCGCGGTCGCACTGGGCGTGGGAGATCACACGCGCGCCGTTCTCGGTCTCGACGGCCCGATCGCGCGTGTGCGGCGGCGTGGCGAACCCGAGCCCGGCAGTGAGGCTGCGGCTCGCCGGACCGATGCGTCATGATTGAACGGTGAGCCCCGCAGACGACACCTCGACCCAGCCACTCACCGCGATCCCCGGCGCACCGCCGGCCGCCACCCTGGCACCAGACGAATCGGCCGATCTGCCCGAGGACCGCTATCTGAATCGCGAACTCAGTTGGCTCGACTTCAATTCGCGTGTGCTCGCTCTCGCCGAGGACACCTCGTTGCCGTTGCTGGAGCGCGCGAAGTTCCTCGCGATCTTCGCCTCCAACCTCGACGAGTTCTTCATGGTTCGGGTCGCTGGGCTCAAACGCCGCGACGAGACCGGTTTGTCGGTGCGGTCCGCCGACGGCCTCTCGCCCCGGGAGCAGTTGCTGCGGATCGCCGGGCGCACTCAGACCCTGGCCGACCGGCATGCGCGCGTGTTCCTCGATTCGGTGCGACCCGACTTGGCGGCCAACGGAATTCACGTGGTGTCGTGGTCGGAGCTCGATGCCGATCAGCAGAAGCGGATGGTGGAGCACTTCCACGAGCAGGTGTTCCCGGTGCTCACCCCGCTCGCCGTCGATCCGGCCCATCCGTTCCCCTACATCTCCGGTCTGTCGCTGAATCTGGCAGTGACGGTGAAGGACACGAACGAGGGCGGTGAGCACTTCGCGCGAGTCAAGGTGCCCGACAACGTCAATCGTTTCGTCCGCGTCGACCAGCTCGCCCCCGGGTCGGCGGTGGCCGACGGCCGCGGCCACCACCCCGCCGTGCTGTTGCCGATGGAGAACCTGATCGCGGCGAATCTGGAACATCTGTTCCCGGAGATGCAGATCGTCGAGCATCACGTCTTCCGGATCACGCGCAACGCCGATTTCGAGGTCGAGGAGGACCGCGACGAGGATCTGTTGCAGGCCCTCGAACGCGAACTCGCCCGTCGTCGTTTCGGTTCACCGGTGCGTCTCGAGGTCGCCGACGACATGAGTGAGCACATGCTCGAGCTGTTGCTGCGCGAACTCGACGTCAATCCGGCCGACGTCATCCAGGCACCCGGATTGCTCGATCTGTCCTCGTTGTTCGAGATCTACGGGCTCGATCGTCCACACCTGAAGGATCGTCCGTTCGTTCCCGCAACGCATCCGGCGTTCGGTGAACGCGAGACACCCAAGAGCGTGTTCTCCACGCTGCGCGAAGGCGACGTGCTCGTCCATCATCCCTATGACTCGTTCTCCACCAGCGTTCAGCGCTTCATCGAGCAGGCCGCTGCCGATCCGCACGTGTTGGCGATCAAGCAGACGCTGTACCGCACGTCGGGTGATTCACCGATCGTCAACGCGCTCATCGACGCCGCCGAGGCGGGTAAGCAGGTCGTTGCGCTTGTGGAGATCAAGGCGCGTTTCGACGAGCAGGCCAACATCAAGTGGGCGCGCCAGCTCGAGCAGGCCGGCGTCCACGTCGTCTATGGTCTGGTCGGCCTGAAGACGCACTGCAAGACCTGTTTGGTGGTGCGTCGTGAGGGTTCGACGATCAAGCGCTACTGCCACATCGGGACCGGCAACTACAACCCGAAGACCGCCCGGCTGTATGAGGACGTCGGGTTGCTCACCGCCGCACCGGATATCGGCGCCGACCTGACCGATTTGTTCAACACGCTGACCGGTTACTCGCGCAAGACCGAGTACCGCAACATCTTGGTCGCCCCGAACGGCATCCGTTCGGGAATCATCGAGCGGATCGATCGGGAGATCCTCGCTCATCACAAGGGCGACGAGCGTGCGCGGATTCGCTTGAAGGCCAACGCGCTCGTCGACGAGCAGGTCATCGATGCGCTGTATCGGGCCTCGCAGAGCGGGGTCCCGGTGGAGATCGTGGTGCGCGGGATCTGCGCACTGCGACCGGGGATGCCGGGGGTCAGTGACAACATCGTGGTGCGCTCGATCCTGGGGCAGTTCCTGGAGCATTCGCGCATCATGCATTTCGGCGCGCAGGACGAGTACTGGATCGGCAGCGCGGACATGATGCATCGCAACCTCGATCGTCGGATCGAGGTGATGGTGCAGGTGCGCGATGAGCGACTCACCGGTGAACTCGGCGACATCTTCTCCTCCGCTCTGGACCCGCGAACCCGGTGTTGGGTGCTGCATTCCGACGGGAGCTGGGTGGCTTCCCCCGCCGCGGGTGAAGAGGTGCGCGATCATCAGCGCCAGATGATGCGGCGGAATCGCCGCCGGGACTCGGGCGCATGATCCAGCCGGGGTGGGTCGACACCGTCCGGTAACCGTGGTCGGTTACGATCGCCCGCGTCCCAAGGGTTCACGGGTGTCGACAAGAGCAGAGGTGTAAACGAGGCGATGTCCAAGTCGGGCAAGTCGGATTCACAGGGGAACGCTCCCGTGAAGACCATTTGGGCGGCCGGTGGTGTGTTGTGGCGCCGATCGAAGGGGACGGTGCAGATCGGGGTGGTGCACCGGCCACGGTATGACGATTGGACGTTGCCCAAGGGCAAGCTCGACGCGGGTGAGACGCTGATCGATGCCGCTGTTCGGGAGATCGATGAGGAGACCGGGCATGTGGTGCGCCTGGGTCGGTTGCTGACGACGGTGTCCTACGATCTGCCGCACGGGCGCAAGCATGTCCGCTACTGGTCGGCGGAGTCGGTGGGTGGGCACTTCGAGGCCAATCATGAGGTCGATGAGCTGGATTGGTTGTCGACGGAGCAGGCGGCGGATCGTCTGAGCTATCGGTTGGATCGTTCCGTGCTGGAGGAGTTCATGCGGCTGCCCGTCGAGCTCACGACGTTGCTGCTGGTGCGGCATGCGCGTGCGGGCAGCCGTTCTCGGTATCGGGGGGAGGATCGGATGCGTCCTCTCGACGCCGTCGGTCGTGAGCAGGCGCAGGCGCTGGTGCCCTTGCTGGCGGCGTTCGGGGTGAGCGAACTACACAGTGCGAATCCGGTGCGTTGCGTCGAGACACTTGCTGCCTTCCGAAATCGCCTCGGGGGCACCATCATCGAGGAGCCTGCGTTGTCGGAAGCGGCGTATGCCGACGATCCGGCGCCGGCTCGTGAGCGGATTCGGGAGCTCGCGGAGCCCGGGGACGGGCGGGTGCGCGCGGTCTGCAGCCAGGGCAAGGTGATTCCGCCACTGATGCAGTGGTGGGCCGAGCACGATGGTCTGACGTTGCCGAAGGCACGCAACCGCAAGGGAAGTGTGTGGGTGCTCTCGACACGTGCCGACGCTCTGGTGGCGGCCGACCACATCGATTCCCCACTCCCGCGGCTCGATCACTGAGCCGAAGGCGACTCGCACCACTGAGCCGAAGGCGACTCGCACCACTGAGCCGAAGGCGACTCGCACCACTGAATCTTCCCCGACTCGTCGATGGCGGGGCCTCACACAGTAACTCACCCCTGACGAGGGAAGGTCGTCAGGGGTGAGTGCGATCGTGGTCACCCGGGTGTGACCGGGCTGCGGGCTCAGCGCCGGGTGGTCTTCTTGGCGGGAGCCTTCTTTGCCGCGGTCTTCTTGGCGGGAGCCTTCTTTGCCGCGGTCTTCTTGGCGGGAGCCTTCTTTGCCGCGGTCTTCTTCGCTGCAGTGGTCTTGGCCGGAGCCTTCTTGGCTGCGGTCTTGGTTGCAGTGGTCTTGGCCGGTGCCTTCTTGGCCGCGGTCTTCTTGGCGGGAGCCTTCTTTGCCGCAGTCTTCTTGGCCGGAGCCTTCTTGGCTGCAGTCTTCTTCGCGGCGGTGGTGGTGCCCGCCCCGCTGCCGCGCTTGACGGCCGGACCGGTCGCCGAGAGCTTCTGCTTGCCGGCGACGACAGCCTTGAACTGTGCACCCGGACGGAACGCCGGAACCGAGGTGGCGCGGACCTTCACGGTCTCACCGGTACGCGGGTTGCGTGCGACGCGCGGTGCGCGACGACGCTTCTCGAAGACACCGAACCCGGTGATGGTGACACTCTCGCCGCGGTTCACCGCGCGGACGATGGTGTCGACGATCAGCTCGACCGCTTCGGTCGCGGTCTTGCGATCAGCGTCGAGCTTCTTGGTCAGCTCATCGATGAGCTCTGCCTTGTTCATTGATATACCTCCGCAAGCTGTTCTGGCCGTATCTGATATAGCCAGCTAACCCCACACGGTAAACGTCCGAGGCGAAAACGTCCATCTTCCACGCCAATCGACGGGACGTGTTGCGAAAATTTCAGGCCGCTAACACGTTCCGTCGATGGCGTTCGGCGCTTGCCGGTGGGTCGAGCGAGGTGCGGGAACTCAGGCCGGCAGGGTCACCGGCTTGAAGGCGGGCCGCTTGTTCTCGTACTCGGAAATCGCGTCTACCTGCCGCAATGTCAGGCCGATGTCGTCGAGACCCTCCATCAGACGCCACCGCGTGTAGTCATCAATTGTCAACGGCACCACGAGGTCTGCTGCGGTCACCGTCCGCTCGGGAAGGCTCACAGTCACTTCGAGGCCGGGCTGCTCCTCGAGTCGCTTCCACAGCAGTTCGACGTCGGACTGTTCCACCTGGGCGGCCACGAGGCCCGCTTTGCCCGCGTTGCCCCGGAAGATGTCGGCGAACCGGGAGGAGATGACCACCCGAAAACCGAAGTCCGACAGCGCCCAGACGGCGTGTTCGCGCGAGGACCCGGTCCCGAAGTCCGGTCCGGCGACAAGGACCGACCCCCGGTTCCAGGGTTCGGCGTTGAGGATGAAGTCCGGATCGGAGCGCCAGCCGGCGAAGAGTCCGTCCTCGAATCCGGTTCGGGTGACCCGTTTGAGGTAGACGGCAGGGATGATCTGGTCGGTGTCGACGTTGCTGCGGCGCAGCGGCACGCCGATTCCGGTGTGCTCGATGAAGGGTTCCATGATGTGACTCCGGTCTGCGGATGGGAGGTGTGGCGGGCGTTCGATGGGAGCGCCCGGGGGCCAAGACTTCTGGGGCGCTACAGGTCTGCGGGCGAGGACAAGGTGCCGCGCACCGCGGTGGCGGCGGCCACGGCTGGTGACACGAGGTGAGTTCGCCCACCTTTGCCCTGCCTGCCCTCGAAGTTGCGGTTGGACGTCGAGGCGCAGCGCTGACCCGGGGCGAGCTGATCGGGGTTCATGCCCAGGCACATCGAGCATCCGGCCTGACGCCACTCGGCGCCTGCGGCAGTGAAGATCTCGCCGAGCCCCTCCTCCTCGGCCTGTACACGCACACGCATCGACCCGGGCACGACCAGCATCCGGAGTCCGTCTGCCACCTTGCGGCCCTTGAGGATTTCGGCAACGGCACGCAGATCCTCGATCCGCCCGTTGGTGCACGAGCCGACGAACACGGTGTCGACGGCCACCTCGCGCAACGGGGTACCCGGCGTGAGGTCCATGTATTGCAGCGCCTTGGCCGCTGCGCCGGAGGCGGTTTCGTCGCCCATCTCGGCCGGATCGGGCACCGTCGCCGACAGCGGCGCGCCCTGACCGGGATTGGTTCCCCATGTCACGAACGGGGACAGCGTGGCCGCGTCGATGCGGACCTCGGCGTCGAATTCCGCGCCGGGATCGGTGCGCAACGAATCCCAATAGGCCACCGCCGCATCCCAGTCGGCCCCGGTGGGGGCGTTGGGGCGACCCCGGAGGTACTCGTAGGTCACGGCGTCGGGCGCGATCATCCCGGCGCGGGCGCCGGCCTCGATCGACATGTTGCAGATGGTCATCCGCGCCTCCATCGACAGTTTCTCGATGGCCGGGCCGCGGTATTCGAGGACGTAGCCCTGCCCGCCGCCGGTACCGATCTCGGCGATGACGGCCAGGATGAGGTCCTTGCTGGTGACTCCGGGCGGCAGATCACCGTCGACGGTGATGGCCATGGTCCGGAAGGGGCGCAGGGACAGCGTCTGTGTCGCGAGGACGTGCTCGACCTCGGAGGTGCCGATTCCCATTGCCAGGGCACCGAATGCGCCGTGGGTGGAGGTGTGCGAGTCGCCGCAGACCACCGTCATACCCGGCTGGGTCAGTCCCAGTTGCGGGCCGACGACGTGCACGATGCCCTGCTCGGCATCTCCCATGGGGTGCAGTCGGATACCGAATTCCTCGCAATTGCGACGCAGGGTCTCGACCTGCGTGCGCGACACCGGGTCGGCGATGAGGTCGGTCTTGATCGTCGGGACGTTGTGATCCTCGGTGGCGATCGTCAGGTCGGGCCGGCGCACGGGACGGCCGGCGAGCCGCAGACCGTCGAAGGCCTGCGGACTGGTGACCTCGTGGACCAGATGGAGGTCGATGTAGATCAGGTCGGGTTTCGACGCCCCGTCCCCGCGGACGACGACGTGGTCCTCCCAGACCTTCTCGGCGAGAGTGCGTGGCCCCGTTGGGGTGTTCAGGGTGTCCGCTGCGCTGTGTGTCGCGCCCGCAGGGCTGTTCGATCCGGTTGGGTTGTTCGTCATGGCTGCACTCGCATCCGTCTCTCCATGTCGCTGTCGGCGACCCGAATGGGCTGCGGATCACCGACCGACGTGCATCTCAGTATTTGGACAGCTAGTATCGTCCTATGGGAAAGGATAGCGCATCGGAGACCAGCAGCGGAATCGGTGTCCTCGACAAGTCGGTCACCGTCCTGCGCGCCATCGCCGAGACCCCGTGCAATCTCACGGAATTGTGCGAACGCACCAGCCTGCCCCGGGCCACCGCGCATCGACTGGCGGTGGGACTCGAGACGCACCGCCTGCTCGCACGCAACGCCGCCGGCCGGTGGTATCCCGGGCCGGCCTTGGGCGAACTCGCCTCCTCGGCACATGATCCGGTGCGCGAGGCCGCACTGATGGTGCTGCCGCGACTACGGGAGATCACCGGCGAATCGGTCCAGGTGTATCGCCGCGAAGGGTCCGAGCGGGTGTGTATCGCGGCGATGGAACCACCGACCGGCCTGCGCGACACCGTCCCGGTGGGCACCCGGTTCCCGATGACCGCCGGGTCGGCCGCGAAGGTCCTCGCGGCGTGGGCCGACACGAGCACCCAGCGACACCTTTTGGCCGACAGTGCCTTCAGTGACCGCTCACTACACGACATCCGACGACGCGGGTGGGCGCAGAGTGCCGGCGAGCGTGCGGCGGGCGTCGCCAGTGTTTCGGCCCCGGTGCGCGATGCCGCTGGCGAAGTCGTTGCCGCGATCTCGGTTTCGGGACCGATCGACCGGATGGGACGCCGACCCGGGGCCCGCTGGGCCGCGGATCTGCTCGCCGCCGCCGACGCCATCCACAAGAGGTTGGTGTCGACCCGATAGGACCACTGGGTTAGCGTCGGTCTCGAACCACACAGGCCATCCGCGGACCGGATTCCCGACCGCGGGCGACGAGGAGGAAGTGACCGGGCAATGGGCACAAACCAACGCACCCAGATCGTGATGAGTCCCGACGAGATCGAGGAGTTCATCGCCCGCAGCCGAACCGCCACCCTCGCCACGACCGGACGCGACGGCAGCATTCATCTCGTTGCCATGTGGTATGGGATCATCGACGGCGAGATCTGGTTCGAGACGAAGGCCAAGTCGCAGAAGGCCGTCAATCTCCGGCGCAACAATCGGTGTTCGGTTCTCATCGAGGATGGCGACACCTACGACACCTTGCGCGGCGTCGCCATCGAGGGCACCGCGGAGATCCTCGACGACACCGATTCCTGCCTGCAGGTGGGTATCTCGTTGTGGGAGCGCTACACCGCCCCGTACACCGAGGAGTCCAAACCCTTCGTCGAGCAGATGATGAACAAGCGCGTCGCGGTACGCATCACCGGAAGCCGTACGCGCTCCTGGGATCACCGCAAGCTCGGTCTGCCACAGACGCCGGTGTCCGGATCGACGGCCCAGCATCTGTAGGACCACTGCCTCCGGCGTCGATAACATCCCCGGCAGCGCATGCGAAAGGCGCCCTCCCCGGGATTACCGGGAAGGGCGCCTTTCGTTGTAGCCCCGACGGGATTCGAACCCGCGCTACCGCCTTGAGAGGGCGGCGTCCTAGGCCGCTAGACGACGGGGCCATAGACCTTTGTGGTCGCTGGGGTACCAGGACTCGAACCTAGAATGGCGGTACCAGAAACCGCTGTGTTGCCAATTACACCATACCCCAAGGTTTTCTCTTTTCCTCTCGGAAAAGAACCTGCGATAGATTAGCAGAGCACTACCCCTGGACCACAAATCGGCTGGTCAGAGGCTACTTTGCGGCCAACTCCCGCGCCGCGCGCAGACGCGCGAGGCTGACGTCACGGCCCAGGAGTTCCATCGACTCGAACAGCGGAGGCGAGACCTGTGACCCGGTCACCGCAACCCGCACCGGACCGAACGCCTTGCGTGGTTTGAGGCCCAGATCGTCCACCAGCGCGGCGTTGAGGGCGTCGTGCAGCGCCGACGTCTGCCACGACGACAGCGCCTCGACGGCGGCGATGGTGGCGTCGAGGACAGGCACCGCATCGGGCCCGAGGTTCTTGGCGGCCGCCTTCTCGTCGATGGTGAACTCCGCGTCGGAGACGTAGCAGAACGACATCAACGCCCACGCGTCGCCGAGCACCTGAATCCGGGTCTGCACGAGTTCGGCGAGGGCGGTGAAGGTGGCGTCGTCGATCGGCTCCGACAGGTGACCGCGCTCGACGAGGTAGGCCTTGAGCCGCGCGGCGAAGTCGCCGAGTTCGAGCATCCGGATGTGCTCGGCGTTGATCGCGTCGGCCTTCTTCTGGTCGAAGCGTGCGGGATTGGAGTTCACGTCACGGACGTCGAACTTGTCGATCATCTGCTCCAGGGTGAACACGTCGGTCTCGTGCGAGTATCCCCAACCGAGCAGCGCGAGGTAGTTGAGCAGACCCTCCGGCAGGAATCCGCGGTCCCGGTGATGGAACAGATTGGACTGCGGATCGCGTTTGGAGAGTTTCTTGTTGCCCTCCCCCATGACGAACGGCAGATGCCCGAACACGGGCACCGCCTCGGCCACGCCGATCCGGATCAGCGCCTCGTACAACGCGATCTGGCGTGGCGTGGAGGAGAACAGGTCCTCCCCGCGCAACACATGGGTGATCCGCATCATCGCGTCGTCGACGGGATTGACGAGGGTGTAGAGCGGATCGCCGTTCGCACGGGTCAGCGCGAAGTCGGGAACAGTACTCGACTTGATCGTCGTGGCGCCGCGGACGAGATCGTCCCAGGAGATGTCACGGTCGGGCATACGAAGGCGGACAACGGGATTGCGGCCCTCGGCGCGATAGGCCGCACGCTGTTCGTCGGTGAGGTCGCGATCGAAGTTGTCGTAACCGAGCTTGGGGTCCCGACCGGCCGCGCGATGGCGTGCCTCGACCTCCTCCGGGGTCGAGAACGCCTCGTAGGCCTCACCCGCCGCCAGTAGACGCTCCACCACGTCGAGGTGGATCCCACGACGCTCCGACTGCCGGTAGGGGCCGTACGGTCCGCCGACCTCGGGCCCCTCGTCCCAGTCGAGTCCGAGCCACCGCAGCGATTCCAGGATCGCCTCGTAGGACTCCTGACTGTCGCGGGCGGCATCGGTGTCCTCGATGCGGAAGACGAACGTGCCCTTGTCGTGTCGCGCCTGCGCGAAGTTGAACAGCGCGGTGCGCACCATCCCGACGTGCGGGGTGCCCGTGGGGGACGGACAGAATCGGACGCGCACGGCGTCGGTGCCTGCGGGATCAGGGCGGGCGGAATCGGTACTGGCCATGCGGCTCAGCGTATCGAACCGACCACCCGGGGAATCAGTCCCGGTGGCGGTCGCAGAAGTCGACGATGAGCCGGTTCACCTCGGCCGGCTGTTCGAGATAACCGAAGTGCCCGGCCTTGGCCACCTCGGCGTACTCGGCTCCCGGGATCGCCTCGGCCACCTCACGTGCGAGCTTGACCGGCAACGTGCGATCGTCGGCGAATCCGACGACGAGCGCGGGCCGGGTGATGCGCCGGTATGCGTCGAGACGGTTGGCCTCGCGGTGGTGCAGTCCGAGCTGAGCACGCACCCCGGGGGTCACGGTCTGCGGTGAGAACCCGATGATGTCGAGCCAGTCCTGTGCGGCCCGATCGTCGTCGAGGGTGTGCGGCGACAGGTTGAGGTGCGCGGTGATGGCGGCCTCGTACTCCGGGGGCAGGGTGATCTTCTGGTCGTAAAGCGCGCGCTCGCCGGCCGAGATCGCCTCCTGCAGCGGCGTGCTGCGGCCGTAGGTGGCCAACATCACCGCGCCGCGGACGAGGTCGGGCCGCGCCAGGGTGAGTTCCTGGGTGATGCGGGCACCCAGCGAGGTGCCCACGACGAAAGCCGGTCCGCCGAGGTGCTCGATGAGTCCG
This sequence comes from Gordonia polyisoprenivorans, assembly GCF_017654315.1. NCBI lineage: Bacteria > Bacillati > Actinomycetota > Actinomycetes > Mycobacteriales > Gordoniaceae > Gordonia > Gordonia polyisoprenivorans. Next base: position 4,353,692 of record NZ_CP072203.1, read on the forward strand.
GCGGTGTCGGTCACCATGTCCTCGAGCGTGAACCCGGCGGCGCACTCCGAGGACGGGGCGATGCCACGGTTGTCGAACAGGGCGACACGATAGCCGGCCTTGCGCAGGGCCGGTTCCTGATTGGCCTTCCACACCCGGCCCGGGCTGCCGGTGCCCATCACCATCACGACGAGGGGCCCGTCGCCGGCCACCTCGTAGGACAGGTCTATCCCGTTGATCCGCGCGGTGCTCACCGGTGCCGTCACGGCTTGTCCACCACCGGATTGCTCAGCGTGCCCAGACCTTCGACGGACACCGAAACCCGTTGTCCGGCAACCATCGGACCCACCCCCTCCGGGGTTCCGGTGAGGATCACGTCACCGGGCAGCAGCGTCATCACCCGGGAGATCCACTCGACGATGGCGCCGATGTCGTGCAGCATCAACGAGGTTCGGCTGCGCTGGCGCACCTCTCCGTCGAGTTCGGTGCGGATCTCGGCATCCGAGGGATCGAAGGCGGTGTCGATCCACGGCCCCAGCGGGCAGAAGGTGTCATAGCCCTTGCCGCGTGTCCACTGCCCGTCGGCCTGTTGCTGATCGCGGGCCGTCACGTCGTTGGCGACGGTGTACCCCAGGATGACCCCGGCCGCCTCGGAGGCCTTGACGTCCTTGCAGGGACGACCGATCACCGCGGCGAGTTCACCTTCGAAATCGACACGGTCCGAGGACGGCGGCCGCACGATGGGGACCTCCGGCCCGATGATCGAGGTGTTCGGTTTGAGGAAGATCACCGGATTCTCGGGAGCCGAGCCGCCCATCTCGGCCGCATGCGCGGCGTAGTTCTTGCCGATGCAGATGACCTTCGTCGCCAGGATCGGCGCGAGCAGTCGCACATCGGCCAGCGGCCAACTCCGGCCGGTGAAGGTCGGGGTGCCGAAGGGATGCTCGGCGATCTCCTTGGCGACGACACCGTCACCGGAATCCTCGAGCGAGACAAAGGCGACACCATCGGGACTGGCGATTCGACCAAGACGCATGGCCCGAGGGTATCGCACCGCCGTTGTCCACACTTCGGGACGTCGATTGGCCTCGTGCCGATCGTCGGTTCTAAAATATGGGAGCTACTTCCCAAATAATGAGACAGCCGGAGCGGCATGTGAGAGCTTCGAGGAGGCGACATGAATTCCCCCGACACCATCGGCACCACCCGCAGGTGGACGATGCTCGCGTGCTCGCTGATCGCCGCGATGACCACGACCTGTGTGGTGTCCGGCGTCGCCTATCTCATCCCCGCCCTGCACGCCGAGGGCATGAGCGTGTCGCGGGCGTCGGTGCTCGCCGCGGTCCCCACGGTCGGATTGATGCTGGCCATCATCGGTTGGGGCAGCCTGCTCGATCGGCACGGCGAACGCGTGATCCTGACGATCTCGCTGTCACTGACCTTGGTGGCGGCGATCGCGACGGCAGTGGCGGCATGGCAATCGGCCCCATTCACCGCGTTGGCGGCGCTGCTGTTCCTCGGCGGTCTGAGTTCCGGTGCCGCCAACGGCGCCAGCGGCCGGATCGTGGTCGGCTGGTTCCCCGCGGCCCAGCGCGGCACGGCCATGGGCGTCCGGCAGATGGCCCAACCCCTGGGAATCGCGGTGTGCGCGTTGAGCATGCCCGCGATCGCCCAACACCTCGGCATCGCCGCAGCGCTGGTGGTCCCCGTCGTGGTGACCGCACTCGGCCTGCTCGCGTGCGTCCTGGGCATCGTCGATCCGCCGTCGGCTCGCACGATCGCCACCGCACCAGCACGAAACCCGTACCGCGACAGCTGGTTCCTGGCACGCGTACACGCTGTCAGCGTGCTACTGGTGATCCCGCAGTCGATGCTGTGGACCTTCGTTCCGACCTGGCTCATCGTGGCCCGCCACTGGTCCCCGGCCACGGCCGGTGTTCTCGTGACGATCACCCAGACTCTCGGCGCCCTGGGGCGCATCGCGGCCGGGCGATGGTCGGACGCCTGGTTGTCCCGGATGCGGCCGATCCGGCTGATCGCCGTGGTCGCCGGCGTCGCGATGGGCGTTCTGGCACTGACCGATTGGGCCGACAGTCCGGTGTGTGTGGTCGTCATGATGGTGGCCTCGATCGTCTCCGTCGCCGACAACGGCCTGGCCTTCACCGCGATCGCCGAATTCGCCGGGCCGCGCTGGAGCGGACGCGGTCTCGGCATCCAGAACACCGCACAGTATCTGGCCACCGCCGCCACCACCCCACTGTTCGGCGCGCTCATCACCGCGGTCGGCTTCCCACTGGCCTTCGCCGCGAGTGCGGTGGCACCGATGATCGCGGCGCCATTGGTTCCGCGCGACCGGCTCCCGCAACCGGAACCGGTGTCGGTCGAGACACCGGAATGAGCGCGAGTCAACCCGGCAGACGTTGGGCGAGAACCGCATTGATCAGGCCGGCAGCCGTCGCGGCATCGTCGACGACGACGAAGTCGCGGCGGCCGTCGACGCGTGTCACCAGCACCGCGTCACCGGAGCGCACCACGAATCCCCACGCGCCCTTGGCCTCTCCGCGAACGGCCAGACGGCGGCCGTAACCACCGGTGTCGCGCAGGGCGTGCACCGTGATGACCTCGGCGCGGACGATATCGGCCATGGCGATCTCCTGGCGAGGCCACGGCAGCGCACCGCGCACCGTCACCGCGGTGCGATCGATCCGCACCCGCACGGTCCCCATCAGGACGGCGCCGACGATGATCACCGCGGGAACCACCAGCAGCCACCACAACCCGGTCAGCGCGGTGATGACGACCAGCGCCACCGCGGTGGCGGCGTAGAAGGCATCGGCCACCACCGAATTCCCCACCGAGCGTTGCCAATAGAAGCGTTCCCCGGAAGCGAGGTCTTCGGCGGGCACCGCACCCACCGGCCCGCCGACCGCGGTGGCCCACTGCGGGACGAGAACCCAACTGCCCGCCGCGACCACCGCCGCGATCCCGAGGGTCATCAGGATCGGCACCACCGGCGTGGCAACGTCGTGCACGTCGGCCACTCCCCGCTGCCCGGCCGCCACGGCCGGTATCAACCCGGCGATCACCACCACGAGAGAGTTGATCAGCACCACACTCGCCCGCACCTGCCGGGGATGCGACATCGCGAGGGACGCCACGGTGCTCACCACGCCGGCGAGTACACACACGACCACCACCGTCACGATCGCCCCGGCGACGCTGCTTGTGCCGTCGACTCCCCCGGTACCCCAATGCGATGCCATCGGATCAGGAAGCTCGCCACGCCACGCCGCCAGCAACGACACCGCGACGCCCAGCATCACGACCGGCGGGACCAAGCCCACCAGCACACAACGAAACCGTTGTCCCCGAGTGGGTTTCGACATCGTCGCACTCATGACATCCTCCTGGTGATCTCTGCCGACAATTCCGTGGGCCCCAGCCCCCACCGCTGCGCCACCCCGACGAGCCGATCGAGGGCCTCACCGATCTCGGCCTGTTCCGGCGCGCGGTCGGACACCACCGCACCCCGCCCGCGACGCAGTTCGACGAGCCCCTCATCCCGCAGGATCTGATATCCCCGCAACACCGTGTGAACGTTCACGTCCAACGAGGCGGCGAGTTCACGCGCGGCAGGCAGGCGTTCGCCGGCGCCGACGTCACCGCGGACGATGGCACCGCGGACCGACGCCGCGATCTGGGCGAAGATCGGCGAGCGATCGGTGGGATCGACTCGAATGAACACAACCTGATTGTATAGTTCTATTGAAACTAGAACAAGTGGCCGCCGGCGAGGGGCACACGCGATCCCCTGCCGAGACACTCTCGCGTCGGCCACAGATGACGGTGACCCGGTCCCGGGGTGGGGTCTCATCGACCACACACCACCGAGCCGGGCCACCGGACAGTGCAGAATGCGTTGCGCTACAGCCGCTCTCGAATGCGCTTGCCGATCTCCGAGGTCGACAACTCCTGGCCGTCGCGGTCGAGCAGATCGTCGGCGACGGCTTGTTCGACGCGTCGAGCGCCCTCGGCGTCACCGAGGTGATCGAGAAGCAGTGCCACCGACAGGATCGCAGCCGTGGGGTCCGCCTTGCCCTGACCGGCAATGTCGGGGGCGCTACCGTGCACCGGTTCGAACATCGACGGATTGGTCCGCGTGGCATCGATGTTGCCCGACGCGGCAAGCCCGATCCCACCGGAGACCGCCGCCGCGATGTCGGTGATGATGTCGCCGAACAGGTTGTCGGTGACGATCACGTCGAACCGTCCGGGGTCGGTGACCAGGTAGATGGTCGCGGCGTCGACGTGGCAGTAGTCGGTGGTGACATCGGGGAACTCGGCACCGATCTCGGCGACTGCCCGACTCCACAACGATCCGGCGAAGGTCAGCACGTTGGTCTTGTGGACCAACGTCAGGTGATTGCGCCTGCGGCTCGCCCGCTCGAAGGCATCCCGGACGACTCGCTCGACGCCGAAGCGGGTGTTGACGCTGACCTCGGTGGCGACCTCGTGCGGGGTCCCCACGCGGATCGAGCCACCGTTGCCGGTGTAGGGGCCCTCGGTGCCCTCACGGACGACGACGAAATCGATGTCGGGGTCGCCGGCGAGCGGCGAGCTCACTCCGGGCAGCCGGCGCGAGGGCCGCAGGTTCACATGGTGATCGAGTGCGAAACGCATGGAGAGCAGCAGTCCGCGTTCGAGAACCCCCGACGGCACCGACGGGTCACCGATCGCGCCGAGCAGGATCGCGTCGTGCTCACGCAACGAATCCAGATCGGCCTCGGTCAGCAATTCACCGTTGCGGTGATAGCGACGGGCACCGAGGTCGTACTCGGTGGTCTCGACGTCGGGGGTCACCACCCGCAACACCTCGAGTGCCTCGGCGATGACCTCGGGGCCGATTCCGTCCCCGGCGATGACGGCGAGCTTCATGACAGATCCACCTGTTCGATCAGAGTTGCGCCGACTGCGGACTCGATGGCCTCGACCACCGAGTCGTCGACCTCGCGGCTGACCCGCAAGATCATCGTGGCACCGGCACCCGCGGCGTCCTGGGAGAGCGCCGCGGCCAGGATGTCGATGCCCGCGTCACCGAGCAGCGTACCGATCTTGCCCAGCGAGCCCGGCTGATCGGTGTAGCTCACCAGCAGGTTCAAGCCCTCGGCGCGCATGTCGAAGTTGCGTCCGTTGATGTTGACGATCTTCTCCACCTGCCGCGGCTCCGACAGCGAACCGGCCACATTATGGACCGACCCATCGGCGAAGACCGCCTTGACGTCGACCACGCTGCGGTGGTTGGGGCTCTCGGTGGCAGTGGTCACCTCGCTGGTGACACCGCGCTCCTGCGCCACCTTCGGGGCGTTGACGAAGGTGATCGGCTCGGTCAGTGCGGCCTCGAACAGGCCGCGCAGCGCCGACAACCCCAGCACATCGACATTGCTCGCGGCGAGTTCGCCGCGGACGTCGACGACCAGTGATGTCGGCAAATCGGAGCTGATCGCCCCGACGAGCACACCGAGCTTGCGCGCCATCTCCAGCCACGGGGCGACCTCTTCATCGACCGAGCCGCCGACGATGTTGACCGCGTCCGGGACGAAGTGCCCGGCCAGGGCCAGCCGCACACTCTTGGCGACATCGGTGCCCGCACGGTCCTGGGCCTCGCTGGTCGAGGCACCCAGATGCGGGGTCACCACGACCTGCGGCAGTTCGAACAGCGGCGAGTCGGTGCACGGTTCGGTGGCGAAGACGTCGAGGCCGGCGGCCCGGACCTGTCCGGAGACGACCGCGTCGGCCAGCGCCTGCTCATCGATGAGACCACCACGGGCGGCATTGACGATGACCACGCCCTTCTTGGTGCGGGCCAGTTGGTCGGCGCCGATGAGGCCGAGGGTCTCGGGCGTCTTGGGCAGGTGCACCGTGATGAAGTCGGCGCGCTCGAGAAGCTCGTCGAGCGAGACCAATTCGATGCCGAGCTGGGCGGCGCGTGCCGGCGAGACGTAGGGGTCGTAGGCGATCACGTGGGTTTCGAAGGCGGCCAGTCGAGCCGCGACGAGCTGGCCGATCCGGCCGAGTCCGACCACGCCGACGGTCTTGTCGAAGATCTCGACGCCGTTGAACGACGCACGCTTCCAGGTGTGTTCACGCAGGGTCGCGTCGGCGGCCGGGATCTGCCGGGCCGCCGAGAGCATCAGCGAGATCGCATGCTCGGCGGCGGTGTGGATGTTGGAGGTGGGCGCGTTGACCACCATCACGCCGCGCTCGGTGGCGGCCGGCACGTCGACATTGTCGAGGCCGACGCCCGCGCGCGCGATGATCTTCAGTTTCTTGCCCGCTTCGAGGACCTCGGCGTCGACGGTGGTGGCCGAACGCACCAGGATCGCGTCGGCGTCGACGACGGCTTCGAGCAGTTTCGGGCGATCGGGTCCGTCCACCCAGCGCACCTCGACCCCGTCGCCGAGGGCTTCCACGGTCGAGGGGGCCAGTTTGTCGGCGATGAGAACGACCGGCAGGCCAGCTGAGGTCACAGTTTTTCTCCAGAATCGGTGGCGAGATCGGGCTCGATGCCGTAGCGGCATCCGCAAGTCAGCTTAGAGACCTCCACTTGTGCAGCGAACAGCCGGGCATCGAGGCGGCCGGGATACACAGGGTCGGCGTGTACATTGTGAGCGGCATTACGGAAGTGTTGCGATGCGGCGGCAGAGTGTCTCCGAACCGCGGCACCCATCGAATCCGCCGGTACGGTGGCGCTTCGGGTGATGTGTCAACAATCGATTCGGCGGTCGACGAGCCGCACCGGTCGGGTAGCAGAGTGGAGTGTGGATGAAGAAGAAGCTGACAGTACTGTTGGCTGTCCTGGCAGCGACGGTACTCGCCGGCTGGGGGGCTCCCGGCGCCGCACAGGCGGCACCGGCGAAGATCTTCCTCGGCGGTGGATCAGGAATCCTGATCCTGCAGGGCGGTGACTCCGCGAAGGCGTGCACCCTGACCACCATCGGTCATGCGAAGACCGGTCAACTGATCGGCATCACCGCAGGACACTGCGGCCAGCCCGGGCAGCAGGTCCTCTCCGAGACGTTCCAGGATCGCGGTCAGGCCGGCGTGGTGACCTATTCGGACCCGAAGGACGACGTCGCCATCATCGAGTTCGACCCGTCGCGGGTCGTACCGCTGCGTACCGTGCGGTCGGTGACGATCCGCGGGATCGACACCCGCCCGATCGGCTTCCCGACCGTGGCGTGCAAGGAAGGCCGCACCACCGGCAGCACCTGCGGTGTCGCATGGTTCTCCGACGGCGACGTGCACTTCTCCCAGATGTGCGTCATCGAGGGTGATTCCGGCAGCCCGGTGGTCGTCGGCGACAAACTCGTCGGCATGGTCAACGCCTACTACTTCCTCGGGTGCCTCGGCCCCGAGACCGGCACCAACATCGGGCCGATCCTCAACTACGTGAATCACACCAAGTACAAGGGCTTCTCGGTCTACTGACCCTGAACTCGCTGCATCGAGTGCGCCCCCTCCCCACCTCGGGAGGGGGCGCACTCGTCTGTGTGGGGCCGGGCGTGCGGGCAGACCTCGCCGATTCATCCGCCGGTACCGTGTCGTCGGCGATGATCGGCCAGCTCGGCCTCGAATTCGCGCCGCGTCAGCTCGGCGATGCGCCGATGATCCTCGGCGTCGACTCCCCCTGATCTCCACGACCATCCACCGCTCTCGATCCACTCGTCGAGAGCGGCGTCGATACGCCGGCGCAGCTCCGCGTCACGGACTCGCCGGTCACGACAGAACAGTGCGTGGTCATCGGGGCGCCAGGTGCTCGGCAACGGAAGGACAGCGTCGATCAGGCCCGCTTCGACCCCTGTGACGCCGTCGAGTCCGGCGACCATGCTCCGGATCTCCTCGGTGCGAGCGGGCTCGCGCGCCAGATCTCGCAGCACCGCAACGTATTCCGGAGGCAACGGTGAGTGGGCCCGATCAGACATCGGCTCGACCGTCGTCGACGAGTGATCCGTCACGCAGGCGCCGCAACACCCGGGCGTCACCGAGCTCATCACGCAGTTCCGGATGCCGCCGATAGAAGTCCAGAAGCCAGAACGTCGCCGGCGCTCCGAGCCGCACGACGTTGCACCGCAGCCGTGGTTCCTCGTCCGCGCCGATGGCCAGCCATGCGTCGGCACCCCTGCGACGTCTGCCCACATCGGTGGGCATCGGCTCGGTGCGTTCGAGATCGGTCCAGGCGATCGCGCCCCGTGGACCGAGTCTCTTGCCGACGATCAGGGCGTGCGGGGTCAGCACCAGAGGGTCGGGCCGGCGCCGAACCATTTCCCAGACGAGACCGACCGCACCGGTGACAGCGACGGCCAGAAAGGTGAACGGCGAGACCGGCCGCGGCGAGTGTTGCACGAAGGAGAGATCGAGTTCTCCGGAGAACACGGCATAGAACGCCCCGGCACCACCGAGGGCGAACGCCGCCGGCAACGCAATGTCCACCGCACGTTCGCGGTCATCGGCACGAATCACCAATGCCGCCCCCGCGATTCGCACGCCGCGGAGGTCCGGTCGGGTCGCGCCCGTGCGCATCCACCGGAGTTCTTCGGACAACAGCAGCAGGGCGACCCCCGCGGCGCCGGACGCCGCCGCCACCGCCACGACGACGCTGCCGCCGAGAGCCGACATCACCGACGCCCCCACGAAGATCGAGCAGACAACGGCCCAGAAGACCCTGCCCGCCCACAGGCGCCACCGTGCTCCCTGCCAGGCACGTGGGCATCGATGGTATGCAGGCCGCTTGCCGACCACCTCGAGATTCCTCATCGACACAGCACCTGACCCACGATGTTGCCCACCATGGAACCCCCAAGACTCACGCCTGCGCCGGTCCAGAAGGCTCGCAGCGGACTCATCTCCGGGGCCAATGCCAGCAGTGCCAGATCGGCGCCCAACCCGACACCGCCGGCCACGCCTGCCACACACCGTTCGTAGCCGTTCTCGGCCGTGGCGACCCCCATCGCCGTACCGAGCAGCGTCAGACCCGGCCCGGCCGCTTTCGCACCGATCTCCAGGCGCGCGACCTGGGCCTGGGTGAGGTATGGAAGCCCGCGTGCCACAACGGATTCGGTCGCGGACATGCCACCCGCGGCCAGGGCGATCGCATAGTCACGAGAGGACGGGATGGGGAAGGTGATCCCGTCGACGACCGCCTCGGTCGTACCGTCGGGGCGCTCGGTAACGACTGCGGGCGACTTGCCCGGACGAGTCAACGACACTGTTGCCGTGCCATCGCCCGCGACGGTGCGCGTGGCGGTCAGAACACCTTCGGGACTGCGGAATTCGGTCCGGTTCACTCCGGGACCGCTGGTGTAGGTCTGTCGGGAGCCGTCGAGCATCCTCACCATCGTCGTCGTGGTGTCACCGGCGGTGGTGGTCTCGGTCTCGACGACCGTACCGGTCATGTGCTCGAGGAGGCGCGCACGTTGCAGGCCGCGGCCGAACTCGGGGTTGGTGCCGCCGGTGTTGTCACCGTGCGGGGCTTCGGTGAAGTCCTTGGGCGCGTGGGGATCCGCGTCGATCTCGGGAAGGGCCAGGCCGAGACCGTCGCCCATCAGTGTTCGGCGCACAAATGCGCCGATGTCGTGATCGGCTTGGCTCAGGTCGACCAGGGCGGGATTGAGTTGCACCTGAAAGGTGTCGGCGACGGTCGCCAGCGTGGCGGCCAACGTCGCCGGGTAGTTCTTGACGCGCGGCAGCACCAGCCAGTCGTCGGTGACGAACAGATCGCCGGATTCAATGACCGTCAACAGGTTTTGGATCTTCGACGCCGCCGAGGTGAGGTCCGGAACGGACCGGGCGATACCGATCGCCGAGTTGCGCGCGATGGCGCTCACCGAGGTGGCCCGCAGGCAGCCGACGTCGATCGCAGTCTCACCGGACTGCGCGGCCACGCCGGACCACAGACCGTCTTGCGCCAGACGCGAGATGGCGTACCGGGCGCCCGAGACCTCGTCGTCGAGTGCTTCGCCGCTGTCCCACAGCGTGCGGCCGGCAGCCCCCACCGATTCGGTCCGCCACGTGTCGAACACCGTGCGGCTGGGAATCATCACGCCCTCCCGGGAGCAGGGACGCGACCGAACCGGTCGGCCAGCACGGCATCGGAGGTCTCGTAGTCGCCGGCAGCGGTGTACACGGCCGCCGACACCTGCCCGAAGTAGTGGCCCACACCGGCCAACAGCGGCCGCATCGCCGAGGCGGCGGTCTGTGCGGCGTACGCCGTGGTGGAGCCGGGCATCAACGCTGCAAGCGCGTCGAAGTGGTGCGGCATGGGCGACGCGGAGCACTGTGCGCCCACCTCGTCGACCCGAGTGGCGAACTGCCGCAACGCTTCCGGATTGACATCCATGACTCTCCCCCATCACATCGACACCGATGGGCCAAGCGTAGAGCAGATGCGTCGACGGGCCGAGAATTCATCCACAGCCTCCCCGTCGGCCGCCGCAGACGACCGTGGCCCCGTTCCCATCGGGAACGGGGCCACGAATCACGCGTGTGTTCAGGCGGTTTCGGTGATCGGCCGATCCACCCAGCTCATCAGGTCGCGCAGCTTCTTGCCGGTGACCTCGATCGGGTGCTCGGCATTCTTCTTACGCAGGTCCTCGAGCTCCTTGTTGCCGCCCTCGACATTGGCGACGAGACGCTTGACGAAGCTACCGTCCTGGATGTCGGAGAGGATGGCGCGCATCCGGTCCTTGGTGTCGGCGTCGATGACCCGCGGGCCCGACAGGTAACCACCGAACTCGGCGGTGTCGCTGACCGAGTAGTTCATGCGGGCGATGCCACCCTCGTAGATCAGATCGACGATGAGCTTGAGCTCGTGGAGCACCTCGAAGTAGGCCATCTCCGGGGCGTAGCCCGCCTCGACCATCACCTCGAAGCCGGTCTTGATCAGTTCCTCGGTGCCACCGCACAGCACGGCCTGCTCACCGAAGAGATCGGTCTCGGTCTCCTCCTTGAAGGTGGTCTTGATGACGCCGGCGCGGCCGCCACCGATCGCACTCGCATAGCTGAGCGCCAGCGCCTGACCCTCACCCTTCGGGTCCTGGTCGATCGCGATAAGGCAGGGCACACCCTTGCCGTCGACGAACTGCCGGCGCACGAGGTGACCGGGGCCCTTCGGGGCGACCATGCCGACGGTGACGTTGGCCGGGGGCTTGATCAGACCGAAGTGGATGTTGAGACCGTGGCCGAAGAACAACGCGTCGCCGTCCTTGAGATTGGGCTCGATGTCCTCGGTGAAGATCTGCGCCTGGCTGGTGTCGGGGGCCAGCATCATGATCACGTCGGCCCAGGCGGCTGCCTCGGCGGCGGTCATGACCTTCAGGCCCTGTTCGGCGGCCTTCTCCCGCGACTTGCTGCCCTCGCGCAGGCCGATCGCGACGTCGACGCCCGAGTCGCGCAGGGACAACGAGTGCGCATGCCCCTGGCTGCCGTAGCCGATCACCGCGACCTTGCGGCCCTGGATGAGCGACAGATCGGCGTCGTCGTCATAGAACAATTCGATCGCCACAGTTGACTTCCCTTCGATATGTGTTGTGCCCCAAACGAATCGGTTATCCCGCGTGGGGCGCGATGTGACTTACGTGCGTCAGCGGTTGGCCGACATGCTCTTCGGGCCGCGCCCCAGGGTGACCGCGCCGGATTGCGCGATCTCCCGGATGCCGTACGGATCGAGCATCCGCAGCAACGCCTCGAGTTTCTCGGCGGTGCCGGTCGCCTCGACGGTCAGCGACTCCGGGGAGACGTCGATCACCTTGGCGCGGAACAGATTCACGACCTCGATGACCTCCGAGCGCACCGTGGAGTCGGCGCGCACCTTGACCATCATCAGCTCACGTGAGACCGAACTCGACGGGTCCTGCTCGACGATCTTGATCACGTTGATCAGCTTGTTGAGCTGCTTGGTGACCTGCTCGAGCGGGAAGTCCTCGACGGAGACCATGATCGTCATCCGCGAGACACCCTTGAGTTCGGTGGGTCCCACGGCGAGGGACTCGATGTTGAATCCGCGCCGGGAGAACAATCCCGACACGCGCGCCAGGACGCCCGGACGGTCCTCCACGAGGACGCTGAGGGTATGAGTACTCACTTCTGCTCGCCCTCCTGGCCGAGATTGGTGCTCTGATTGACCACTTCGTGGATGTCGGCGGGATCGGAGGCCGACGCGTCATCGTCGAACAGCGGCCGGATGTCGCGGGCCGCCATGATCTCGTCGTTGCCGGTGCCCGCGGCGACCATCGGCCACACCTGCGCGTCGGCACCGACGATGAAATCGATGACGACCGGGCGGTCGTTGATCTCGCGGGCCTTGGCGATGACCTCGTCGACCTCTGCCTCGGTCTCCACGCGGAACGCCGCGCAACCCAACGCCTCGGCGAGCTTGACGAAGTCGGGGATGCGCATCGAGTGTGTCCCCAGGTCGGTGTTGGAGTAGCGCTCCTCGTAGAAGAGGGTCTGCCACTGCCGCACCATGCCGAGGTTGCCGTTGTTGATCAGGGCGACCTTGATCGGGATGCCCTCAATGGCACACGTGGCCAGCTCTTGATTGGTCATCTGGAAGCAGCCGTCGCCGTCGATGGCCCACACCTCGGTGTCGGGGGCGGCCATCTTGGCACCCATCGCGGCGGGCACCGCGTACCCCATCGTGCCGAGACCGCCGGAGTTGAGCCAGGTCCGCGGCTTCTCGTAGGAGATGAACTGCGCAGCCCACATCTGGTGCTGACCGACGCCGGCACAGTAGACGGCGTCGGGTCCGGCGATCTTGCCGATCTGGGAGATCACGAACTCCGGCGACATCGAACCGTCGGCGGGGCGGTCGTAGCTCAGCGGATAGGTACGACGGATGCCGTCGAGGTAGTCCCACCACTCCTCGAGCTCCGGCGTGGTGCCGGTGGTGGCCCGTTCGGCACGCAGTGTGTCGAGCAGATCGAGGATGACCGCTTTGCAGTCGCCGACGATCGGCACGTCCGCGTGGCGGTTCTTGCCGATCTCCGCCGGATCGATGTCGGCGTGAATGATCTTGGCGCCCTGGGCAAATGACGAGAGCTGGCCGGTGACGCGGTCGTCGAAGCGGGCGCCGAGCGTGATCAGCAGGTCGCTGCGCTGCAGCGCGGCGACGGCCGCGACGGTGCCGTGCATCCCCGGCATACCCAGGTGCTGCGGATGCGAGTCGGGGAACGCCCCGCGCGCCATCAGGGTGGTGACCACGGGGATGCCGGTGAGCTCGGCGAGTTCGAGCAACTCCGCCGAGGCGTTGGCCTTGATGACCCCGCCGCCGACGTAGAGCACCGGGTTCTTGGCGGCGTTGATCATCCGCGCCGCCTCCCGCACCTGCTTGCCGTGCGGCTTGGTCACCGGCCGGTAGCCGGGCAGGTCGATCTGCGGCGGCCAGGAGAAGGTCGTCTGGGCCTGCAGGATGTCCTTGGGGATGTCGACCAGCACGGCGCCGGGACGGCCGCTCTCGGCGATGTGGAAGGCCTCGGCGATGACCCGCGGGATGTCGATCGCGTTGTACACGAGGAAGTTGTGCTTGGTGACCGGCATGGTGATACCGGAGATGTCGGCTTCCTGGAAGGCGTCGGTACCGATGAGCGCGCGACCAACCTGGCCGGTGATTGCGACGACGGGCACCGAGTCCATCTGCGCGTCGGCGAGCGGGGTGACGAGGTTGGTGGCGCCGGGACCCGACGTCGCCATCATCACCCCGGCACGACCGGTGACCTGTGCGTAGCCGGTGGCCGCGTGGCCCGCTCCCTGCTCGTGACGGACGAGCACGTGGCGGACCTTGCGCGAATCGAGAAGCGGGTCGTACACCGGGAGCACCGCACCGCCCGGAATACCGAAGACCACCTCGACACCGAGTTCTTCCAGCGAACGGACCACCGACTGCGCGCCGCTGACGCGCTCGGGGGCAACGGTGTTCTGCCGTACCGCGCGGAGGCTGCCCGCCGCCGGCGATTCCTGACGCGACCCGGCGCCCGGAGTGGTCGTGTCCGTACGTGCTGTTGGTGCGCTCACTGCACGGTCCTTCGTGTTCGTGGTCGGCGGTCGTCGTTCTCAGTCGCAGGTGGACTGCAGTACTGGTCTCTACTACCGCTCAACCGGGGATTCGGGGTCAATGGGGGTGGGCAACAAAAAACCCCCGACAGCGGTTGCTGTTCGAGGGTGGCGCGTCGATGCTGGGAGGTCGATGAAGTGACCGGTCAGGCGACGACGCGCCGGCCGATTACTACGAGAAGCTCGTTGTGCATCACGTCAATCACGGTAGGACTGCAGATAGTGCAGAGTCAAACTCGCCTCCCCCGCGTCCCAGATCCTGGGAAATCACTGGTCCTCGGCACACCCCGCGCGTCGAGAGCACCGGCTGCCGGATGCCACAATGGGATCGTGACTCGTTCTTCCTCCGGCGCTCGGTCGTCCACCCCGTCCTCCTCCGATTCGGCACGGTCGACCCCGGCGGAGTCGACCAAGGCCACACCGGCCGGGACGACGTCCGACGCGATCGAATTGCCCCAGGAGTTCAAGCTCAGCAAGCTCGCCTATTTCGCCGTGCCCGCGACGCTGCTGGTGGTGCTGATCCTGGCGGGCACCAACCTCGCGTGGTTCGGCTGGACCTTCGCGGTCCCGGTCCTGCTCGCGGTATGGATCTGGCGCATCAAGACCGTGGTGACCGAGGACGGACTACGCGCGGTCGGCACCTTCGGTTCCCGGGAGGTCGCGTGGCCCGACATCGAGGGTTTGCAGTTCAGCCGGTGGGGCCCGGTACGGGCGGTACTCGCCGACGGTGATCGTGTCCGCCTGCCCGCCATCACCTTCCAGGACATGCCGCGACTCTCGGCCGCCAGCGCCGGCCGGATTCCCGATCCCTTCGCCGCCGCCCGCGACGCACGCTGAGGCGAGCGAGAACTGTTTTGTTCCCGCACGTCAGCCAGGAGTACCGTGGACGCGGCTGATCGTCCACGCCATCGTGTCGACGGTCGCGGTCAGCGCCGGCGGCGAGGAATCAAGCCCACCCCCACCTCCTGAGTCGGACCCGCTCGTGACTACCCTCGAGCGGTTCGCGCGTTGACCCCACGTCAGTGCCGTGCGCGTCCGCAGTGCGGGCGCGCAAGCGAACCCGATCGAGGAAAACCCATGCCACCCTTGCGGTCCCGAACCACCACCGTCGGACGCGAAGCCGCCGGCGCCCGCTCCCTGTGGCGTGCCACCGGAATGACCGACGACGACTTCGGCAAGCCGATCGTCGCGATCGCCAACTCCTATACGCAGTTCGTCCCCGGACACGTTCATCTCAAGGACGTGGGTGACATCGTGGCCGAGGCCGTCCGCGCCGCAGGCGGTGTGCCCCGCGAGTTCCACACGATCGCCGTCGACGACGGGATCGCGATGGGCCACGATGGCATGCTCTACTCGCTGCCGAGCCGCGAGATCATCGCCGACAGCGTCGAATACATGGTCAATGCCCACACCGCCGACGCCCTGGTGTGTATCTCCAACTGCGACAAGATCACCCCGGGAATGCTCAACGCCGCGATGCGCCTGAACATCCCGACGGTCTTCGTCTCCGGCGGACCGATGGAGGCGGGCAAGGCCGTCGTCGTCGACGGCGTCGCGCATGCGCCCACCGACCTGATCACCGCCATCTCCGCATCGGCCAACAGCAACGTCGACGAGGCCGGACTCGGCGAGGTCGAGCGCTCGGCGTGCCCGACCTGCGGGTCGTGCTCGGGCATGTTCACCGCCAACTCGATGAACTGCCTCACCGAGGCGCTGGGTCTGGCCCTGCCCGGCAACGGTTCGACCCTGGCCACCCACGAAGCCCGTCGGGCCCTGTTCTCCCGAGCCGGACGTGTCGTCGTCGAGGCCGCCCAGAAGTGGTACCGCGACGACGATGCCTCGGTGCTGCCCCGCAACATCGCGGGCCCGACCGCCTTCCGCAACGCCATGGCCCTCGACGTCGCCATGGGCGGCTCGACGAACACCGTGCTGCACATCCTCGCCGCCGCACAGGAAGGTGAGGTCGCCGACTTCGACCTGACGGTCATCGACGAGATCAGCCGCGGGGTGCCGTGCCTGTCGAAGGTCGCCCCCAATTCGGATTATCACATGGAAGACGTCCACCGGGCCGGTGGCATCCCGGCCATCCTCGGCGAACTGCGTCGTGCCGGGCTGATCGACGACTCGGCGCCGACCGTGCACTCCCCGAGTATCGGGGCGTTCCTCGACGACTGGGACATCCGCGGCGGCAAGGCGACCGACGAGGCCATCGAACTGTTCCACGCCGCCCCGGGCGGGGTGCGTACCACCACCCCGTTCTCCACCGCCAACCGGTGGGACGAACTCGACACCGACGCCGAGGGCGGCTGCATCCGCGACAAGGACCACGCCTACACCGTCGAGGGTGGGCTCTGCGTGCTGCGCGGCAACCTCGCGCAGGACGGTGCCGTCCTCAAGACCGCGGGGATCGACGAGGATCTGTGGCACTTCGAGGGCCCGGCACGCGTCGTGGAGTCCCAGGAGGAGGCCGTGCAGGTCATCCTGTCCAAGACGCTGCAGGCCGGCGAAGTGCTCGTCGTCCGCTACGAAGGCCCGTCCGGCGGGCCGGGCATGCAGGAGATGCTGCACCCGACAGCCTTCATGAAGGGCACCGGGATGGGCAAGAAGTGCGGCCTGATCACCGACGGCCGGTTCTCCGGCGGCTCGTCGGGACTGTCGGTCGGTCACATCTCCCCCGAAGCCGCCGCCGGCGGCGTCATCGGGCTCATCGAGGACGGCGACCCGATCGTCATCGACGTCAAGACACGGCAGCTCGCCGTTCTCGTCGACGACGAGGTGCTCGCGGAGCGCCGCGCCAAGATGGAGGCCTCCGAACGTCCGTGGCAGCCCAAGGACCGGCAGCGCACGGTCACCACGGCGTTGCGCGCCTACGCCAAGCTGGCCACCTCCGCCGACAAGGGCGCGGTCCGTCAGGTCGACTGAATCCGGTTCTTCCCGCAGCATTCGGTTCTTCCTCGGGAGATTTCCCGGGGAAGAACCGAATACTCGGGGACGAACGAGTCGAGCGCGCGGCTACCGCGGGTTGCCGGGCGAGTTGAGCGGGTTGGTCCCGTTGAACAGCATCCACACCGCGACCGCGGCGGCGATACCCACGATCAGCCAGGCCACCGACCCGAGGAATGGCCGACGCGCCCAGCCTCGGGTGGCATCGAAGGCGTAGAGCCCCGGACCGGTCAACACCAGGGCGGCGGCCGCCACCGCGAGGACGAGCTCGTACTCGATGCCACCGGCTGCGGCGAAGAACGCGAATCCCCCGGCCAGCGTCGTCTTGTAGGCGGATGCCAGGAGCATCACCGAGACGATCGTGCACGCGCCGATCGGGGTGAACAGGCCCAGGACGACCATTGCGCCGCCGATCGTCTCGGCCAGCGCACCGACGATCGCCAGCGGCCGGGTGACGTCGGAGTGGAAGCCGATCGTCGGGTTGGGATTGTTGGCGAGCATCTCCTGATATCCCGACAGCCCCGGACCGCCCCAGAGCCCGAACAGCTTCTGCAGACCATGCGCGACGGCGACGATGCCGATCGCCAACCGCAGCAGCAGCAGGCCCAGATCGAGGGTGCCGCGCGGGGCCGTCACGATGATCGGTTCGGCACGGGTGGCCTCGACGGTGGGTGCATCGTCGGCATGGTCGGCGTCGACGGCATCGAGGTCGTCGGCGGCGCGCCGGCCGAACAAACCACGCCGCCGGCGCGCGGTCTCGGGCTGGTCGTCGCGATCGGTACCGGCCCATTTCTCGCCGTCGGTCGCGACATCGCCGTCGAGATCGTCCCCGGCCGGCTCTTGCTCACCCAGCGCGCGGGTGGTCGGCAACGGCTCCTCACCGTGCAGGAGTGCTCGGGTCGGCGTCTCCGCGAGCTTCGCACGGTTCCGCGACAGTTCGGGAAACGTTTCCTCGACCGACGGGATCGGCGTGGCGGGGAGCTTCTCGGTGACCGGCTCCGGCGTGCCCGGCTTCTCGATGGCCGCCGTCTCCGCGTCCGCCACGGTTCCCGCATTCGCAGCCGGCACCGGCGGTATCGGCACGGGATTGCGGCGCGGTGGAGGCTGCTGTGGGATGCCGATCGGCCGGGTCTCCACCTCGCCGGGATCGAGGTCGTCGAGCGAATCCACTCGTGACAACCGTCCGGGTCGACGATGGTGCCGCTCGTAGAAGGCGTCGCGGTCGGCGTCGCTGAGCTCGGGTGTGGCGCTCTCGGGTCTGGCGCTCTCGGGTCGGCGAAACGCTCCCGTCGGTTCGTCGTAGGGGCTCGGTGGCTGGAACGTCTTGTCCGGCGCGTCGGGATGCTCGCGATCGGTCACATGGCCGATGCTAGAGGTTTCCGACCGTCGGGCGGCCGATCGCCGCGCGGTCGGCCGATCGCAATCGCCTACTGTGGTGGGCATGCGAGAGGGGCGGCAAGTGCAACGACGAGTGGCCGGCGCCGGCCGGCGCCGTCGGACGCTCGCCGCGTGTCGCCACCGGGTGACGGTGCTGATCGGTGTCCTCGCAGTAATGCTGACCGTCGCCGCCTGTGCGGATTTCTCGCAGCAGGATCGTGATCAGGCTGCCGGTCCGTTCAGCCCGAACAACGAGTCGTTCGAAGTGCAGTCGACCCAGCCTCCGCAGTCGACGCCGGAGAACCCGGCACAGGAGAGTCCTCCCCCACCGGGCCCCTGCGTCGACCCCGACCCCGCCGTCATCGCGACCTGCCTCGCCTCCACCGGCGGCGTGCGCGCCGGCGACGACGAGGGCGCGGTCACCGTCGTCGCCGAACGCACGACCGGCAAGATCATCACTACCAAAAGGTATGGGCCACAACGGGTCGTGGCGTCCTTCGACGTAGACGGATCGGGTGACGGAGGCTTGATCGACTTCGCCCTCTCCCCGACCTATCAGCAGGATCAGCTGATCTACGCGTTGATCACCACGCCCACCGACAATCGGGTGGTACGGCTCGCGCCGGGTGACGTCGCCAAGCCGATCCTGACCGGAATCCCCAAGGGCGCCACCGGAAACATGGGTGCGCTGATGTTCGCCTCGCCCTCGGAGCTGCTGGTGGCGACCGGCAACGCCGGCAACCCCGCGGCCGCAGGCGATCCCGGATCGCTCGCCGGCAAACTCCTCGCGGTCACCGATCTGTCCTCCGGGTCGACCACCCGGCCGAAGATCCTCGCGTCCGGCCTCGGCTCGAATGTCGCATTGTGCCCGAGCTCCGGCGGTGGTCTGTACATGACGGATCAGGGTCCGACGGAAGATCGCCTGCAATCGGTCGAGGAGTCCGGAGCGACGACGGTGCTGTGGACATGGCCCGACAAACCGCAGATCGCCGGCTGCGCCGCCACCGGCGGGCAGATCCTCGTCACCGAGACGCGAACCCAACGCATCGAAGCGATCAACGAACCCACCCGGCAGCGCCCGACCATCACTCCGCCGACCGTGGTGCTGGAGAAGCGCTACGGAGCGCTGGGCCGGATCACCGCACTGGACAACGGGGTCGTGCAATTCGCGACGGTGAACCGCGCCTACGGGCAGCCGGTGAGTACCGATGATCGCGTCGTGCGGTTCATCCCGCCGGCGAGCTCGGCGAGCAACACCTGAGTGTCGCCCCCGTCGGCACCTACTGGCAGGCGGCCAGCACCAGTTCCTGCACGCGCGCCGGATCTGCTTGGCCGCGCGTCGCTTTCATGACGTCGCCGACGATCTTGCCGGCCGCTTTCACCTTGCCCCCGCGGATCTTCTCGACGATGTCGGGGTTGGCGGCCAGTGCGTTGTCGATGGCCTTCTGCAATGCCGAGTCGTCGCGTACCACCTCGAGTCCGCGATCGGCGACGATCTGCGCGGGTTGGCCTTCGCCGTCGAGTACCGCGACGGCCACCTGCTGGGCGAGTTTGGTGGTCAGCTTGCCCTCGTCGACGAGTCCGATGATCTCGGCGACCTGCTCGGGGGTGATGGGCAGATCGGCGAGGTCGCTGCCACGACTGTTGGCCTGCTGTGCCAGGAACGACACCCACCACCCGCGCGCGGCCTCGGGGGCGGCGCCGGCGTCGACGGTTGCGATGATCAGATCGACCGCGCCGACGTTGACCAGGTCACGCATGACCTCGTCGGACACCCCCCACTCCTGCTGAATACGGGCGCGGCGCACCCACGGCAGTTCCGGCAGGGTCGCGCGGATCTCCTCGATCCAGTCCGCGGCCGGCTGCACCGGCGGCAGGTCGGGCTCGGGGAAGTAGCGGTAGTCCTCGGCGGTCTCCTTGCGTCGGCCGGGCGAGGTGGTGCCGTCGGTCTCGTGGTAGTGCCGGGTCTCCTGCACGATCTCCCCGCCGGCGGTGAGCACCGCGGCCTGCCTGCGCATCTCGAAGGTCACCGCCGTCTCGACGCTCTTGAGCGAGTTGACGTTCTTGGTTTCGGTACGGGTGCCGAATTCGCTTGCGCCCTTGCGCATCAGGGACACGTTGGCGTCGCAACGCAGCGACCCCTGATCCATCCGCACATCGGAGACCCCGAGCGATTTCAGCAGATCCCGCAGCGCGGTCACATAGGCGCGGGCCACCTCCGGCGCGCGTGCGCCGGCACCGACGATCGGTTTGGTGACGATCTCGACGAGTGGCACCCCGGCCCGGTTGTAGTCGAGCAACGAGTGATCGGCTCCGTGGATGCGTCCCGCGCCGCCGATGTGCAGCGATTTGCCGGTGTCCTCCTCCATGTGCGCGCGCTCGATCTCCACACGCCAGGTGGTGCCGTCGGAGAGTGCGACGTCGAGGTGACCTTCGTAGGCGATCGGCTCGTCGTACTGACTGATCTGGTAGTTCTTCGGCTGATCGGGATAGAAGTAGTTCTTGCGGGCGAACACGCTCGAGGGTCGGATCGAGCAGTTCAGTGCGAGGCCGATGCGGATCGCGTATTCGATGGCGGTGGCGTTGACCACCGGGAGCGAGCCCGGCAGGCCGATGCACACCGGGCACACCTGGGTGTTGGGGTCGGCCCCGAACGCTGTGGGGCAGCCGCAGAACATCTTGGTCGTGGTACCGAGTTCGACGTGCACCTCGAGTCCCATCACCGGATCGAATTCGTCGATGACCTGGTCGTAGTCCATCAATTCGGCAGCTGCGGCAGTCATGGCCACCAGTTTATGCGGCCGCGGGTCGGGACAAATCTCGGGGACGAAAGCAGGAACGTCCCCGATGCCATCGGCGCCGCCGACTCCTAGCGTTTCAGGTGTCAGAACACTCAGTGAGAGGACGGCCGATGACCATTCACCAGACACCCCACACAACCTCGGTTCCCCCGGCGCGGCGGCTCACCCGCTCACGCGGCGACGCCTGGCTCGGCGGGGTGTGCGGCGGCATCGCCGCACGCTACGGATGGGATGCAACCCTGGTCCGCGCGGCGTTCGTCGCCTCGATCCTTCTGCCCGGTCCGCAGGTGCTGCTGTATCTGCTGCTGTGGATAGTGATCCCCCGCGACCCGGCGTGAACCGGGCCGCACCTCAGCCGAAGATGACCCGGATCTCCTGATACTGATCCAGCGGCACGGTCTTGGGGTTGGCCAGCGCCTCGTCGAAGGTGATGCGGTGCATCTCGGTGCCGCGGAGCGCGATCATGTGACCCCAGTACTTATCGGCGACGAGATCGGCGGTGGCCATACCCATGCGAGTGGCCAGCACCCGGTCGAACGAGGTGGGCGTACCGCCCCGCTGGATGTGTCCGAGAACGGTCGCGCGGGTCTCGATGCCGGTGCGCTCCTCGATCATCGGTGCCAACACATCGGCGATTCCGCCGAGGCGCGGACGGTTGAACCCGTCGAGCCCCTTGGTGGAGTGGGCTTCTCCCATGTCGGGCAGCTTGAAGCCCTCGGCGACGACGACCATCGGCGCACGACCGCGGTTCTTGACGCTGGTCACCCATGCGCAGATCTGATTCATGCTCTCGGGTTGTTCGGGGATCAGGATCGCGTGCGCGCCACCGGCGATTCCAGAATGCAGGGCGATCCAGCCCGCGTGGCGTCCCATCACCTCGAGCACCATGCAGCGTTTGTGCGAATTGCCCGTGGTGCGCAGCCGGTCGATTGCCTCGGTGGCGATGTTGACCGCGGTGTCGAAACCGAACGTGTAGTCGGTGGCGTTGATGTCGTTGTCGATCGTCTTGGGGACGCCGACGATGTTGATGCCGTCCTCGTAGAGACGTTTGGCCGCCGATGCGGTGCCCTCACCGCCGATCGCGATCACACCGTCGATCCCGAGATTCTTGAGGACCTTCTTGATGGCGTCGGGGCCACCGTCGGGTTCGGAGTACGGGCCGAACCGGCTGGTGCCGAGGATGGTGCCGCCCTGGTTGGACAGACCGCGCACCACCGAGCGGTCGAGTTCCATGATGTCGCCGTAGACCAGGCCGTACCAGCCGTCGCGGAAGCCGACGAACTCGTGGCCGTAGACCGTCTCACCCTTGAGTACTGCGCCGCGGATCACCGCGTTCAGTCCGGGGCAGTCGCCGCCGGATGTGAGAATCCCGAATCTCTTGGCCATACCGCTGTGAGCCTCCTGCCCGTTGGAGCCGGGATCGCCGGAATTCCGCGCGACCCCGCGTCTGCACACAATCTAGTGCCGACGGCGCACTCGTGCCCGCCGTCGGTCTCCGCACGGCAGGCTCGGGGTGCTCACTTGAGTCCGTTCTCGTAGGCGAAGACGACCGCCTGGGCGCGATCGCGCAACGCCAACTTGGTCAGGACGCTGCTCACATGGGTTTTCACGGTCTGTTCGGCGACGAACAGGTCGGTGGCGATCTCCTGGTTCGACTTGCCGTCGGCCACGAGATCGAGCACCTCACGCTCCCGCGGGGTCAACGCCTCGATCGCCCGATCCGAACGCGGACGGGTCCGGCGCCCGGTGACCTCACGGATGAGGCGGCGGGTGATCGACGGCGCCAGCAGCGCCTCGCCCGCGGCGACCACCCGAACCGCCCGGACGAGTTCGTCGGCGGGGGCATCCTTGAGCAGGAACCCCGACGCGCCGATCCGCAACGCCTCGTACACGTAGTCGTCGATGTCGAAGGTGGTCAACATCAGGACCTTCGTGCGGCCTGCGACGCCGTCGGCCGGTTGTTGCACCTCGTCGGCGCCGCGGGTACCGAGAATCTGTGCGGCCGCCCACAACCCGTCGCGGCGCGGCATCCGCACGTCCATCAGGACCACATCGGGATGGACCCGGCGACACAATTCCACGGCCTCGATGCCGTCGGCGGCGTCACCGAGCACCGACAGGTCGGGTTGCGCGGCGAGCAGGGCCGAGAATCCCTGACGGACCATCGCCTGGTCATCGGCGACGACGAGCGTGATCGACACGGCCGCAACGCTACCCGTTGGCGGCGGGAAGCTCCGGCACCGCACCGTGTGCCCCCGCGATCGACGACATCACCGGAGTCCGCGCCGAGGCGGGGATGTGGGCGCGCACCGCGAATCCACCGTCGGATGTGGGTGTGGCGGTCAGGGATCCGCCCACCGCTCGCGCGCGATCACCCATACCCGCAATACCCACGCCGGCCCCGGACAGGTGCAGCGGCGGTTCGGTCGGGGCGGTGTTGACGACGCTGATCTGCGCGGCAGTACCCCCGTACGGCTCGCCGTCGGCGGGGGTCAGACGCACCTCGATGGCGCTGCCCGGCGCGTGGCGTGTCGCGTTGGCCAGACACTCCTGGACGATGCGATAGATCACCAACGCCGACGACTCGGCGAACACCGCGTGGTCGAGCTCGTCGGTCACGGCGATCCGCGCGCCGGCCCGCCGGGTCTGGGTGACCAGCGCATCGATGTCGGCGAGTCCGGGACTCGGCGCGGGTGCCGCCTCCCCTCCCTCGCCCTCCACCCGGAGGACGCCGAGCAATTGCCGCACCTCGTCGAGTGAGGTGCGTGCGGCCTGCGCGATCGCCTCGAACTCGGCCGCGCAGACCTCGTCGACGTCGGGCAGCCGGTACCGCGCGGTCTGGGCCATCACGACGACCATCGACATCCGATGTGCCACAACGTCGTGCAGGTCTCGAGCGATACGGGCACGTTCCTGCAACACCGCACTGGTCGACTCGGCGACCTTGGTCTCCTCGGTGCGCACGGCGAGTTGTCTACGCGAGGTGAGCAACCCGCGCAGCAGGGCCACGACGACGGCCATGAACGTCAGACCGACCACCCAGCCGACCCGCGCGCCCGGCGGCGCCGCGAAGGCAATCACCAGCGACGCACAGATCCACACCGGCGCGAGCAACCGCAACGGGCAGCGCAGATACGCCATGAACGTCAGGACCAGGAACGCGATGATATGGGTGACCTGGATCGTCCACGGCCACCCCGGCGCCGCGGGGATGAACAGCCCGATGAGCTGCGCCCCGATCACCGAGATCGCCCAGCCCAGCATCGGCGCACTCCACGCCATCGCCACCGGCCACGCCGCCACCGCAGCCAGGATCGGCCAGGCGTACGCCGGAACATCCAGTGTCAGAGGCATTGTCGGCCATGAGACGGCGAACAGCACCCCCGCGAAAATCGCGAAGAACCAGTTGCCCGGAGACCGGACCCAGGCACGTACACCCGGGTGCGCGAGCGCCGGTAACGCGCGCAGTTCATCGACGGCCGCAGTGCGTGCCGCTCGGACCATCCGTCCCATCATGTGATCACCTCGGCCTCCACGCTAGGCGGCGGATCGGTCGAAGTCCTCATACTGCGGAGTGGGATTCGCACGCTACTCCCGAGCCAGACCGGCCTGTCATCACCCTCTGCGGAGCCGATTGCCATCGGTTCGCGTGGGCGATGTGCCCACGTGATCGTCGTTCCTAGCGTCAGCGGCATGACTTCTGACGATGCTCGACGGACATGGCGGCGGCGTGGCTTCCGTCCGGTGATGTGGATTCTGATCGGCGCGGCCGTGCTGGTGTTGCACGTGATGGCTACCGGGAGGGCATCGGCGGTGCACGATCACTCCCCGACCGACACCACCGCCGCGGAGCACACGGTTCATGTGCTCGTCGGCCCCGATCCGGAGAGCGTACTGCGGGTTCTCCCCACGGATTTCGAGGCCGTCATGGGCTATCGGCCACTGCTCGAGAACGGCTACCCGGCCAACCCCGACGGCGGCTGCTCATCGCCGATCCCCTTGCCCGAACGATTCGAACCAGCCTGCCGCACACATGATTTCGGCTATGACCTGCTTCGCTACGCGCAGCGCACCGGTCATCCGCTGGGCCCGTGGGCCCGACCGGCCCTCGACCACATGCTCATCGAGCGGATGCACGCGGCATGCCACGATCCCGTATGTTCGGCTGCCGCCGAGCTCAGTCGCGTCGGCCTGGCCCTCAACACCTGGCGGCAGTACTCCGGCCCACCGGCACCGTCGGAGTCGATGACGACGATCGCGGCGTCGACCGCCGTTCGGGTGATCGCCGAGATCGGTGGCGACAGCGGGGTGGCGCGATGATCACCGCAGCGGCAGTCGCACCTCACCGGCCGGTACCACGCCGTTCAACCCCGCCGGGTTCGGCCACCGTGCTCGGCGGGCTCATCGGCGCGCTCATCGCCTTGTGGCCGGGCTCGTTGCCCCGGGATGTCGTCACCGCGGCCGTCCTGACCGGCGTGTGCGTGGCGGTGATGACGGCGGTGGGTCGTGCGCTCGGGTCGGCACGGCCCGAACGCCTCTTCGCGTCGTGGTCGGTCACCTCTCTCGCGGTCGCAGCACTGGTGGCCGGGTCGATCGCAAACACTCTGTGGCAGAACGCTATCCGCAGTGACATCGGAATCGCAGGCGTGGAGCCCGCATACACGGTGGCGCTGACCGCGGCCGGATGCGCGGGGTTCGTCGCCGTCGCATGGTTCGGGCGCCGCGCTGCGATGGCGGCAACCGCAGCGCTCGCCACGGTCGTGCTGTTCGGCGCACCCGCCACCTCGGCTGCCGCATCGACCGATGCCACACCCGCGGCCGCCGACATCGACCGCGCGGCAACCGTTCTCACCGAGACGTGGGTTCGCGAGGGCGGCTTGCACCGTGGTGCGGTGGTGATCGCGGTTCCCACCGGATCGGGGTGGGTCGATCCGCAGGCGACCACGGCGATGCGCGCACGCCTGCACGGCGATGTGGAGTTCTTGTCGTTGCCGTACGCGTCGGCCTCGTCCTGGCGGGTCTTCGTCTCCGACCGCGGTTCGGCCGCGACCGCAACCGTCGCCCTGCTTCGCCATGTCCTCGATGCCCGGGACACGCTGCCACCGGGCTTGGCTCGTCCGCGGGTGTACCTCTACGGACAGAGTCTGGGCGCCCTGGGCGCCGACCGTGCGCGGGCATGGGCCGATGCCCGCCGTCCGGGTGCGGTGGCCGGCACCGTGCTGGCTGGGGTCCCCGCCGACACGGTCGATCCACGGGGCGGCGGATCGTCGCGCATCGTGTTCGCCAACGCGTCCGACCCGGTCACCCGGTGGTCGACGGCATCGGTGTGGCGCCCGCCGTCACGGCCGGCACAGACCCGGATCGTGGGTGCGCGGATGCGTACCCCGCCGTGGCTGCCCGTGGTGTCGTTCGTGCAGACATCGGTGGATCTACTCGGCGCACTCGACGGCCCCGCCGGTACCGGGCACCGGTACGGGCCCGAACAGGGCGCGCTGCCGTGATGCCGGAAGAGTTACCCGATCGGTCCGCGGGTGGCTTCATAGGCCGCCCCGACACGGTAGAGCCGGTCGTCGGCGAGGGCCGGAGCCATGATCTGCAACCCGACGGGCAGCCCGTCGTCGCCGGAGACACCCGACGGCACCGACATCGCCGCGACACCGGCGAGGTTCACCGGGAGTGTTGCGAGGTCGAACAGGTACATCGCGAGCGGATCGTCGACCTTCTCACCGATGCGGAACGCGGTCGTCGGGGTGGTCGGTGAGACCAGGACGTCGACCTTCTCGAAGGCGGCGGCGAAGTCGGCGGCGATGAGGGTCCGCACCTTCTGTGCCTGGCCGTAGTAGGCGTCGTAGTAGCCCGACGACAGGGCGTAGGTGCCGATCATGATGCGGCGCTTGACCTCCGGGCCGAAACCGGCCTCGCGGGTCAGTGCCATGACCTCTTCGGCGCTGTGGTGGCCGTCGTCGCCGACGCGTAGTCCGTAGCGCATGGCGTCGAAGCGCGCGAGGTTGCTGGAGACCTCGCTGGGCAGGATCAGGTAGTACGCGCCGAGCGCGTAGGTGAAGTGCGGGCACGACACCTCGACGACCTGCGCCCCGCGCGCGGTCAGCTCGGCGACGGCCTGTTCGAACGAGGCGAGCACCCCGGACTGGTAGCCCTCCCCCTGCAGTTCGCGGACCACGCCGACCCGAACACCGCTCAGATCGCCCGCCGCACCGGCCTTCGCCGCACCGACCACATCCGGGACCGGCGCGTCGATCGAGGTGGAGTCGCGCGGGTCGTGACCGGCGATGATCTCGTGGAGCAGCGCGGTGTCGAGCACGGTGCGCGCACACGGCCCACCCTGGTCGAGCGACGACGCGCACGCGACGAGCCCGTACCGGGAGACGGTGCCGTAGGTCGGTTTGACGCCGACGGTGGCGGTGACCGCGGCGGGCTGACGGATCGATCCACCGGTGTCGGTGCCGATGGCCAGCGGGGCCTGGAACGAGGCGAGTGCCGCGGCACTACCGCCGCCCGAACCGCCGGGAATCCTGGTGACGTCCCAGGGGTTTCGCGTCACCTGGTAGGCGGAGTTCTCGGTGGAACTGCCCATCGCGAACTCGTCCATGTTGGTCTTGCCGAGGATCGGCAAGCCGGCCGAGCGCAGCCGTTCGGTGACGGTCGCGTCGTACGGGGGCACCCAGCCCTCGAGGATCTTCGACCCGCAGGTGGTCGGCGCATCGGTGGTGGTGAACACGTCCTTGAGGGCGATCGGTACACCGGCCAACGGCGACCGCGCCTCGCCCGCGGCGATGGCATCGTCGGCCGCCTTGGCCGCTACCAGCGCTTGCGGACCACTGACGTGCAGGAATGCGCCCAGCTGGTCGTCGATCTCGGCGATGCGATCGAGATGCGCCGAGGTCACCTCGACCGAGGACACCTCGCGGGCGGCGATCTTGGCGCCCAGTTCGGCGGCGGTCAGGCCGGTGATCTCGGTGGACGTACGGGTCGACGGCGCGCTCACTGTTCCTCCCCCAGGATCTGCGGGACCGCGAAGCGATCCTGCTCGACGGCGGGCGCCCCGGACAGCGCCTGTTCGGTGGTCAGCCCCGGTACCGCCACATCGGGACGCAGCACATTGGCCAGCGCCGCCGGGTGGGCGGTCGGCGGCACGTCGTCGGCGGCCACCTCCGACACCTGCGCGACATGGGCGAGAATCGAATCGAGTTGCTGCGCATACACGTCGAGCTCGTCTTCGCTCAGCGCCAGCCGCGACAGCCGGGCCAGATGCGCGACCTCGTCACGGGTGATCGCAGATCCGGTGGCCGCGGACCCGCCGTCCACAGACCCCGTGCTCGCGGACTCCGAGTCCCCTGCCATGTCGATCGTGTCCTTCCGTACCGGATTTCGCCGGGCCTGGTGCGTCATCGGCCCGACGGGTCATGGGCCCGATGTCGCTGAGCCCGATCTCGCTGCGGCCGGTCTGCCGACCGGCAACCCCACCAAGCCTAGGCCACGGTCAGCGCAACCATCGCGCCAGGCGTGCGGTGATCCACGGCAGCAGCACGTACACCATCACCGGGGTGCTGATCAGCGTGGCGATCAACGTCTTGAGCGCCAGCGGCAGATCGCCGAGATGGGCAACCACCAGGTAGTTGATCAGCACCGACAGAGGGAAGAACCCCAGCCAGATGGTGATCGCCTGCTTCCAGCGCGGCGGCGGCGCCCCGAGCACGCGAACCGCATGCGTCAGGTGGGATTGCGGTTCGAACCATCCCTCGATACCCGAGAGTCGATGCGTGGCGTGTTCGACCGCCACGCCCTCGCCTCGCGCCAGCCATGCCCGGCGAACCGGAGACCGGTCCCAGTCGTCGAGTGCCCGCCCGTCGGCGAACCGATAGACGACGTAGTACTCGTCGGGCTGTTTTGCCGACCGCAACCAGCCACCCCCGAGGAAACCGGGAAAGGTACGCGCCAGGGCGATTCCGGCGTCGGTCCACGTGACGAAGTCATGCTCACGCCCGGGTTCGATACGCCGGGCCACCGATGTGGTCACATGGGCCGCGTCACGGTCGGGTTCCTGTGCACCGGCCGGATCGCCGGGTCCTGTGTCGTCGTTGGTGTCGGCCACGGTTCCATCGTGGCGTCGGTTCGATCACCCTGCAGCATCGCCACGTCGGGAAGTGATTAGACGAGCGTAGGATCGCCGGAGTGATCATCGTCACGAGCGCTTGGCTCGCAAGCTGTCGAACGTGCGGTTCCCCCTCACCCGAGATCGCCGACGACAGTGCGCGGGGGTTCGCGTGAGCGGCATCGTCGCCGACCGCACCCGGGCGCCGGGCGCCCGTCCTCGGCAGTACCGCCTGGCCGGTGCGACAATGGCGGCCGTGTCCTACCTGCTTCGGGTGTACCTCCAAGACCGGCCCGGAAGTCTCGGCCTGCTCGCCGTCCAGCTCGGATCGGTCGGCGCCGACATCTTGTCCCTCGAGGTCGTCGAACGTGCGGACGGCTACGCGGTCGACGACCTCGTCGTCGAGGTCGCGCCCGGCTCACTGCCGGACACGCTGATCACCGCCGCCGAGAAGGTCAAGGGCGTCCGGGTGGACTCGATCCGCCCGTACTCCGGCGTCCTCGACACCCATCGCGAGCTGGAGTTGGTCGATCAGGTCGCCACGGCACTCGACGACCGATTGCAGGTCCTCGTCGACAACGCGCCCCGCGTGCTGCGGGTGTCGTGGGCAACGGTGCTGACCCGGGCCGCGGGTGGTGTGCTGCAGCTGTTCGGCAGCTCCGGTGCGCCCGAGACGCATGCGGCAACCGTGGACTGGCTCCCGCTGCAGAGCGCCGTCCGGCTCGACTCGGAAGCCGGCTGGGTACCCGGGGGTTGGCAGGAGATGGACACCCGGTTGGCGGCCGCCCCGCTCGGTGACGGATCGAAGGCAATCCTGTTGGGACGCATCGGCGGACCGGACTTCCGGCCGTCGGAGATCGCCCGACTCGGCTATCTCGCAGGGATCGTCTCCACGGTGTTGCGGGCGGAGTCGTGAGCCACCCGGGCCGAGCTCACCCCTGACCTCGACGCAACCCCGACGCCTGACGGGTCAGCCACACCAAGGGCGCGGTGCACCGCGCCGCCGACAACGACTGTCGGCGACTCTGCACTATTCGCGGATCTGCATGAGCGCCACCGCGGCACCCTCGTCACCGTCGATCCGGTAGGTGAATGTCGACGGGCCGTTGAATCCGTCGCCACCGACGGTGGCTCTGACGACGACGGTACGCGCGTCGGGGACCTCGGCCGAGAGCACCTCGAGTGTCATGTTCTTGCCGATGTACTCGGCGTCACTCCATGCGGCGATCGCCTCGCGGCCGGTGAACGTGCGGCCCCAATCATCCACCGCTCCATCGGATGTGAATGTTGCGAGAAAGGCGGCGAGATCACCCGCATTGGTTGCGTCGATCGATGCGCGGACAGGTTCGGGTAGGGCACTGTTGGGCAAGACGTCGGTCATGGGGTCACTCCTCGCATTCGTTCCGGCTCGATCCGCGCTCACCGGGTGGTGTAGCCGCCATTGGCGAACAGGGTCTGTCCGGTGATCCAATGCCCTTCGGTGGCAAGGAATTTCACGATCGGTGCGATGTCGGAGATCTCGGTCAGTCGCCCGCCCATGGCCTGCGACTTGTGGAACTCGACGCGCTCGGGGGTCTCCTGCGGATAGAAGAACGGGGTGTCCATCGGCCCGGGTGCGATGTTGTTGACCGAGATCCCGCGGTCGGCGAATTCCTTTGCCGCCGCGCGGGTGAAGTGCTCCACGGGACTCTTGCTGCCGGCATAGGTCGAGTATCCATCGGTGAACGCGGCCAACAGCGAGGTGACGATGGTGACCACAGACCCGTTGTCGGACAACCGCTTACCTGCTTCGGCGAGGAAGAAGAACGCGCTCTTGGCATTGATGTCGAACATCGAGTCGTATTCGGCCTCGGTGACCTCGACGAGAGGTTTACGCAATACCTTGCCGACGGTGTTCACTGCCAGATCGACGCTGCCGAAGGCGTCGATGGCCGCGTCGAACAGCGCGGTGACCGCGGCCGGACGCGTGAGATCGCCTGCGACCGCGATCGCCTCGGCGCCCAGTGCCGCGATCTCGGCGACGGTGCGTTCGGCATCCGCACGCGAGGAGTCACCGTGGTGGTGGACGACCACGTTGGCGCCGGAGCGCGCGAGCTCGGTGGAGATGAGCCCGCCGAGATTCTTGGCGCCGGCTGCGACGACGGCAGTCTTGCCGGCCATGTCCTTTTGTGTGATCGCCGATTCCGCGACGGTGCCGCTCATGGGTCCCCCATTTCGTTGTGTCCTGACGTCGATCGGCTTTCACCGCTCGACCTGCAAAAACCACGCTACGAGCGACAACACACAAACACCATCGATTTGTATTGGTATCCGATCAACTACCATTTGTATGTGCCTGATACCTCCGGAGAATCCCTGCCCTTGCCGGACATCCGTCGACTCGAGCAATTCGTCGCGGTCGCCGAATCGGATACTCTCGCGGACGCCGCGACCAGGGTCTTCGTCACACAGCAAGCTCTGTCGACCGCCATCCGACGGCTCGAGACCGAGTTGGGCGTGTCCCTGTTCAACAGGGAGCATCGCGGGCTGACGCTGACCCCGGCCGGAGAGGATCTGCTCCGCAACGCACGTGCGATCCTCACCGGCGCACGTCATCTCACCCGCTCGGTGCGCGCCGTGGCACAGCGGCGTCCACCCGTCTACGTCGTGGGACATTCCCCGGCACTCTCGGGTTCCGAGGTCTTCTCGGTCGTCGAGTCCGCGGTGCAACGTCACGAGGACATCCCGGTGACCGCCCGACCGGTGTTTCCCTCCCAGTTCGTCGACGATCTGCTGCAGAACCGGGTCGATCTGGTCCTGCGCCGAGGCATCGACACCCCGACCGAACTGACCTCAGCCGTGATCGGCTATCAGGAACTGCGCCTGGCCGTGACGATCGATCACCCACTCGCCGCCCTCGATCAGATCTCGATGTCCGACGTCGCCGAGCACCCGGTGATCGTCTGGGCACCCGAACGCCACTCGTATTACACCGATTTCCTTGTCGCGCACTATCGACGCTCGGGATTCGAACCGACCTTGCGGATCAATCGGGTCCAGGGCACGCCACCGACCACCGCAGTACTCGTGGACAGCACTGCGTGCGCGTTCGTGACCGCGCCCGCTGGTTCGACCCACGGCGGGCGGGTGGTGGTCAAGGAGTTCACCGACCCACCGCTGTCCCCGATTCAGGCATTGTGGCTGCCGCACACCGTCTCCGATTTCCGGACCGCGATTCTCAATTCGGCGCCGGCTCGCCTGTCTCCAGAAGGTGCTTGAAGCCGTCCTCGTCGAGGATGGGTACCCCGAGTTGCTCGGCCTTGTCGGCTTTGGAACCGGGCGAATCCCCCACCACCACGAAGTCGGTCTTCTTCGACACCGACCCGGACGCCTTACCGCCGCGAACGAGGATCGCTTCCTTGGCGCCGTCGCGCGAGAAATCCTGCAATGACCCGGTGACGACGATCGTCTTGCCCTCCAATGTGCGCTCGATCGACTCGTCACGCTCGTCTTCCATGGAAACCCCTGCGGCGCGCCACTTCTCGACGATGTCGCGATGCCAGTCGACGGTGAACCAGTCGTGAATGCTCTGCGCGAGGGTGGGGCCGACCCCCTCGACGGCGGCCAGGCGTTCCGGGTCGGCGTCCTCGATCGCCTGCAACGAGCCGAATTCGGTCGCCAGCGCACGAGCGGTGGGCGGGCCGACGTGGCGGATCGACAGGCCGACGAGCACCCGCCACAGGGGCACCTGCTTCGCCTTGTCGAGATTGGCGAGCAGACGCGTTCCGTTCGCCGACAACGTGCCCTTCTTGGTGGTGAACAACGCGGTCTTGGCGAGATCGTCTGCGGTGAGCGAGAACAGGTCTCCCTCGTCGGTGATCACACCGGCACCGAGCAGCGCTCCGGCCGCTTCGTACCCGAGCGCCTCGATGTCGAAGGAACTGCGTCCGGCGAGGTGAAACAGCCGCTCACGGAGTTGCGCCGGGCACGACCGCGCGTTGGGACAACGGATGTCGGCATCGCTGTCCTTTTCCGGACGCAGCACCGAACCACACTCGGGGCAGGTGTCGGGCATCTCGAAGGCGTACTCGCTGCCGTCACGCAGGTCGACGACGGGACCGAGGACCTCGGGGATCACGTCACCGGCCTTGCGAACGGTCACCGTGTCGCCGATGAGTACACCCTTGCGCTTGACCTCCGACCCGTTGTGCAGGGTCGCCCGTGCCACGGTCGATCCGGCGACGAGCACCGGCGCGAGCACCGCGAACGGGGTGACCCGGCCGGTGCGTCCGACGTTCACCTCGATTCCGAGGAGTTCGGTGGTGACCTCCTCGGGCGGGTACTTGTAGGCGATGGCCCAGCGGGGCGCGCGAGAGGTCGCCCCCAGCCGGCGTTGCAGGGTGACGTCGTCGACCTTGACGACGATGCCGTCGATCTCGTGCTCGACGTCGTGGCGGTGTTCGCCCCAATAGGCGATCTTGTCGAGAATCGCCTCAGCACCAACGAGTTTGGTGGTGTGCGAGGACACCGGTAGCCCCCACGCACCGAGCGCGAGGTAGGCGTCGTGCAGTGACGCCGGGCGCCACCCCTCGGTGTGGCCGATGCCGTGGCAGATCATCCGCAGCCGACGTTTCGCGGTGATCTGGGGATTCTTCTGTCGCAGCGAACCCGCCGCGGAATTGCGCGGATTGGCGAACGGCGGCTTGCCGTCGGCGACCAGTGAGGCGTTGAGTGTTTCGAAGTCCTCAACCCGGAAGAAGACCTCACCGCGCACTTCGAGGACGTGCGGTATCGGGAACTCGTCGGACGCCGTCAGACGTTGCGGCACGTCGGTGATGGTGCGCGCGTTGAGGGTGACGTCTTCACCGGTTCGACCGTCACCGCGGGTGGTCGCGTGATCGAGCACGCCATCGCGGTACACCAGTGCCAGCGCGACGCCGTCGATCTTGAGCTCACACAGATACTCGGTTCCCGAGCCCACCTCGTCGGCCACCCGCGCGACCCACGCCCGCATCTCGTCGGCGTCGAAAACGTTGTCCAGCGACAACATTCGTTCGAGATGGTCGACGGGCGTGAACGCGGTGGAGAATCCGCCACCGACGAGCTTGGTCGGCGAGTCGGCGGTGGCCAGCTCCGGATGCGCCTCCTC
The DNA here is from genome assembly GCF_017654315.1 of Gordonia polyisoprenivorans. Taxonomy (NCBI): domain Bacteria; kingdom Bacillati; phylum Actinomycetota; class Actinomycetes; order Mycobacteriales; family Gordoniaceae; genus Gordonia; species Gordonia polyisoprenivorans. The sequence goes on from NZ_CP072203.1 coordinate 4,388,139, forward strand.
GAGTTCCTGCAGACGCCGCAACAGCCGGTCGAACTCTCCGTCGGAGATGATCGGTGCGTCCTTGACGTAGTACCGGAACTGATGTTCACGGATCTCCTCGGCCAACGCCGACCACTGTTCTCGCACGTCGGCAGACGGACCGTCGTTTGCCACCTGATCTGCTTCTGCCACCCACCGAGCGTATCGAAACACCCCGACAACCCTCCTCGAGCGTTCTGGCGGACATGTGCACAGCATGCGATGCCGGTGTCGGCTGTCGGGGTCTCGAGGCCTCGTCGCTGGCGCTCCTGCGCACCTCGACCATCGGGTGGGGAGTCGCCAGCGATCACAGAAGACCGCCGGGACACTTCAATCTCGGCGGTCGACCAGCCCGGCGTACCTTCCTCTCGGTGGTCGAGGTGCGTTCTCTCGGTGGTCGAGGTGCCGAGGAGCGTTAGCGACGAGCCTCGAGACCTGTTGCACCGCTGCTGGTTTCCGACCACGGACCGAGCACGTGACGGTCTAGAGTCCGTGGTCGCCGAGGAGTTGGGCGAGTCGGTTCTCGACCGGCGAGTCTGACGTGGGGTCAGGGTGGAGGATTTCGACGAGGTCGTAATATCCGTGTCCGATCGGGACCTGGCTGCGCCGGATTCGGTTGGTGGGCAGCATCGAGTCCCGGTCGTCGCTTGCGGCGAGATCGGTATCGGCAGCAGCGGCCGCACTTGGTGGTGGGTCGGGTGGTGGATGCAACTCCGCCCGGACGCGAGCCAGCGCCGCGGTGTAGGTGGCCCCGACATCCGGTAGTGCGTTGGTGCGTTTCGGGTTCGGTTCGGCTGCCCCGACGGGCGTGTTTTTGCGCCACCAGCATCGTCCGGCCCACGGCCCGTCCCGATAGATGCCGGTCGTGAATTGTCCGGGTTTGTCGCCGACCATCCGGTTGTGTTTGCCGCAGGCGGGGGCGAGGTCACCGATGTTGGTGAGCCCACCTTTCGCATGATCTTTGGTGGCGTGATGAATCTCGACGTGCGCGGCAGGTTGGGTACATCCGGGAAACGAGCAGTACTCACCGCCGTCTTTGGCGAACAGGGCGATCCGCTGCCCTTGACTCGCCAACCGCGCCCGACCCAAATACAGCGGCAGACTGGTGTGGTCGTCGAACACCGCCAACCACGGCTGACTGTGGGCAGCCAACGCGATCACATCCCGGATTGGGAGGAGGGTGCCGGTCGCCGTGACGCCCATCCCGGTCTGCGCAATCAACTCCGACAGAGACGCTTTGATGATCAGATGCGGTGGTAGCCCGCGATGCGATTGCGGGCCGAGTCCGACATCGAGTCCGGCGCGTAGGACTGCTTCCAACGCATCATGGTTGCGTTGCACCTGATCCCGGTGATCGCGGGCTGCGGCAGCCGCCACCTGGTCGGGGTCGGCGTCTTCGCGACTCCCGGTCGGGGACTCCGGATCGGCGGGATTGTTCATTCCAGGCGCCGCCCACGCGGCGAGTACTGCTTCGAGGTGCGCGGTCAGAGTGGGGGTCATTTGTCCCGACAGGCCACTCATTTTTTGGGCGTTCTGCCGGCCGATGCGGATCTGGCGGTGCCGTTGCCGATCGGTGTCGTCGGTCAACTCACCGTCGGGGTCGAGGTGCGCCAACACCCGTGCCCCCAAGATCCGCAGATCAGACGGGGTGTGGGTGCGGGCGAACCCGGCCATCGTGGCATCGGCCGACATTTTTTCGTCGAACGGCACTGTCGCCGGTATGCGGTCCAACACGTCGATGACGACTGCGGCGTGGGAGGGGCCGGCCGCACCGGAGGCCATCGCTTCGGCCAACGCCGGATATTTCGGCGCAGCAACCTCGCCGGTGACGGTGTGGAAGGTGGCGGTCGCTTTGAGTTGTTTCCACCGCCGCCACGGTTCCGACACACGCAACAAGCCGATCATGGCGTCGATGATCGACCCGTATCCGTATTCGCGGGCGAGATGGCGGTCGGAGAATTCGACGATCTGCCGATCGCCCTGGACGGTGACGCGGGTGATCAACTGTTCGGTGGATTGAGCGACCGCGACCAGGTCATCGTTGGACAGGCCGGTCAGATCATCGGTGGCCAACTCGTCCATCAGCGTGTGGGCGAGGGCGATTTTCTGGGTGGTCGACAACCCAGACACATCCGGTAACGCGGTATCGACCACCATTTCTCACCCCCCGGCGATAAGCGCACATGTGTTTGTGTGCTGTTGTGTTCGAGTATATGTCGGGTTTGTCGGGTTGGCAAGGGGTTGTCGAAAGTTTTTTCGTACGGGTTTGATGGTGGGGTTTCAGCCTGGGGTTCGGCAGGGTCTCGAGGCTCGCCGCCTGGGGCGCCTCGCACCTCGACCATCGATCGGAAAGGACTCGGCGGAAGGACCTCGACCACCGATCGGGAAGCACCTCGACCACCGATACAAGAGCTCGGCCGCCGATGGGATGCGCGATTGCCGATGGGATGCCTCGACCACCGATCAAAGGACGAGCCCGGGGCGCCGAGACGCAGAACACGCCACCGAAGGCGCGGTAGCGTAAGGGTTCCGCCACCGGAGTTGCCCACGCATCGAGGAGTCGACACGTGCCACATCCGATCATGTTCGACGACGCCGACCCCTTCCTCATCCGCGTACGCGAAGTGGCTCTGACACTCCCCGACGCCACCGAGGTGGTCGCGCACGGCCGACCAACATTCCGGTGCGGCAAGATGTTCGGCAACTACGGCGGCGGCGAGAAAGGCGGAATCCGCCACGACCGTTCGGTGTTGTTCCTCGCCGACCCGGTCGAGCGTGCCGCACTCGTCGAGGATCCGAGGTTTTTCGTCCCCGCGTATTTCGGACCCGCAGGCTGGCTCGGAATCCTGCTCGACGACGCCACCGACTGGATCGAGGTCGCCGAGTTACTCGACGCGAGCTACCGCCAGATCGCCCCGAAGCGGTCACTCGCGAAACTCGATGCCCGAGAGGCCGGCACCACGCTCGCTCGGCGCCATCCCTTGCCGCCGGACTCGTCCCGCTGACGCAAGAAACATTGTCCGATAAAGGTATTTCGTCAGTATTTCGGATTGCGAATAACCTGTATTCCGGACGCGGCCGGACTACAGTGGGATTTCTGCCGGGAAAGCGAGATCTGCGACGCCTGTAGGAGATTCGAGCATGGCAACCTCATCGACCCCGCGGGAGAAACTCACCGCCGATCAGCGCAATTCCTTCGCCGCAGCCTATCTCGGCTGGGCAATGGACGCATTCGACTACTTTCTGGTCGTCCTGATCTACGCCGAGATCGCCAAGGATTTCGGGGTTCCGCTGACCCGGATGGCGCTGATCACCACCATGACCCTGGTGATGCGACCGGTGGGCGCGTTCATCTTCGGGTTGTGGGCCGACCGCAAGGGCCGGCGCATCCCACTGATGACCAACGTCGCCTTCTACAGCGTGGTCGGCTTCCTCTGCGCCTTCGCGCCCGGCTTCTGGGTGTTGATGGTGCTGCGCATGCTCTACGGCATCGGCATGGGCGGCGAATGGGGCCTCGGAGCCGCACTGGCCATGGAGAAGATCCCGGCCTCCCGCCGAGGCTTCTTCTCCGGCTTTCTACAGAGCGGCTATTCGATGGGCTATCTCTGCGCCGCACTGGCATTCCTGGTTCTCAACACGTGGCTCGGCCTGAACTGGCGGTGGATGTTCGCGCTGTCGATCATCCCGGCTTTGATCAGCCTGCTCATCCGGGCGCGCGTGGAAGAGTCCGAGGCGTGGAAGGCCACACGTGACCGGGTGCGTCAGACCCAGACCACCGCGCGCGAGATCTGGTCGAACCCCGTCATCTGGCGACGCTTTGTCTTCCTGGTCCTGCTGATGACGGCGTTCAACTGGATGAGTCACGGCACCCAGGATGTCTATCCGACGTTCCTCAAGGCCCACAACGATTCCGGAGCCGGTCTGGCCGCGAGTACCGCAACCTGGATCGCGGTGATCTACAACGTCGGGGCCATCATCGGCGGCCTGATCGCCGGGGCACTGTCGGAACGGTACGGCCGCAAAACACTGATCATCGCGTGCGCGGTCCTCGCGCTACCGATCGTGCCGCTGTTCGCCTACTCCTCGACGGCCGGCTACCTTGCACTCGGCGCCTTCCTCATGCAGATGATGGTGCAGGGCGCATGGGGTGTTATCCCGGCACACCTCACCGAACTGTCCCCCGACGAGATCCGTGGGTTCTACCCAGGCGTCACCTACCAACTCGGAAACTGCCTGGCCGCCTTCAATCTTCCGATCCAGGAGGCGGTGGCCGGCAGTCACGGCTATCCGTTCGCGCTGACCGTGACGATCGTCCCGGTCCTGATCGCGGTCATCGTGCTGACCGCGTTCGGTCGGGAACGCAAGGGCGTGCAGTTCGGCAGTGAGCAGGCCAGCGTCGAAGAAGTCGCCTGATGCGACGACTTCACAGCGCTTCGGGATCGGCGGACAGCAACTCCCCGGCGCGGGCGCAGATACTCAGCGCGGTGCGCGCCCAGTCCGGGGACGATCCGGCCAGACCGCATGTGGGGGTCACGATCACGTTGTCCGACAGCACTTTTCGCGCGAGACCGATGCGGTCGACCAGCTCGGCGAGGGTGGTCGCAACCGTCTCGGCATGGATGGCGGGGTCTGCGTGGTCGCCCGGCAGGACCCCGGCGACGAGCACATCGCCGCGGTCGATCAGGCCGCCGATCCCGTCGAGTGCCGCGGTGTCCGCAGGTCCGATGCCCGTGACGTCGATACCGTACGCCACACCCGGGAGTGCGTGCACGAGATCCCATCTCGGCGCGCCGCAGTTGTGCACGATCATCGGCACGTCGAGGTGCTCGCGCACCGCGCGCAAGTCCTCGGCGACGTCGGCGACCGGAATCGGCGGGATCACGTCGAGCCGGGTCAGCGGCGGCACCCGACCGTCGATCACCGTCCCCACCATCGGCTCGTCGAGTTGCACGATCACCGAGGCACCCAGCCGGCGGCGGACCTCGCCGACCAGCCCGGCCAGTCCCTCAGCACCGGAGTCGATGAGATCACGCAGCGCGCCCCGATCGCGGATGGCCTTGTGCCCGTTGACGAGTTCGATGGACGCGGCCAACGTGAACGGCCCGGCGACCGCGACCTTCACCGGCCGTCCGGTACCGATGAAACCGGCAGCATCCCAGATCTCCTCGATCGCGTCGAGATCCGCGGCGAGGAACCCCCGCGCACGTCGCGCCACCGAGGAGCCACGGGCGCCGAGCCGGTAACCCCAGGTGGCCGAGTCGATCGGGAGGTCGACGAGCACCGCGGCCATCCGCCCGATCATGTCCGCACCGATTCCGCGAGCCGGCAACTCGGCGAGATGGGCGAAGTCGAGTTCGCCGTTGATGATCGCCGCAGCCTCGCGCGGGTCGGTGCCCGGCATCGAACCGACACCCGTTCCCACCCCGGTGGGCAGATCGGTCATCGGTCTACTCGGCGAGCGACGCCGACACCGGCCGGGCCGCAGATCCCGTGCGCGACGACGTGGAAGCGATTCGGCCCGAACCGAGTACGAGATCACCGTTGTCGGGATCGGGGAGATACAGCACCGCGGCCTGCCCACGCGCGACACCGGTCAACGGCTCGCCCAGCGCGATCTCGATGAACGGGCCGTCGGGGCCGTCGACCGGGGTGGCCACCGCGGGCGCCAGGCCGCCGTGCGCGCGAACCTGAACGGTCACCTCGACGGGCCCATCGGGCGCCTCTCCGGAGCTCCACACCGCGTTGCGGGTACGGATCGAATACACCTGCAGATGCTCCTCGGAGCCCACGGTGACGGTCCCGGTCTCGGGATCGATGTCGGTGACATAGCGCGGACGACCGTCGGCTGCGGGCGCCTCGATGCCGAGGCCCTTGCGTTGGCCGATCGTGAAGCCGTGCACCCCGTCGTGATCGGCCAACCGCTCGCCGGTCCCGGCGTCGACGACCGCACCCGGCCGCACGCCGATGCGTGCGCCGAGAAATGCGCGGGTGTCGCCGGTGGGGATGAAGCAGATGTCATGCGAATCCGGCTTGGTGGCCACCGACAATCCCCGTTGCTCGGCCTCGGCACGGATCGCGGGTTTGGGCGTGTCGCCGACCGGGAACATCGCGCGGTCGAGCTGGTCCTTGGTGAGCACGGCCAGGACGTAGGACTGGTCCTTGTCCGGATCGACGGCCCGACGCAGCTGTCCTCCGGACAGGCGCGCGTAGTGGCCGGTGGCCAACGCATCGAAACCCAGGGCCATCGCCTTGTCGGCCAGAGCCGCGAACTTGATCTTCTCGTTGCAGGTCAGACACGGATTCGGGGTCTGACCGGCGGCGTAGGCGGCGACGAACTCGTCGATGACGTCGTCCTTGAAGCGATCGGCGAAGTCCCACACGTAGAACGGGATACCCAGGACGTCGGCGGCGCGGCGGGCATCGTCGGCGTCCTCGCGCGAGCAACATCCCCGCGAGCCGGTGCGCAGGGCACCCGGAGCGGTCGACAACGCCAGATGCACGCCGACGACGTCATGACCGGCGTCGACGGCGCGGGCGGCGGCGACCGCCGAGTCGACACCTCCGCTCATGGCTGCCAGGACCCGCATCACTGCGTCCTTCCGCCGGGCGCCGACACCAGTCCGGCGACGCGGGCACGCTCGACCACCTCGCCGATGACGTCGGCGACGGTCTCGATGTCCGACCGGGTCGTGCTCGGGGCCAACGAGAACCGCAGGGAGCCGCGGGCCTCGGCCATGTCGAGACCCATCGCCAACAGGACGTGGCTGGCCTGCGCGACGCCCGCCGTACACGCCGAACCGGTCGAACACTCGACGCCGTTGGCGTCGAGCAGCATCAGCAACGAATCCCCTTCGCACCCTTCGAAGGACACGTGGACGTTGCCCGGCAGCCGACGCTCGTCGCGCGGTCCGTTGGCGCTCGTGCCGGGAATGTCGAGGATGGTGGCGAACAATTCGTCGCGCAGTGCGGCGACCGCGACCATCGATTCGGCCAGCTCGGCGGTGGCGATCCGCAGAGCGGTCGCCATACCGACGGCCGCCGCGACCGGCTGGGTCCCCGAGCGGACATCGCGCTCGTGGCCTCCCCCGTGGGCCAGCGGCACACACGCCACGTCGCGGCCGAGTAGCAGTGCGCCGACACCCTGCGGACCGCCGAACTTGTGGGCGGCCACACTCAGAGCCGACAATCCACTCGCCCCGAAGTCGACGGGGATGTGGCCGACGGCCTGCACCGCGTCGGAGTGCATGGGAATGCCGAACTCGGTGGCGATCGCGACCAGGTCGGCGATCGGTTCGATCGTCCCGACCTCGTTGTTGGCCCACATGATCGACACCAGGGCGGTCTCGTCGGCGTGCGCGGCGAGTTCGGCGCGCAGTGCGGCAGGCGAGACAAACCCCGCGTCGTCGACCGGCAGGATGACCAGTTCGGCGCCCTGCGTGGCCAGCCATTGCGCCGAGTCGACGATCGCGTGGTGCTCGATGGACGAGATCACGACCCGACGGCGTCGGTCGTCGGCCTGGCGTCGTGCCCAGTAGATCCCCTTGACCGCGAGGTTGTCGGCCTCGGTACCCCCGCTGGTGAAGATCACCTCCGACGGCCGCGCACCGAGCGAGGCCGCGATCGTCTCCCTGGCCTCCTCGAGCAGACGCCGCGCCCACCGGCCCGCCCCGTGCAGCGACGAGGCGTTGCCGGGCTGGGCGTAGACGGCATTCATCGCCTCGATGGCCTCGGGGAGCATCGCGGTCGAGGCGGCGTGATCGAGGTAGACGGGGGCTCGGGTGGGCATGGACATGTCGTTGCCAAGGATAAACGCGCGCGGGGTCCCAACCAATTCCACATCGGCCCGAAATTCTCGACGGCCCGAGATTCTCGACGCGCCGCGTCCCCCCGCGGATGCGGGGATGCGCTCAGCGCACCACCTGCCCGACGTGGAAGACCCCGTGCGGATCGTGTTGGGCGGCGAGTGCGGCGAGCCAGGCGAAGGTGTCCTCGTCATAGCAACGTCGGATGCGCACGGCATCGGCGGACGCCGCGAAGTTCGGGAGCTCGCCGCCGGTCGCCCAGGGCGCCATCGCGTCGAGGACCCCGGCGCCGGGTGTCGCCTCGGGCCCGCCCGCGAGCCCGATCGTGTACAGATGCGCCGTCGCGTGACGATGACAGAGTGCGCTGCGCACCGGCGGCTCGTCGGCGAACGCCCCGCCGAGCATGCGGACCTCGACGATCACCGGGCCCGTGCTCGACGCGGGTCCGGCCGCCGCGAGCAGGGCATCCACGGCGGGTTCGTCCAGCTCACCGAGCAGTACGCCGGCCTCGACGACCGGCATGGGTGTGGTCGGGTCCGCGTGGATCTCCCCGATACGCGCATACGGCATCACGCCGAGCCCGCCGAGCACCAGCGTGCCGAGTGCGGACAGCCCGGAACAGAGTTCGGCGGCGCGCCCGGGGTCGCCGACGGCGGCGACCCGCACGGCCACGGTGAGGCGTCCGCCGAGTGGTTCGGGAATCCCCGGCATGGCGGGAAGCCGCATCAGGGCCAACGACGAGGTGATCTCGCGGGGTAGCTCCGTCGCCCAGAGTCGCCAGCCCCGCACCACGGCCTCTGCCTGCTCACCGTCGAAATACAGTGCACCACCGAATATCTCGGGAATCGGCAGCAGGTCGATGACCACCTCGACGATGAGCCCGAGAGTGGCCTTGCCACCGCGCAGACCCCAGAACAATTCCGGATTGCACTCCGGTGTCGCCCGGATCAGAGCGCCGTTGCCGGTGACCACGGTGATCGACCGGACGTGATCCGACGACGCGCCGACCGTGTGCACCAGCGGGCCGATGCCGCCGCCGCTGAGAAAACCCGCCACCCCGACCGCGGGCGCGGAACCGCACAGTGGCGCCAACCCCAGCGGTGTCGCCGCGTCGAGCACCTGCTGCCACCGCACCCCGGCTCCGACCCGCGCGGTGCGGGTGGCCGGATCGACCTCGCAGACGTCCAATCCGGTGGTGCGCACCAGGATCGAATGCCCATCGACTCCGGTGGCGCCGTGCCCGGTGGCCCACACCGACACGGTCATCGAGTTGGCGGCGGCAAAGCCGACGACGGCGGCCACGTCGGCGGCGTCGGCGACATCCACGACCGCCCAGGGGCGTTGGGCGACGGCGACGTTGAAACCGACGGTGGCATATCCGGGATCGGTGGGGCGGTGCACGCTGCCGCGCACGGCGCGTCGCAGGGCGGCGATGTCGGCCTGATCGACGCTGCGGGTGGATGTCATCGGGGATCTCCTGGGGGAAGGGTTGGCCCGGACCGATCGGTGCCGGGGCGACGGCGTTGCTGTCGCCTCACGATGGTGTTCGGTACCGCTTGGGCGCCTCTTGGAGTGGGCTTGGCGCACTGTCGGAGACCGGCAGGCATGCAACCTCGGAGCGACGAGCCCCGATCAGCGTGGCGAATCCGGCTCGCCGAGCAGTTCCCGGGCCGCGGCCTCCACCTGCGTGACCTCGAGCCGGCTCGCGGTCTCGACGATCTCGGCGAGTTCGGCGTCACGGCGAGCCGAACGCGGGCTGCGCTGCGCGGCCAGCAGTCGGCACCGCAACACCGACGGCACCCCACCCTCGCGCTCCGAGAGTTCCCGTGCCGCGGCGAGCGCCGCCTCCCCCTCCTCGACCCGACCGAGGAGAAAACACACACGCGCCAACGCCAGACCGACCGAGCCGATACAGCCGAGTTGGCCCAGCGTCGCGATACACGAGCGGTACGGCGTCAGGTAGTCGGCGAATCGTGCCGCGTGCTCGACGAGTTCGAGATCGGCCACCACATGGGCGAGCAGGACCGCCTGGCACAACGACGTCCAGATCATCGGCCGATCGTCGGCGAGCCAGGACACGATCATCTGCTCGGCGAGTTCGCGGTCGCCCTCGGCGCCGGCGATCATCGCGATCCCGGCCGCGAGCAGGATCGCGACCTGGTCGTCGGTGAAGTCGGCGGCGATCATCCGCGCCCACTCCATCGGCGTACGGTCCCCGGTGTCGGCGAGGTCGTCGAGCATGCCGCGTTCGGCGGCCAGCGCCAGCAGCGCAATGGTGCCGGTCCCCGCGACGTACAGCTCGGTCATCTGATGGACGGTCACCGCCGTGCGGAAGTGGTGTGTGGCGGTGGCGAAGTCGCCGTGCCACACCGCCAATGATGCTTCCATCCACCGCAATTGGGCGCGCAGGATCGGTAATCGGAGGCGCTCGCTGCCGACGATGGCCGTGCGCACCAGGGCCGCGGTCCCGTCGACGTCGCCGAGGGTCATGGTGGCCATGGTCAGCGCGGTGTCGATGATGACCTCGTCGACGGCCTGATCGGTGTGCGGCAGCGCCCGCAGGCGCTCGGCGAGCGCGAGTGAGGACTCCGCGTACTCGGCCACCCCCGAGTAGGTGATCAGCCGGGCCATCCAGACATCGGCGGTGATGTCGTCGTCACCGAGGTCCGTGGCGAGGGCATCGGCCCGGGCGAGCAACCCGGCCGGAACCGACGCGTCCTTGTGGTAGCACTGCCCGATCGCCGACGCCGCGACCACCCGCGCCGACGCGGAAGGATCGGCCGCCACCGCGATCTCGGCGCGATCGAGGAGCGTCTGCAGGGTCTCGTTGTCGACGTGTGGGCCCACCCACGGCCACGACCCGCCGGCGCGGATCAGAGCGCTCGCGAGTCGCCCGACGGTGGCGGTGGCGCCCTCGGTGATGGCCTGCTGCATCCGCTGCCCGACACCGTCGAGGACCGTCTCGACGTGTCCGGCTCGGGCTTGGGCGGCGAGCATCCCGATCAACAGGTCGTCGCGCTCCTCGCGGTCGGCCAACCCGGCCGACTCGTGGGTGCGCAGGGCGGCGCCGAGCCAGTGCGCCGCGCTCTCCGAATCCCACTGTGCGGTGGCCTCGTCGGCGGCCGCACGGCATGCGGCGACGACGTCGGCGGGATCGGCCACGGGTAGCGCCTCGAGCAGGTGTGCGGCTCGACGCGATGTCGAGCCCGCGGTGTGCCGCCGCGACAGGATCTCGGCGACCCGCAGGTGGAGTCGTGCCCGGCGCAGCGGTCGGACACCGGCGAGTGCTTGTTCTCGTAGCAAGGCGTGGGCGAATCGTGCCGAACCGCCCGCTGCGACGAGGATGCGTTCGTCGATCGCCTCGTCGATCCGGTCGGCGAGGTCACCGACGTCGCGGTCCATCACGGTCGCGAGCAATCCGGCGTCGATGGTCTCGCCGAGCACCGCCGCGTGACCGAGAACGTCGAGGACCGCCGGGTCCAGGGTGGCCAGACGACGGTCGAGGACCGACCGGATCGCCGCCGGCACCGCCTCGCTGTGGCGCTGAGCGGCGGGCAGACGCGAGAACTCGGTGACGAACAGCGGGTTGCCGCCGGTACGACGCATCAGCGTGTCGAGCGCGTCGGCGTCGAGCTCCCCGGCGTCGGCGTCCTGGGCGGCGACCGCGCGCACGAGGTCGGCAACCCCGGACCGACCGAGTGTCGGGATGTCGATCCCGACTCCCCCGACCCGCGCCACCGCGGTGCGCAACCGCTGCAGATCGTGGCCGCCCTCACCGTCGCGCGCTGTCACGATCAGCGCGATCGGCACGTCTCGCAGGACGGTCGTCAGGTACGTGAGCAGACCCAACGTCATCGCGTCCGCCCACTGGGCGTCGTCGACGACGACGGTCAGGCCTTGGTTGCTCGCGGCCTGTTCGAGCATGGTCTGGACGCGGTCGTAGACCGCGAACCGTGCGGTGTCGGCGTCGACCCCGTCGGGCACCGACAGCACACCCGCCGGGTCGACGCCCAGCGCCCGGCACAGCTGCCGCATGGGCCACCAGGCCGGCACCCCCTCGGCGTCGGGGCACCGGACCCACACCACCTCCGAGCCGGTCTCGGCGCCGATGCGCGCGGCCTCCTCGGCCAGCCGCGTCTTGCCGATCCCCGGCGGCCCACCGAGAAGCAGCCATCGGGTCGGTGACCCCGGCGCGCCGAAAACCGTTCGGATACGCTCGATCTCCGCTGACCGACCGACCAGCGGAACCTCACGGGCGATCGATCCCGACATCGGTGCATTCGATGCGGCGCCCTCCTCGCCACCGGTCCCGAGCACCGACTGTCCCGACACCGATTCCTCGGTCGCCGATTCCTCGGGGCCGGCCGGACCGGTCACCGTCACCGCCCCCGACCAGTGCGGTGGCCGCGGCCACGCGGCGATCACCGGATCGTGTCGCAGGATTGCGCCGTGCAGGTCGACGAGCTCGGATCCGGGGACCAAGCCCAGCTCGATGTCGAGGACGCGTTGGTGCTCCGCGTAGACCTCCAGCGCCTCGGTCGCCCGCCCGGCGCGGTAGAGCGCGGCCATGTGCAGCCAGACGCCCCTGTCACGCAACGGTTCTCGCGATCTCAAGGTGACGATCGCGCCGAGGGCGCCACCGATATCCCCCTCCGCCATCAGCGCGCTGATGTGGATCTCCTGGGTGGCCATCAGGTTCTCGTCGAGGGCGGCCGATTCGGCGGCGACCCAGTCGACGTCGTCGAGTTCACCGCCGAGGAGGTCACCACGCCAGCGATCCAGGGCGGCGGCCGAGTCGGCGAGCGCGTCCGCCCACCGCCCCTCGTCACGAGCGATGCGCGCGCTGCGGGCCAGCTCGGCGAACTCGGCGACGTCGAGGACATCGGTGCCGAGGTCGATCCGGTAACCCGCCCCCACACGCTCGATGGGCGACGCCTCACCGCTGTTGCGCAGCGCCCGCCGCAGATTCGAGATGTAGGCCTGCAGACTGGTCGTGGCGGCGACGGGGGGCTGCTCGCCCCACAGGGTGTCGGCGAGCCGATCCACCGTGACCACCCAGCCGCGTGCGAGCAACAGCGCCCCGAGCACGGCACGTTGTTTGGGCGGACCGAGGTCGACGGCGACGCGGCCACGACGCATCTCGAGGGGACCGAGCACCCGATACTCGCGCACGCCGAATTCCTCACTCCCGCCGTCTTCCTCCGGGAGTGTATGCGCCACGGCGGCCCTCGACACGGTCATCGCGCCGCGACCGACTCGCCGTCTCTGCCCGATTCCGCCGATTGCAGTCCACAGCGATCGGTGGGCGCGGGGTCGGCCTGCGACTCCCCGCCTGCCGCCCGGGCTCGACGCATGGTCGCGACGGCGATGATCGCGCCGGCCAATGCCACCGCGCTCGCCACCCAGAGCGCGGCGTGCAGACCGGAGACGAAATCCTGCGGGGAGCCGCCGTGCAGGACCGACCGGCTGGGGAAGAACGCGCCGAGCGCGGCGACACCGAGCGCAATCCCGGACTGCCGGAACACATCGTTGATGCCCGCGGCCAGCCCGGCGTCGTCGTGGCGGCTCTCGGCCAGGACGACACCGCTCATCACGGGATTGACGATCCCCGCACCGATCGAGGCGAGGACGAATCCGCCCACCATCTCCCACCCGGAGCCGGCGCTACCGGCAACGGTCATCCATGCGAGACCGCCTGCGACGAAAGTCAATCCGGCGGCGATCAGCCATCGGGGCGCCACCCGACCCACGATGCGATCGGTGAGTCCGGCGACGACGAACATCGCCAGCGTGCCCGGCAGGTACACCAGGCCCGCCTCGATCGCCGACATCCCGACCACACTCTGCAGGTAGATCGTGACGTAGACGAACACCGCGAACATCGACGCCGAGATGGCAAAGGTCGCCGCCTGGGCACCGGCGAACGCGGCATTGGCGAACATCACCAACGGCACCATCGGTTGGCGCACAAGGCTTTCGATGACGACGAAGGCAACCAGGGCGAGCAGCGAGATCCCCAGTGCAGCCAGCGTGACGCGGTCGGTCCAGCCGCGTGTGTTGGCTTCGATCAGCCCGTAGGTCAGCGACGCGAGCCCGATCACCACGCTGACCGAACCGGCCCAGTCCCCGCGACGCGGTGCGACGCTGAGTGATTCGGCGACCCAGCGGGCGCCGAGGAGCATCGCGACACCGACCGGGACGTTGAGCACGAAGATTGCCCGCCAGTCGAGCAGATCGGTGAACACTCCGCCCAGCAACGGGCCGATCGCGAACGATCCACCGATCGTCGCGCCATAGGCAGCCAACGAGCGGGTTCGCTGCGCGGGCTCGGGAAAGGCGTGCGCCAGCAGCGCCAGGGACGTCGCGAACAGCAATGCCGCACCCAGCCCCTGCACGACCCTGGAGAGGTTGAGCATCACCATGTCCGCCGACACCGCACAGAGCACCGAGGCGACGGTGAAGATCACCGCGCCGATGACGAAGACCAACCGCCGGCCGATGCGGTCGGCCCAGGCGCCGGCCGACAGGACGACGGTGGCCAACGCGAGGGTGTAGCCGTCGACGATCCATTTGATGCTCGTGAAATCGGCATCGAAGTCGCGTGCGATGGAGGGCAGAGCGGTGTTCACCACGGCGATGTCGAGCATCAGCATCGCCGTGGCGGCGCACGCCACGAGCAGGGTTACTCGTTGGGTCGGGGTGAATCGCGCTGTGCGACGGTCACTCCCAGGATGCTCACTCCCAGGATGGTCTGTCTCAGGTCGCTCGGTCTGCGGGGACACGTCAGGGCCTCTCGTCGGGTCGATGTTGTCGACCCGACTGTCGCCTCACCCGCTTGGAAACCCCTTGCCGACCGCTTGGCCACCCGGCAGATCGGTCCCGATTCAGTCCCGGTCGAGGTAGAAGTACAGATGCCGGCCGTCGACCACTCCGCCCTTGCCGTTCATGATCCCCATGACGGTGGTGTCGTCGACCTTCTTGAAGTGGTCGATCACCGGCTGGCCGTCGTAGACCATCGACGCGGTGACCTCACCGCGGAATTCGATCATCCAGAGGCTGGCCTCGCCCTTGCCGAGTTCGGTGTTGGAGTACAGATCGCCATCGGCGTTGCGACACACCAGGGGCTGCACCTCGGAGCGCGAGATGAAGGTCTTGCCGTACCAACCGACCCGCGGGAGCATCCCGTTGACCTTGTGTCCGGTCGTGAATTCGCCACCGCGCCAACGTCCCAGCATCTCCTCGGGGCGCAGGGTCGGCAGCGCCGCCCAGATCGCGTCGAGGTCGGCGTCGTCGACGGTACCGTCGGCCGCGCGCAGGTCAGCGAATCGGGCACGCGCCTGATCGACGGTCAGCTTCGTCGAGGATGAGAGTGTGTCGGACATGCAACGGCCCCTTCCGGCCCGGGAAACAACGGTGTCACGCCACGCACAGGCGTTCCGACATCATATATGTTGTTTGATTCCCGGTGCCGGAGAGGCATCCCGTGCACCTGTGGCGTCGATCGGATCAGCTGTTCGCAGCGCGCGGCCAGCATCCGACGGTCGCCCGTGGGCAACTGCGGTTCGTGCAGGATGACGTGGACCGCGACGGACCGCATCCGCAATACCCGCGCAAGGGTGTCCAACGGACCGTCGTCGCCGATGAAACCCGGTTCGGCCGTGGGTATTCCGGCGGCACTGAAGGCGATACCGATGGGCAGGACGGGGACCCCTGCGTCAAGGGCGGACTGGAAGAAGGCCGGCCGGAACCCGCCTTGCGCGCGGCCGCACCACGTGGTGCCCTCCGGAAAGACCGCCACCGACGAATCCCGCTCGAGCCCGGCGACGGCCTCGGTGATCACCGTCGGCAGTGCCCGCAACGAGCCGCGGTCGATGCAGATGACGCCCAGTCGCCGTGCCAGCGTCGCGATGCCGGGCATCGCGGCGACATCGGACTTCGCGACGAAGTGCGCGGGCTGCACCACCGCGATCGCCAGGATGTCCAGATAGGAGATGTGGTTGGCGACGATCAGTCCGCGGGCGCGCGACGGAAACGGGCGACGATCGTCGATGACGACGCGGATTCCGATGGCGCGCAGAAGTTCTCGTGCCGCCCATCGCAGGTAGACACGGCGCATCAGCCGGGGCGACACGGTGGCCATCAGGCCCGCGAATCCGATCACCACAGCCGTAGTGAGCAGACGGGCGATCCGCAGGACCACCAGCATCCGCCCGGCCCGCGGCCCCGCGTCGTCGAGACAGTGCGACCCGCAGGGGCTCGTCGGATACCACGCGTGCCTCACCTCGACGTCGGTACGCCCCGGGGCGCTCACCGTACCGGCCGACCGGTCGAGTTCGGGTGATCCAGTGCCGGGTGATTCGATCCGCGGGTCCGCGAACGGGACCCGAACGCTGACCGCCGCGGTCACGCCGCGCCGCCGAGCCGAAGGACCGTGTCGCGGAGCCGGTCGAGATAGCGGAGGTTGGCACACTCGAGATCCAGCACGGTCGGGAAATCGCCGACGTCGAAGGCCGGGTCGACCGCCGGGTCGCCACACACTCGCGCACCGAGGCGCAGGTAGGCGCGCATGAGCGGCGGCAGTTGCACCCGGGCCGGCGCAGGGATGTCATCGAGCGCCACGCCGTCGATGCGGGGACTCTCGTGCGGATGCACCCGCCACCGGGCCGGGTAGCGCTCGTTGAGTTCGTCGCGCGCGCCGCGCAGCGCGCTGCCACGAGCCGCACCGTCGATCGCCGGACCCCCGAGCGGCATCGACACCGACCCCATCAGGTAGCGGTACCCCGACTCCTGCAGGTAGCGCAGGATCGAGGCCCACATCAACGCGGTGACCGACCCGTCCCGGTGTCCGGTCGCCACACAGGCCCGGCCCATCTCGACGGTCATCGAGGCGATCTCGTCGAGCCCGGTCAGATCGAATTCGGTGGAGCTGTACCAGCCGCCGGCGGCGATGGCGCGTGGCGGCGGCAGCAACCGGGCGCAGCCGATGATGCCGTGCTCGTCGTGCCGGGCCAGCAGATGCTCACAGTGGTCGTCGAAATGGTCGGCGTCGCGGCGGGATTCGGCGTCGCCGATGTCATCGGAGAATCCCGGTTCGGCCGCGAAAACCTCGAACCGGAAGCGCTGGGCGGCCGCGATGTCGGCCGGGTCGTCGGTGAGCACGATCCGCAACGGCCCCGCGTGCACCAGGGTGCGACGGGACAAGCCACGGTCGGTGCAGGTCAGAGCGGTAACAGGTCCAGATGTCATACCTGAGATGAAAGCCAGACCGGGCATCGCGCGTGCGACGGCGGGTAGTCGTGTCGGTGCTGGTCGGGTGAACACGTCCCGCGCGGCCGACGGCAGCGTGAACTCTGTGCAAACACCGAGAGCGCCCCCGGGGATCGGACATCCCGGGGGCGCTCTCGGTGAATCGCCGAGGCGACTACTTGCGCTTCTTGACCTCTTCGGTCAGCTGCGGGGCAACGTTGAACAGGTCGCCGACAATGCCGAAGTCCGAGATCTCGAAGATCGGGGCCTCTTCGTCCTTGTTGACCGCGACGATGGTCTTCGAGGTCTGCATACCCGCACGGTGCTGGATGGCACCGGAGATGCCCAGGGCGACATAGAGCTGCGGCGAGACCGTCTTACCGGTCTGACCGACCTGGAACTGGCCCGGGTAGTAACCGGAGTCGACGGCGGCACGCGAGGCACCCACAGCAGCACCGAGCGAGTCAGCGAGTTCCTCGACCACCGAGAACTTGTCGGCACTGCCGACACCGCGGCCACCGGAGACCACGATCGAGGCCTCGGTCAGTTCCGGACGATCGCCACCGACGTTCGCCTCGACCTTGGTGATCTTCACCGCGTTCTCCGCCTGTGCGGGAACCTCGACGTCAACGCGCTCGCCGGCACCGGCCTGCGGAGCCGCCTCGACACCACCCGGACGGACCGAGAACACCGGCACATCACCCTTGGCCTGGGCCTCCACGGTGAACGCGCCACCGAAGATCGAGTGAATACCGATGCCGCCCTCCTTGACGTCGATGACGTCGGCGAGGACTCCCGAGCCCAGCCGCACGGCGAGGCGCCCGGCGATCTCCTTGCCGTCGGCGGTCGCCGCCACGAGGATGCCGGCCGGCGACGCCGACTCGGCGATCGAGGCGAGCACGTCGACCTGCGGGCTGATCAGGTAGGTCGCGGCGTCCTCGGACTCGGCGACGTAGATCTTCTCCGCACCGGCCTCCTTGAGACCGTCGATGATGCCGTCGGCCTTGCCGGGCGCGCCGACCACGACGGCCGACGGAGCGCCCAACGCGCGGGCGGCGGTGATGAGTTCGCTGGTCACCTTCTTCAGGGCGCCCTCGGCGTCCTGCTCGACCAGAACGAGAACTTCTGCCATTTTCGTTTACTCCTGGATGTATGTGGGGCCCTGCGGAATTCGCACTCGGATGACGCCGGAGCGCAAGCCCGCAGGCACGGTGGTGGTCTGCGGGCCGGTGCTAGATGATCTTCTGCGCGACCAGGTACTCGGCCACCTTCACGCCACCGTCACCCTCGTCGGTGACACGCTCACCGGCGGTCTTCGGCGGCTTCGGGGTGGAGCTGGTGACCTCCGAGCCCGCGTTGGCCAGACCCACCTCGTCGGCCTCGACGTCGATCTCGGCCAGGCCGACGACCTGGACCTCTTTCTTCTTCGCGGCCATGATGCCCTTGAAGGACGGGAAGCGCGGCTCGTTGATCTTCTCGTTGACGCTGACGATCGCCGGCAGCTCCGCGGTGATGTGGTAGATGCCGTCGTCGGTCTCGCGCTCGCCGGTCAGGGTCTCGCCCTCCAGCGTGAGCTTGCGCAGATGCGTCAGGTGCGGGAGCTCGAGGTACTCGGCGATCATCGCCGGGATCGCCCCGACACGACCGTCGGTGGCCTCGTTACCGGCGATGACGAGTTCGACACCCTCGACGGTGCCCAGCGCACGGGCGAGCACGTAGGCGGTCTGCACCGCATCCGAGCCGTGCAGGGCGTCGTCCTTGATGTGAATGGCCTTGTCGGCACCCATCGACAGCGCCTTGCGGATCGCCTCGGTCGCCCGCTCCGGACCGGCCGTCAACACGGTCACCTCGCCGCCGTTGGCTTCCTTGATCTGCAGCGCTTCTTCGACCGCACGCTCATTGATCTCATCGAGAACCGCGTCGGCGGCCTCACGATCGAGGGTGTAATCGCCGTCGGAGAGCTTGCGCTCGGACCAGGTGTCAGGGACCTGCTTGATCAGAACGACAATATTTGTCATGGGTCTTCGTCGACCTCCTGCGTCGGGTTCGGCAACTTACCGGCGGGTAAGGCCATCGGTCTTCCCTACTTTAGCCCGTCCTATTATCGGGCAGAACATCGACTAGCTCACAAAATGGACGGGAGACTATTGTCGTGCGGATGACCGACGTACACCGGGATGTAACACCCGGCACGCCGCGGGCCCTGACAACGGACGAACAGCTCGCCCTCACCGGGGAGCGCACGGTCCCCGGCATCCCCGCGGAGAACTACTGGTTCCGTCGGCACGAGGTCGCCTACGCCCACATCGTCGGCCGGTGTACCGCACGCCGGGTCCTCGAGGCCGGTTCGGGCGAGGGGTACGGGGCGGCAATGCTCGCCGACGCCGGCGCGCAGGTCACCTGCGTCGACTACGACGAGTCGGCCGTCGCCCACACGCGGCGTCGGTATCCGCAGGTGGAGATCGTGCAGGGCAATCTGATCGACCTGCCGCTGCCCGACGACTCGGTGGACGTGGTGGTCAACTTCCAGGTGATCGAACACCTGTGGGATCAACCGGCCTTCCTCGCCGAATGCGCGCGCGTCCTACGACCGGGCGGTGAACTGCTCATCTCCACCCCCAACCGGATCACCTTCTCCCCCGGCCGCGACACCCCGCTCAATCCGTTCCACACCCGCGAACTCGACGCCGCCGAATTGAGTGAATTGCTCGCCGACGCCGGGTTCTCGCTCACCTCGATGCTCGGCGTCCACCACGGCGAACGGCTCGCACATCTCGATCGCAGGTGGGGCGGTTCACTCATCGACGCACAGATCGAGCGGGCCCTGGCCGGCCGGCCCTGGCCCGAGGAGTTGGTGGCCGACGTCGCCGGGATCGGCGCGGAGGACTTCGACATCCGTGACGCCGAGGACGCCGACATCGACGCCAGTCTGGATCTGCTCGCGATCGCGATGCGGTCGTAGCGCGTGCCCACCTCTCAGCGGACTCCACCGTCCCCGGTCCCGGGCCAGTTCACCCTGGTCCTGCACTCGCATCTGCCGTGGTTGGCCAATCACGGCAGATGGCCCGTCGGCGAGGAATGGCTGTATCAGTCGTGGGCCGCCTCGTACCTGCCGGTCTTCGCGATGCTGCGACGACTGGCCGCCGACGGTTTCTCCGACATGGTCTCGCTCGGGATCACCCCGGTGCTCGCCGCGCAGCTCGACGACCTGCACTGCACGACGTCGATGTATGAGTGGCTGGCCGACTGGCGGTTGCGGGCGATGGAGGCGGCCGTCGACGCCGACCCGGACCGCCGCGCCCTGGGCGTGCGTGAACATCGCAGCGCGACACAGGCGTTGGCCGAGTTCGAGCGTCATTGGCGCCACGGGGGTGCTGCGACGATCCGTGCGGTGGCCGAGGGCGGGGTCGCCGAGATCCTCGGCGGGCCCCTGGCCCATCCGTTCGCACCGTTGCTCGACGCCCGGTTGCGGCGATTCTCCCTGGGCGAAGGCCTCGCCGATGCCCGCTTGCGCTGGGGCACAAGGCCACACGGGATCTGGGCCCCCGAATGCGCCTTCGCCCCGGGAATGGAAGCCGAGTACGCCGCCGCGGGCGTCGGCCACTTCATGGTCGACGGACCGACACTGCACGGTGATACTGCGCTCGGGCGGCCCGTCGGCACCGGCGACGTCGTGGCCTTCGGGCGCGACCTGACCGTCAGCTACCGGGTGTGGTCCCCGAAGTCGGGATATCCCGGGCATGCCGCCTACCGCGACTTCCACACCTACGATCACGCGACCGGCCTCAAGCCGTCTCGGGTGACCGGGAAAACCGTTGCCGCCCAAGATAAGAAGCCCTACGACCCGCAGCGGGCCGATGCCGTGATCGACCGTCATGTCGACGACTTCATCGGCCATGTCCGCCGACGTCTGATCTCCGAGTCGCAGCGCATCGGGCGGCCGGCGCTGGTGGTCGCGGCCTTCGACACCGAGTTGTTCGGTCATTGGTGGCACGAGGGGCCGATCTGGCTCGAGCGCGTGCTGCGCAGGCTGCCCGAGGCGGGCGTGCGGGTGGGCACCCTCGCCGGCGCCGCCGCACACGGTTATATCGGTGCGCCCGTGGATCTTCCGCCGTCGTCGTGGGGATCGGGCAAGGACTGGCGGGTCTGGGAGGGGCCACAGGTGTCGCATCTCGTGCAGCTCAACGCCGAGGTGAGCCGGACCGCGCTCGACGCCATCGACAAGATCGTCGACCCGCGGGCGGGCCGCAACCGCGTCGCGGACCAGATCGTCCGTGAAGCACTGCTGACGGTCTCCTCGGACTGGCCGTTCATGGTGTCCAAGGACACCGCCGCCGATTACGCGATCGGCCGGGCCCACACCCACGCCCACGCCACCCGCGAGATCGTCGACGCCGCCCTCCGTGGCCGCGCCGCGACAGCGGAGAGGTTGCGACGCAACTGGTCTCGCGCCGACAACCTGTTCGCCGACCTCGATGCGCGCCGCCTCCTCGAGGCCGATGCGCGCCGCCTCCTCGCGGCCACCGACCACACCACCGGGCGGTGCCGGTGATGCGGGTCCTGCTGGTCTCGTGGGAGTACCCACCGGTCGTCGTCGGCGGGCTGGGTCGTCACGTGCACCACCTGGCCACCGAGTTGGCCGGACTCGGCCACGACGTCGTCGTCCTGACCCGTCGTCCGTCGGGTACCGATGCGGTGTCGCATCCGACGACCGATCGTGTCGTCGACGGGGTGCGGGTGATCGCGGTGGCCGAGGACCCGCCGGAGTTCTCCTTCGGTACCGACATGATGGCCTGGACGCTGGCGATGGGACACGCATTCATCCGCGCGGGGCTGACGATCCTCGCCGGCGAGCGGGGATCACGGGCGACGAGCTGGACCCCGGAGGTTGTCCACGCGCACGACTGGATCGTGGCGCACCCGGCCATCGCACTCGCCGAGATCTTCGATGTACCACTGATCTCCACCATCCATGCGACCGAGGCGGGACGCCACAGCGGGTGGGTCAGCGGCCGCATCAACCGGCAGGTCCACTCGGTGGAATGGTGGCTGGCGACCGACTCCGACGCCCTGATCACGTGCTCGGAGTCGATGCGCGACGAGGTGACCCGACTGTTCGGACCATCGGGGTCCGACCCTTCCGGCACCGAGCGCCCCGTTCCGGGTCCCCGCCTCGCCGATATCACGGTGATCCACAACGGCATCGACATCCGTGCATGGCCGTTCGCGCCGCGCCCGACGCCGACGGGTCCCGCCGAGTTGCTCTTCGCCGGCCGTCTCGAATACGAGAAGGGCGTGCAGGACCTCCTCGCCGCGCTACCCCGTATCCGTCGTACCCACCCGGGCACGACGCTGACCATCGCCGGCACCGGAACACAGCTGGAATGGCTGACCGAGCAGGCCCGCCGGCATCGGGTCGGGCGAGCGGTGACCTTCCTCGGCGCGGTCGATCATCGGGGCCTCGTGGAGTTGATGCATCGGTGTGCCGCGATCGTGTTGCCGAGCCGCTACGAGCCGTTCGGGATCGTGGCGCTCGAGGCCGCGGCAACCGGGATTCCCCTGGTGACCTCCACCGCGGGCGGACTGGGCGAGGCGGTCGACGACGGGGTGACCGGCCTGTCGTTCGAGCCCGCCGACGTCGCCGGACTGGCCGCGGCGGTACGTGCCACCCTGACCGATCCCGAAATGTCGGCCCAGCGCGCCCGGCGGGCGCGGGCACGGTTGTCGGAGGAGTTCGCGTGGACAGAGGTCGCGACCCGAACCGCGGCCGTCTATGCCTCGGCCAAACGCCGGGTCCGCCAGCCGTCGGGACGCCCGATCATCGCGCAACGCCCACTGCCCGAACGAGACCCGGCGCAGCCGCAGCGGGAGTGAGCCCTACTTCTCCGACTGCGCCTGCTTGCGCTCGAGGTCGGCCTGCGCCTTCTTGCGCTCGATGTCGGCAAGTGCGCGTTCGAGTTCGGCACGCTGGGCGGCGTTGGCGTCCCAGGCGTCCTTGCGGTTCTTGACGACCCGCGCCGGCGCACCGACGGCGATCGAGTAATCGGGGATCTCCCCGCGCACCACCGCATGCGAGCCGAGTACGCACCCACGCCCGACGATCGTGTTGCGCAGCACCGTCACCTTGGTCGCAATCCAGGTGTCGGGCCCGATGCGCACCGGCCCCTTCACGATTCCCTGATCCTTGATCGGCAAGGTGATGTCGTCCATGCGGTGGTCGAAATCGCAGATATAGCACCAGTCGGCGATCAGCGTCGAGCCACCGATCTCCAGATCCAGATAGGCGTTGACGACGTTGTTGCAACCGAACACCGTCTTGTCACCGATCCGCAGGCTGCCCTCGTGCGCGCGGATGGAATTGCCGTCACCGATGTGCACCCAGCGACCGATCTCCATCCGGCTCAGCTCGGGGGTCGCGTGGATCTCCACATTGCGGCCCAGGAACACCATGCCGCGCAACACGATGTGTGGATTCGCGAGCCGGAATCGCGCCAACCGCACGTAGCGCACGAGATACCAGGGCGTGTATGCCCGATTCCGCAGCACCCACCGCAGGGAGTCGAGGCTGACGAATCGCGCCTGCGCCGGATCCCGACGTCGCCCCGCCCGCCACCTCGACCGGTAGCTGGCATTCCACATCGTCGTCATGGATGGCCACCATAATCGACTCCCCCGGCCTGGCCGTCGTCGGCGGGCCACACGATAGGCTCTACCGTTGGCGCCGCCGGTGCGAGGTTCCGACGGCCAGGCGAAGAGGAGCTCCGATGGCGGTTGCCCGACGCTCACGTGCCCGAGGCCGGTTTCCGGCGCTCGTCGCCGTGGTACTCGGTCTGGTGACCGCGATGGCACTGTCATCCTGCTCGGACGGGCACATCGACATCCGCTCCGTCTACGGCGCCGGATGGTCGAGTTTCGGCGGCAACGCCGCCAATTCGAACTTCGTCTACCCCACCGTCCCCGATGACCTCGCGTTGAGCTGGACCCGTCCGACCGGCGGCACGGTGACCGCGCCGGTGACCATCTCGGCGACCGGCAATGTGGGCGTCACGTCGAACTCCTCGGGGTGCGACCTGCTGGTGCTCGATCAGCGCAACGGCCGCAAGAACTTCTGCAAGAACATGCGCGATGGCGTGGCCTCCAACGCGATGCTCACCGATCAATACGATCAGCCCTACATCGGCGAGGAGACCACCTTCCTCGCCTTCAACGCCGGTGGCGCGATCCGCTGGCGGATGCCGGTCATCGGCGTGCCGCTCTCGGCGAAGTTCGCCGACAGCGGGGTGGTCCTGGTGGTCACCACGCAGGGTCAGATCCTGCTGCTCAACACCCAGACCTCGAACCCGGTGGCCCCGGAGGTGCGTCTGCGCCCGGAGGCCGATCCGGGGGATCCGCTGTACGGCTTCGGTGACTGCGTCACCAACGGCCCGCGCTGTACGGTCCCCGCACCACCAGCGGTCGACGTCGCCCATCAACGCTTCTTCCTCAACGTCTGGCCGACCGGCGCGATCGCGAGCGAGATCCGCGGCTTCTCCTATGCCGCCACCGACGGCAAGCGCACGGTGACCGAACTGTGGAAGGCCCAGGTGTCCGGCGGGGTCATCGGGCCGGCGACGGTCTCGGCGGACGGCGCGACCGTCTACGCCTTCAGCAGGCTCGGCCAGATCGTGGCGCTCGACGCGGCCACCGGCCGGACCCGCTGGACCTATGACAACGGCGGCTACGGCTTTGCCACCATGACGGTCTCGCCGGATGGCCTGATCATTCCCACCGGTGTGATCGGGGCGCCGCTGACCCTGCTGCGCGACGAGGGCAACCGCGCCGAAAAGGTGTGGCAGCGTGATGATCTCGCCACCGTGAGCCTCTCGGCCCTGACCAGTGCCGGTACCGCGTGGACCGTGGTTCGCGACGCGGGGGCACAGACGTTGTCGCTGACCGAGGTGTCGACCACCGACGGCAAGACGAAACAGTCGGTGCCGCTACCGGATTCGGGCGGGTTCGCCACCGGGATCGCGGTGTCGTCGTCGGGTCAGATCGCCACCGCCACCAACATCGGCGAGGTGTATTTCTTCGACAGCAAGCGCAACATCGCCGGGCAGTAGACCTGCGCGCCCGGTGATGCCGGGCCGGCGGGCGCGGTCGGTTCACGCCCCGCGAAAGGTCTTGCGGTAGGCCGACGGAGCCATGCCCAGCTCGTTGCGTAGATGGTGTCGCAGATTGTCCGCCGACCCGAGGCCTGACCGTTCGGCGATCTCGTCGATCGAGGCGCCAGTCGTCTCGAGCAGTTCGCGCGCCAGATCCACGCGGCGGTCTCGCAGCCACGATCCCGGCGCCGTTCCGGTCTCCTCCCGGAACCGCCGGATGAAGGTCCGGACACTCAGATGCGCATGTGCGGCAAGCCGTTCCACGCTCAGCGCCTCGTCGAGATGGGTCAGCGCCCACTCCCGCGTGGCCTGGGTGAGGTGACCGGTGTCGCCGGGGACCCCGCGCTCGATGAATTGTCCCTGCCCACCCTCGCGCCAGGGTGGCACCACGCAGTGCCGCGCCACCCGATTGGCGACGGCGGCGCCGTGATCGCGACGGATGATGTGCAGGCACAGGTCGATTCCCGCCGCCAGCCCCGCCGAGCTGAGGATTTGCCCTTCGTCGACGTAGAGGACCGACTCATCCAGTGCCACATCGGGATACAGCCTTCGGAAGTCGTCGGCGTAGCGCCAGTGGGTGGTGGCACGGCGACCGTCGAGGAAGCCGGCGGCGGCGAGCAGGAACGCCCCCGTACAGATCGACACGATGCGGGCGTCGGGACGGATCCGTGCCAGCGCCGCGGCCACGCCGTCGGGCATCGACGCCCGGCGGCGACAGTTCTCGTCGCGGGTGCCCGGGACGATCACCGTGTCGGCCGTCGCGATCGCCTCCGGGCCGGCTGCCGCGATCAGCTGATAGGCGGTGGTGGTCGCCACCGGCCCCGGGCTGATCGACACCGTGGTCACCTCGTACAACGACCGCCCGTCCTCGTCACATGCCTGCCCGAACAGCAGGGGCGGGATGGTGGCGTCGAAACCGACCACGGGCGAAACGAGGAGTACCGCGATTCGGTGCGGCACCGTAGTGGCACGATTTTCCGACATATTGGCAATCATGCCAGTGGCACACGGTCCCGGCCATCCCCGATGCTTGTTCGGGTGACCACCGATACCCACCGCGCCGGGCCACCCGCGCGCCTGCGACGCCGCCCGCACTGGGCGTGGATCGTCGCCGGCGTCAGCTTCGTCGCGATTCTCGGCGCAGCCGGTTTCCGCGCCGTGCCCGGCGTCATGATGGATCCGCTGCACATGGAGTTCGGCTGGTCGCACGCCACGGTCGGCTTGGCGATGTCGATCAACATGGTGCTGTTCGGCGTCACCGCCCCGTTCGCGGCGGCGCTCATGGATCGCTTCGGGGTCCGGCCGATCCTGACCATCGCGCTGCTCCTCATCGCCGCCGGCACCGGTCTGGGCGTCTTCATGACGGCGAGCTGGCAGTTGCTGTTGTTGTGGGGGGTACTCGTCGGACTCGGCACCGGGTCGATCTCGATGGGCTTCGTCGCGACCGTGTCCACGCGGTGGTTCGTCGAACGCCGCGGCCTGGTGACCGGAGTGCTCACCGCCGCCTCGGCGACCGGCCAGCTCATCTTCTTGCCGATCGTCGCCCACCTCACCGACTCCCACGGGTGGCGTGTTGCGTCGGTCGTCGTCACCGTGGCCGCCTTGGCCGTCGTGCCGTTGGTCCTGCTGTTCATCCGCGACCGGCCCGCCGACGTCGGTACCACCGCCTACGGCGCTCGGCCCGGTGGCGAGGACTCGGTACTGCCCACTCGTGGATTCGGTGCCGCCGCAAGCGGATTGCTCCACGGCATGCGAGTGCGCGCCTTCTGGTTGCTCGCGGTGAGTTTCGCGATCTGCGGGGCCACCACCAACGGTCTGATCGGTACGCATTTCATCCCGGCCGCACACGACCACGGCATGCCGACGACGGTCGCGGCCTCACTGCTGGCCACGATCGGCATCTTCGACGTCGCTGGCACGGTGTTCTCGGGTTGGCTCACCGATCGTGTCGATCCTCGCGTCCTGCTCGTCGTCTACTACCTCGGACGGGGTGTGTCACTACTCCTGCTGCCACTGCTGCTGTCTCCCCACGCCGAACCGAGCACGTGGGTGTTCATCATCTTCTACGGATTGGACTGGGTCGCAACGGTTCCGCCGACGATTGCGATCTGTCGCCACTACTTCGGCGCCGACACGCCGGTGATCTTCGGCTGGGTCTTCGCCTTCCATCAGGTGGGGGCGGCGATCGCCGCCTTCGGCGCCGGCTACATCCGCGACGCACAAGGCTCCTACGACAACGCTTTCCACGTGGCCGCCGCCCTGTGCGTGATCGCCGCCGGATGCTGCGCGGCGATCCGGCTCTCAGCCCGCCCGCAGCCCGGGCTCGCAGACGAAGCCGACCCCCTTGCGACCGATGCGGGTGAGCACCAGCGCCAGCGGACGGGAACCCTTGAGCTTGAGCCGCTTTCGAAGGACATCCGGGTCGACGTCGAGGCCGCGGACAAGGATCTCGAGTGAGCCGCAGTCGTACGCGGCGAGCGCTTTGCGGAGCACCTTCTCCCCTGTCGAGGGCACGCGCTCGATGATGCGGAAACCGCGTTCGCCGTCGGGCACCGAATCGCCGGTCAGATAGGCGATGTGCGGATCGATCTGCCAGAGCCCGTGCCGGTGCGCGTAGTGGCGCACCAGACCGGCGCGCACCACCGCCCCGTCCGGATCGAGGAGGAACGTCCCGGGTTCACCCACGGCCACGTCGTCGGACTCGGCGTCGGTGATCTCCCACACCTGTACCGTGCCGTCGGCGTCGGTGCGCATCACCGTCGCCCGACGGCCGTCGTCGATACCCGGGCCCGACCACAGGCACGCTTCCCGCACCGACGAATCCAGCGATGTCACCTGCACCTGCCCGGCGAACCCGAATCGATCACGCAATACCTGATAGTCCAGTCCGGGAGCGCATTTCACCACCAGTGGCCGACCCGAATAGGTCATCAGCACATCGAGGAGCGGTGGGGTCAACGCGTCGAGACGGAAGACGCGGCCGGCGCCCGAACGGCGAGCCGGGTCGGCGATGACCACATCGGCGGTCGATGTCGGCGTGAGGGCGTCGGCGACGAGCAGCGTCGGGGCCCGGCCGGTACCGATCGCAGTGTTTCGTCGGGCCACCGTGTTGTGCCGGGCCATGGCCAGTCGTACGCGGTCGAGATCACTGCCGATCACCCCACCGATTCCCGGAGCAGCGGCCAGCTCGATCAGCTCGCCGCCGATCGAGCAGGTGACGTCGTGGACCACTGCCCCTGGCCAGCGGGCGGCGATCTCGGTGGCCCGGTGCCCGGCCACCGACGATGCGGTCGCTTGTTGCAGGGCGTCATCGGTGAGCAGGAGATCGTCGGCGTGGCGCAGCTTTCCGGCTGCGCGCCGACGGCACCGCACGGTCTCGATCAGTGCTGCGTCGTGCGGGGCATAACGGCTACGCGCCTCGGTGATATCGGCGAGCATCGACCGATCGGTCAGCGGCAACGCCGACACCATCTCGAGGGCCTTCACCCCGTGTCGCGACCGCAGAAAGGCCACATCGTCTACCCCGAACCGATACCCCATCGCCTCAATACTCCCCCGGACCATCACCCTTACTCAAGGTTAGGCCACCCTTTGACTTATTAGGTAACCCTCAGTGATGATGTCGGCCATGGGAAGAATGAGAAGAACAGTCGTCCTCGCCCTCGCCGGCGCAGCCACCGCCGCCGGCGGACTCGTGGCCGGTACCGGTGCGGCCGCTGCCGCGCTCCCCGACGGCGCGTACCGGCTGTGCGTACAAACCCAGTACGGCAGCTCGGTCGAACAACGCTGCGGTGACTACACCGTCGACGGCGACAAGCTGATCGGGACGGCGGGCACCCTCGACCTCGTGAGCACGCCCTCGGGCGCCTACGCCGACATCCCGCCGGTCAGCCGGATCACCTTCGTCAAGACCGGTACCGGGTACAAGGCGATCAACTCGGTTCTCGGCGTCCCGGTCGCGACCTCGACGTTCACCCCGATCACCGACTGACCGGCCGCACACGCCGCTCTCCGAGAGCAGCGGTCATGACCTTCGACGAGGCCAGCCGTTAGTCTCACGTCGTGGCATCGACAGACGACCGTCCGGCCGAGCTCTCGGGTCCGCCCACCACACGTGCTGCGTGGTGGGCGGATCTGCCTGTCGCGCAGCGAGAGCGGTTGCACACCGAGCATCCGGAGTGGATCGGCAACAGCGACGGACTCCCGGCCGCGGACCGCGATCTCGCGAATCGCGCGCTGCTGCCCACGGTCCGCGCCGGTCTGGAGAGGCAGAGCCACACATTGGCAGAACGGCTCGCCGACAACCGATTCGGCGGTACGTTCACCTCCGATGATTCGCGCAAGTGGTACGTCGACGCGAAGATCGCCGACATCGGGGCGATCGAACGGGAGCTCCACCGCTCCGAGCCGGCCCATCCGCGGCTGCTCATCTCGTTCGACATGCACAGCGGTGAGCGCGGGCACGCGGCGGTGGCCGTCGGCAATCCCGACTCCGCCGACCACATCGGCGTCACCACCCCCGGTTTGGGGACGACCGTTCAACCGTCCCTGACCGGCGATCTGGCCTACCAGGGTATGGGCGGTGAGGGGCGCCTGCTGCGCGAGGAGACCCTGCGCCAGCTGGCCATCGTCGGACGCCCCACCGAGACCGTCGCCGCGATCGCCTGGATCGGTTATGACACACCGAATTTCAAAGGACCGGGCCGCCGCGTGTCCACAGCCCGCGGCGCGCTGCATGTCGCCACGTCGAGCAAGGCGCGCGACACCGCACCGATCCTGTCGCGGTTCTTCGCCGGCCTCGTCGCGGCGTCGGATCGCCGACCCCACCTGGTTGCCCTGGGCCACTCGTACGGGTCACTGGTCACCGCCGAGGCCCTACGTCTGACCCATGGCCTCATCGACGACGTCATCTTCTACGGCTCTCCCGGCCTCGGCGGTGA
Organism: Gordonia polyisoprenivorans; assembly: GCF_017654315.1. Lineage (NCBI taxonomy): Bacteria > Bacillati > Actinomycetota > Actinomycetes > Mycobacteriales > Gordoniaceae > Gordonia > Gordonia polyisoprenivorans. The sequence goes on from NZ_CP072203.1 coordinate 4,418,286, forward strand.
CCGCGGATTCGACCTCGATTACACGCCGGAGAGTTTCAATCTCGTGTCCGGTGCCGCTTATGTCCTGAAGAACGACGACGACCAGATCGCCGACCTCGGACTGTTCGGCAGCGACCCCGTCGAGAGCCCGTCGCTGATCCGCCTCGCCACCCGCGCCGGCGTCGACCGCACCGGTGTCCGGCGCGTCGGATCGGCCGGTCACGCCACCTACACGCGTGACGTCGAGGGGAAATCGACGATGGCCCAATACAATATGGCCGCCGTGCTCGGGCAGATGCATGAGCACCTGATCACGGGATTGTGAGGGTGGCACATCACTATTGCGAATCCCTGATCTACTGTAGTGGATTAGTCCGACAGCCACTGCCAAGGGACAACACCGATGAAGCACCGAGCTCTCACCAACACACCACCGGCATCCGAAAAGGAATGGCGCTCACTGTTCGTGGCTCTGCAAGCCGAGAATGCACGATTCGCCGCGGTGTCGGAGTTCTCCGATCACACTCTGCCGAACCCACCCGCCACCGAGAACGATCTACTCGCTGCCGAAACACGCCTGGGCCACCCGCTCGCACCAGAGCTGCGTACGATGCTGATGGTCGCCGACGGCTGGGACGACTACACAATAGGATGTTCCATCCTCGGAACGGCCGACTTCGGACAAAGCGAACGCTGGATCGACTCGCTGGATTGTCTCCGGATCTGGGAGTCCGATGGCGACTCGGACTTCCTCCCCCATCACCTCGGGATCGCAGACGACGACCGGTCACCGACCTACCCCATCATCCATTACGACAACGGCTACCAAAGTCACGCCTACATGTTCAGCGGCAATGTCGACGGCAATCCCGTGCATGGCGTCTTCTCGTTGGGCGTGATCGAGGACGAGAAATCGCCGTGGCCGGATCTCCATACGTACCTGAGTGACGAGCTGCCGGTATTGCGGGACATCATCGACCACGAGGAGATGGGCCCGCATTCCTATGCCTGGTCGCGCGATATTCGCGTCGATCCGCCCGGTTTCGCCGAGATCATCGAGATGCTGGAGGCATTGAGTGCCCGCATCGACGACGGCCCATTCGAACGCTTCGACGCCGCGGATACCCGAGTTCTCCAGTCAATTGAGGGGGTACATGGACATCCGCTCAGCGATCTGCATCGGGAATTACTCGAAACCACTGATGGACTGGTGATTCCACGGTTCGGACGCGTCGTGTCGGCAGCCGAGATCATCGACACCGATGCCTGGCAGCAACTCGTCGACTCGGCTATCGACGCGGCGGTGGACCCCTGGTACGAATCACACCTCGTCAGCAATGACGAACTGGGCATACGACGAGCCAACCTGGCCACACGGATGAGTCGGCTATCGACGATTCCGTTCCTGGTCAGCTCCGGCCCCTACGGGGTGCACTCGATACTGGGTGTCGACGTGGTCGACGGGAGCGTTCGCAACCTGACCAGAGACCCAGCAGTCGCAACCGACCGCCTCACTCATGAGCCGACCACCGATGTCAGAGAATTCCTGTTGACGGTGGCCGATCGGCTGTACGAGACCGCCCGATCGGCCGATCACCTCAAGGCATATGTCGCCGAGGATTCCCCGGCCACGCAGGACCCGCACACCACCTCCGAATAGCCGAGACCAGTTCTTCCCCAAGACTTTCGTTCTTCCGCTGGAGATTTCTTGCGGAAGAGTGAAAGTCTTGGGGAAGAACAGTCACGCCTGGGCTAACTGGGCTTGTACCCGCTGACTACGACGTTGTAGAAGTACTTCGGCGGCACCACCTTGCGCAGCACGTTCTCGTCGAGCCAGGTCAGGCGCTTCCACGAACCGAACGCGAAACCGGCCCAGCCCCAACCGAGTTTGCCCGGCGGCACCGCGGCCTCGAAGGTACGAACCGGCCAGCCGAGCATCGCCGCGGCGAACTCCTCTGTCGCGGTCTGCACCGACGACGCTCCCGCCGACCGGGCGATGCCCGCCAACTCGTCGGGATCGAAGGTGTGGATGTCGACGACGGCCTCGAGCGCGGCGGCACGCGAGGACTCGTCGAGTTCCTCCTGCGGGCGGCGCCACGACTGCAGCGGGCCGAGCTTGGTGAGATTCGTCGTCAGATACCAGGTGGCCCGGCTCATCCACCGGGCATAGAAGTCGCCGATGGTCGACGGCTCACCGGCGAAGACGAACCGACCGCCCGGCTTGAGCACCCGCAACACCTCGCGCAATGCCTGCTCGACATCCGGAATGTGGTGCAGTACAGCGTGTCCGACGACGAGGTCGAAGGTGTTGTCGTCGTAGGGGATCTTCTCGGCATCGGCGACCCGGCCGTCGACCTCGAGCCCGAGGTTCTCGGCGTTGCGCAGCGCCACCTTCACCATGCCCGGCGACAGGTCGGTCACCGACCCCTTCTCGGCCACCCCGGACTGCATGAGGTTCAGCAGGAAAAAGCCGGTGCCGCAACCGAGTTCCATCGCCCGCCTGTGGGGCAGCTCGCTCCCGGCGGCAGCATCACTTGCATCACTCGCCGCCGGCACGGCGTCGAACCGACCGCGCGCATAGTCGATGCAGCGTTCGTCGAAGCTGATCGACCACTTCTCGTCGTAGGTCTCGGCCTCCCAGTCGTGATAGAGCACCTGCGCGAGCTTGGTGTCGGTCAGCGCCGCCGCGACCTCCTCGGCGGTGGCATGCGGGTTGGGCGCCGGATCGACCGGCGACCCGCCACCCGTCTCGTTGTCCGTCTCCGGCTCGTTCTCGGTCGTCGTCATGTGTCCCCTCTCCCTCTCCCGGCTCACTTACCCGTGAACCGGGCCTTCCCCGGGCCGTTCTCCACGAACGACTCCATTCCGATCTTGCGGTCCTCGGTGGCGAAGAGTGCCGCGAACAACTGTTCCTCGATCTTCAGCCCGGTCGCCAGATCCACTCCCAGCCCCTGGTCGACGGCCTTCTTCCCGGCCGCCAACGCCACCGATGCCGCGTTGGCGAACTGGTCGGCCCACGCCAGGGCCGCGTTGTAGACCTCATCGGGTGCCACGACCTCGTCGACCAGCCCGATCCGCAGCGCCTCGTCGGCGCCGACGAACCGGCCGGTGAAGATCATGTCCTTGGCCTTCGCCGGTCCGACGAGGCGGGCCAGACGCTGCGTACCGCCGCCACCGGGGATGACACCCAGCAACACCTCGGGCACGCCGAGCTTCGCGTTGTCGCCGGCGATACGACGGTCCGCGCCGAGCGCGACCTCCAGACCACCACCGAGCGCGTAACCGGTGATCGCGGCGACCGTGGGCTTGGGGATCTCCGAGATCGACCCCAGCGCACTCTGCAGACGACCGGCGACCTTGGCCATCTCCGGGTAGGTCATGTCGTTCATCTCTTTGATGTCGGCACCCGCGGCGAGCACCTTGGGACCGCCGTAGACGACGACGGCCTTGATGTCGTCACGGTCGGTGGCCTGTGCGGCCGCGGCGGCCAGCTCGGACTGGACCTGTCGGTTCAGCGCATTCATCGGTGGCCGGTTGAGCAGGATGGTGCCCACACCGGGATGGTCGTCGGAGGTCTCGAGAGTCACGAACTCAGCCATGGTCGAAGGCTACCGTCTGACGATCAGGCCGTTCGAGCCGTCCCTGTGCCGCGGCGGCGTCGGTGAGGTCGGCCATCGTCACCGCACCGCGCACCACCCCGTCGGCGACGAGTTCGGCGGCGAACGCGGTCAGTACACCGGTCGCCCTCGATTGCCTCCGCCCGCGAGCGGCCCGGCTGCGCCCGGTTCGACGATTCTGCGCAACCACCAGCCACTCGTCCGAGCCCAGATGCGGGGCGCGGTCGAGCAAGGGCCGCAGGGCAGGGACCCGACCGGCCAGAGCGAGCGCCCCGGTCGCACTCCGACTACTCAACGCGAGGTGACTACGGACTCGCACACCCCGATCGGCGAGCAAGACGTGGTCGGGGAAGTCCGCACGCAGGTATCGCCTGCGCCGACCGCCGGGTTCGGCGATCCGGCGGGACTGCCGAAGATTGACGATCCGGCATCCTTCGGGTGGGTGATGAACCGGGGTACCGAGCAGCCCGGCGGTCCACTCGACCGCGGCCGCACCGTGGTGTTCGCCGGTGCCCAACACGACTCCGAGGTCGACGTCGTCGCCCGGCCCCGTGTCGAGATCGGCGATCAACAGGGTGCTCAGTCCGGGCACGAGGCCCGCACCGGTCACGACTGTGCCCGCCGGCGCCTCCGACATCGTGGTCCCGCCGACGGCCTCGCGCACCGCCCGGCGCAGGTCGTCCAGATACGCCGAGGTCGCCGAGATCTCGACGACGGCCGGAGCACCGCAGCGCGCCAGCGCCGGCGTCTCCACCCCGGATGCGTTGATCACCACGTCGTGTACCTCCGACAGATGCCTCAACGTCCGGAGCCCCTCGGGCCCAGTCAGATCGAGGCGAGTCAGGTCGTTCCCGGCGCACCGGCCGGCTCGCGTCACCGCGTGCCCGCGCGAACGCAGTTCCTCGACCACCACCCGACCGACCGCACCGCGGGCACCCATCACCAACGCTCGCATCGCACTCTCCTCATCAAAACCGAGCCTCATCAAAACCGACGCTCATCACCCGACAGAACAATTTCCAAACATCCGTTTGGAGATTGCAGCCTAACCCGGCGACGCGCCATTTCCAACCATTCGTTTGGACTTTCGGTAGGGTTCGTTCGTGGCCTGGGACACCGAGACGACGCGACGCCGACTACTCGACGCGGGCACCCGTCAGTTCGCGGCACACGGCTTTGCCGGGGCACGCCTCGACGCGATCGGGCGCGACGCCGAGGTGAACAAGGAGCGGGTCTACCGCTACTTCGGCGACAAGCGCGGACTGTTCACGGCGGTCCTGACCCGGGAGTTGGCGAGCCTGCTCGAGGGCGTCGATCTCGAGGGTGATGACGCCGGCCCCGAGGCGATCGGACGCTTCGCCGGAGCACTGTTCGATCGGTGCGCCGAGCGCCCGCACCTGCCCCGGCTTCTGGCCTACGAGAGTCTCGAACTCGACTCCGCGGTCGGTGTCGATGCTCGAAATCCGCTGTGCGCAAAGAACATCACCGGAATTCAAGACGTAGTGGCCGGCCTGGACCGCGCCGGGGCCGAGCAATTGCTCTTCAGCGTCATCTCCCTCGTCGTCGGCTGGTGGACACTGAGTGCCCTGGTACAGACACTGCCGGTGCGCCCCGACGACGCCGCGAGCAGACGCGCCGCTGTCGTCGCCCATGCCACCGCGATGGCAGACTGCACATCAGGGCGCGACGTCGGCTGACGCACGGCCCGAGAGGAGCGGCGATGGCCCCGGCTGCAGCGAGCGACGCAGGGGAACCGGTGATGCTCGACGTCGGCGACCGGACCATCCGACTGTCGAGCCCCGACCGCGTCTATTTCTCCGAGCGCGGCGAGACCAAACTCGATCTCGCGCAGTACTACCTTTCCGTCGGTGACGGCATCGTGCGGGCCCTGCGCGAGCGTCCATGCATGCTGCACCGCTTTCCCAAGGGAGTGGACGGAAAGAAGGTGCACCAGAAGCGGATTCCGGCCGGAGCCCCCGACTGGGTGGAGACGACCGAGCTGTGGTTCCCCCGATTCGGCCGTACCGCCGACGAATTGTGCGTCACCGAATTGGGCAGCGCGATCTGGGCGGTGCAGATGTCGACGGTCGAGTTCCACCCGTGGAACTCCCGTCGCGCCGACCCCGAATCGCCCGACGAGTGGCGCATCGATCTCGACCCGATGCCCGACTGCGACTTCGCGCGAATCCGCCGGGTCGCCGGCATCGTCCACGAGGTCCTCGACGAACTCGGCATCCGCGGGTTCCCGAAAACCTCCGGCGGGCGCGGCCTGCACATCTACGTCCGGATCGTCCCGGAATGGGGATTCACCCAGGTTCGTCGTGCGGCACTGGCATTCGCGAAAGAGGTCGAGCGGCGCAGTCCCACGGACGTGACGACCACCTGGTGGCGCAAGGACCGCGACCCGTCGGCGGTGTTCGTCGACTACAACCAGAATGCCCGCGACCACACGATGGCCGCGGCGTACTCGGTGCGCGGCAACCCGCGGGCGACGGTGTCGGCGCCGGTGACCTGGGCGGAGATCGCCGACGTCGAACCCGACGACTTCACCATCGCCACGATGCCGGCACGATTCGCCGAACTCGGTGACCTGCACGCCGAGATCGATGACGTCGCCCACCGGATCGATCACCTCCTCGAGTGGGCCGAGCGCGACGACGCCGCGGGCGAGAAGAGCGACGACGCCGACATCGTCGACCTCGACGAGTAGGGACGCCGCAGAGAGTGACGCCACAGAGCGTGACACCGCAGACCGCTCAGAGTCCCACGCGCACACCGATTCCGGCGATGAGCGCCTCCAGCACCCACTCGAAGGTGTCGACCGGTAACGTCGCCATCTCCTCGCTGAGCGCATATTGCAGGGGCTGCTCGTCGGGATCGAGACGCGCGCGTCGCGCCTCGGCGGTGATGCGGTTCTCCCCCGGTACCGGATGCCGGTGCTGTTCTTCGATCACGTATCCGGTCACCAACGCGTTGATCGCCACCAGCGCTCGCTGGGCATCGAGCGACGTCATGCCCGCGGCGACCAGCACCCGGACCGGTTCTTCGAGTCGGCGCAGGGCTTCGTCGTCGAGCAGCGTGGTTCCCGAGACCAACGTGGCCCCGTCACGGTAGGACAGCAGCGTCGTCCGGATGCGATGTCCGCTGGTCCGCAACAACTCTCGCCAGTCGGCGGCGGCCTCGTCGGGGATCGGCTCGTCGAGCAGTCGCCGCAGGATCCGCGTGGCCATCTCGTCGGTCAGCTCGGTCATGTCGCGGACGTGGTAGTAGAGCGCACCGGCGCGCACACCCAATCGGCCGGCCAGTGCCCGCGCCGTGATCCCGTCGAGGCCGGTCTCGGCGAGCTGCTCGAAGGCGGCGTCGACGATCGCATCCCGGCTCAGCGGCGTCCGTGCCACAGATCCCCCTTGACTCTTGAACAATGTTCAACCACCCTAACAGAGTCATGTTTTGAACAGTGTTCAAAGGAGGAAGTCATGAAAGCAGCTCTCGTCACCGACCTCACCCGCCCACCGGTGTACGCCGACCTCGACGCTCCTGTCGCCGCCGACGGATACGTCGAGGTGCAGATGCTCGCCGCCGGGGTGCATCAGATCGTGCGATCCATCGCAGGCGGAGCGCACTACTCCTCGGGAGACGAACTCCCCTTCGTCGTCGGCGTCGACGGGGTGGCCGTACTCGACGGGCATCGCGTCTACACCGGCGGATGCCCCGACCCCTACGGCACCATCGCCGAACGCACGGTGGTGCCCGCAGGATTCGCGGTGCCGATCCCCGACGCGTTGTCGAGCGAGACCGCCGCCGCCGTGGTCAACCCCGCGATGTCGTCATGGATGCCGCTGGTGAAATCCGGTGTCCCCCAAGGAGGCACCGTCGCAGTTCTCGGGGCGACCGGCACCGCCGGTACGCTCGCCGTCCGGATCGCCCTGCATCTGGGCGCGGGTCGCGTCGTCGCGGTCGGTCGCAACGCCGCGGTGTTGGCCCGTCTCGCCGAGGACCCGCGGGTACAGACGGTGTCGCTACTCGACGACGATCCCCGAGGACGACTGGCGGCGGCGTTCGCCGAGGGGATCGACGTGGTCCTCGACTACCTCTGGGGTCCGGTCGCCGAGATGGCCCTGGAAGCCCTACGGGCGCACAGCCTCACCGGACGCCACAGCAGCGTGGACTACGTCCAGATCGGAGCGCTGGCCGGACGTTCGATCACCCTCGACGCCGCCATCCTGCGCGCGCGCCCGATCTCGATCTGGGGCTCGGGTGGTGGCTCGATCGACCCGCGTCTGTTGTTCGCCGAACTCCCCGCCCTGCTCGATCTCGCCGCCGCCGGTGGGCTCCCGATCGATGTCCGCACCGCGGCGCTCGCCGACGTCGAGAAGGCGTGGAACTCCCCCGAGCCCGGCCGGCTGGTCGTGACGATCGGGACTAGAGGGTGATGTCGGGTGGCAGCTGATCGCCGAGACCGGCGAAATAGTCGTCGGAACGGGTGAAAGCCAAGCCCGACAAGCCCTTTCCGGCGCTCACCACCGGTTCTATCGGCTCGATGGTGCGCTCGGCGTCGAGGAGATCGGCCACGGTCGCGTATCGGGCCACCTCCGTCAACTGTGCCCACGTGGGTGGCAGCAGGAAGTGCTTGCCCGCCGACCACGCGTCGATCGCCTCCTGCGCGTTCGCCCACCGCGTGACGTCGGCCTCGGTGGTCGAGCCGTCCGGTTCCTGACCGGGCGGGACGGCCGCGAGGAAGAACCGGGTGTCGTAGCGGCGCTTCTCGTTGACCGGGGTGATCCAGTGCGCCAGCGGCCGCAGCAGATCGGCGCGCAACGTGAGGCCGTGGGCGCGGAGAAATCCGGCGAACGACAGGGATTTGTCGACGAGGGCGGCGCGGTCGTCACGCAAGGTCGCGGGGTCGGGGAACTCCTCCCCCGACGAGGCGAGCAAAACGCCGCATTCCTCGAACGTCTCGCGGACCGCGGCGCACACCAGAGCCTGCGCGAGTTCGGTTGTGGTGGAGAACTGTTCGGCCCACCACTGCGGCGCTGGTCCGGTCCAGGCGAGGTCGGCATCGCTGTCGCGGGGGTCGACCCCACCGCCCGGGAACACCGTCATGCCACCGGCGAACGCCATCTGCTTGACGCGGCGCTGCAGGAACACCTCGATCCCGCCACCACTGTCGTCGCCACCACCGCTGTTCTCGCCGCTGTCGCGCACGAGCACCACGGTCGCCGCGTCACGTAACGGCGCGGCCTGCGGTGCCGACGTCCCTGCCATCGAAGACCTCCAACCCGTCCCGGACGAGGAGTGTGTGCCGGGACACCCGTCGACACTATCGCCGGGCCGCGGCACAACCGCATCCAGGGGCGGCCGACCCCGATCGCCCTAGTCAGCCGGCGGACCGGCGGTGTCCGCCGGCGCGGCGGGACCGACGGGCGAAGAACCGTCCGTCGACCTTCGACAAGGTGATCTGCTGACGGAACGCGGTCGACAGGTTCTTGCTCGTCAACACCTTGTTCAGCAGTCCCTGCTCCACCACCGCCCCCTCCGACAACAGCATGGCGTGGGTGAATCCGGCGGGGATCTCCTCGACGTGATGGGTGATGAGCACGATCGCCGGCGAATCGGGGTCGGCGGCCAGCGCGGAGAGCCGTCCGACGAGTTCTTCACGCCCGCCGAGGTCGAGTCCGGCGGCCGGTTCGTCGAGCAACAGCAGTTCGGGGTCGGTCATCAGCGCCCGGGCGATGAGGACCCTCTTGCGTTCACCCTCCGACAGGGTGCCGAAGGCACGATCGGCGAGGTGTTCGGCACCCATCGACTCCAGTGATTCGAGCGCCTGTGCCCGATCGACGTCGTCGTAGGTTTCCCGCCACCGGCCGATGACCGAATAGCCGGCGGAGATGACGACGTCGCTGACCACCTCGTCGTCGGGGATGCGGTCGGCCAGTGCCGCACTGGCCACGCCGATCCGCGTGGACAGTTCACGGACCTCGACCTTGCCGAGTTGTTCGGCGAGCACGAAGGCGATACCGGAACTCGGATGCAGTTCGGCTGCGGCCATCCGCAGCAGGGTGGTCTTGCCGGCGCCGTTGGGGCCGAGGACGACCCAGCGCTCGTCGAGTTCGACCTGCCAGGTGACCGGACCGACCAGGGACTTCCCGCCGCGAACGACCGCGACGTCGCGGAAATCGATCAACAGGTCGGGGTCGGAGGTGGGCTCGTCGGGCACGGGATCGCTGGCGGTCACGGACTCCATCGTGCCCTACTCACCGCGCCCGTGGGCACCATCCTCGCGAGGCGTGTCCGCCCGGTGCCGGGGTCCGCCGAGGGTGCACCGACCCCGGCGTGACACCGCCGGCGCAACCGTGTGCGGGAGGACCAAAGTCGGGATCGGGCAAGGGAATAGCCACGTGCCCGACGACCTTGATCTGAGCATGAGTGTGCCTCTTTCGATCCTCGACCTCGCCCAGGTGGGCACCGGCGAAACCGTCGGCCAATCGTTGGCCGCCTCGACCGACATGGCCATCCGCGCCGAGAAGTGGGGCTACGAACGCATCTGGTACGCCGAACACCACAACATGTCGTCGATCGCGTCGTCGGCGCCCGCGGTGCTGATCTCCCACATCGCGGCGCGCACCTCCACGATCCGGCTCGGCTCGGGTGGGGTGATGTTGCCCAACCACGCGCCGTTGACGATCGCCGAGCAGTTCGGGACCCTCGGCGAGCTCTATCCCGGTCGTATCGATCTCGGGCTGGGCCGCGCGCCCGGCGGTGACCAGAACACGTTTGCAGCCCTGCGCCGTGACATGGCCGCCGCCGATCGTTTCCCGAACGACGTTCTCGAACTGCAGGGGTATCTCACCGGGCATTCGCGTGTGGCCGGGGTGAGCGCGACGCCGGGCAACGGTACCGACGTGCCGCTCTACATCCTCGGCTCGTCGCTCTTCGGCGCGCAACTCGCCGCGGCGCTCGGCCTGCCCTATGGGTTCGCCTCGCATTTCGCGCCCGGCGCCCTGACCCAGGCGGTGCAGATCTACCGGGAGCAGTTCCGGCCGTCGGAGCAGCTCGCCGAACCGTATGTGATCGCCGGGGCCTGCGTCATCGCCGACGAGGATCCGCAGCGCGCCCGCGACCAGCTCCACCAGGCCAAGCGGCATCGGGTCTCCGCGCTGTTCGGCCGTGGCGGACGAAAGTTCACCGACGAGGAAGCCGACGCCATCCTGTCGATGCCGCAGGGACGCCAGATCGACGAGATGCTCACCTACTGCGGTGTCGGCACCCCGGACGAGGTGCGCGAGTATCTCGACTGGTTCGCCGGCCATGCCGACGCCGACGAGGTGATCGTCGCGTCGATCGCCCCCGACCGGCAGGTGTGGCTGCAGACGCTGGAGCACCTGGCGCCGGCGCGGGTCCCGGCGAGCTGAGCGCCGTCAGGCCAGCCGGAAGTCGGCGAAATCGAATCCGGGTACGACGATGCAGCTGACCAGCGCCGCTTCTGTTCCCACGGCACGCGCCCGCTGCCAGTGCCCCGGCGGCACGAGCGCCTGCGGTCGGTGGCCGGCAGCGATGTCGGGTCCGACCACGATCGTCTCGGTGTGCTCGATGCCGGTGGGCCCGACGCCGAGGGGCCCAACGTCGAGGGGCCCAACGCTGAGGGGCACAGCACCGTCACCGCCGAGGTCGAGTTCCACCGGTGCACCGCGGTGGAACAGCCACATCTCCGCGCCGCGCACGGTGTGCCAGGCCGATTCCTCTCCGGGCAGCAGCACGAAGTAGATCGCAGTGCCCGCGGCACGGTCACCGTCGTATCCGGGCAGCGACGCGGCGGGCAGCGTCAGCTCACTACGCCACGTCTCGGCATACCAGCCGCCCTCCGGGTGTCGCGCCAGATTCAGCGGTAGCGCCCACTCCGGTAATGCCGCTTGATCTTTCGTCATACGATCACCTCCGCGATCACGGTCACCGAGCCCGGTGCGATCTCGGTGAAACCCGCATCCCGGACGGCCACCGCCTCGCCGGCACGTTCTGCGGCGAGCAGCCGCGTCCAGGTGGATTCGTCGGCGGCGCACACCATCAGCGGACATCCCGCTTCACGCCAGTCGCGGGCGGTGGCCTCGTCAAGCAGTCGCACAGCGAGCATCGCGCCGTGACCCACCTGGGCCGCTGACTTGCCGACCGTCATCTCCAGTCGTGGATCGAGCCACAGGCATACCCCACGCCCGCCGGGCGCCGGTGGCAGTTCACCATCGACCTCGGTGCCACCGATCTGCAATCGGGAGATCCGCTTGTCGACATCGCCGACCCGGCCGGGCACCAGAGCCCGCGCCTGCGCGCCGCCTACGGTGGCGGTGAGGCCCCAGACCTCTTGTGCGGCAACCCACTGCGCACCGCGTGCGCGTCGCGCGATCTTGCGGATGCGCGCATCACACCAGGCGTCCATCGGCGCCGACCACGGACCGTCGCCACCGGACCGGTCATCGAGGCACAGCAGTGCGACCGCACGGGCGGCGGCCACCAGCAACTCGGTGCGATCGGGCGGATCGGCCTTCTCGATGCGCAGCACCATTTGCATGGCGAGCACGTCGGCGGGATCCGGCGGGTCGTCGTGACCGCCGACATAGGCCGTCAGCCGTCGGTGATCGTCCTCGAACGGATCGGGCACGACAGCACCCGAGTCGGTCGACGTGTCGGTCATTCCAGCGGAACCCGGCGCAGCACCCCGTCGGCGGCGTCGGCGGCCTCGATCTCGTCGCGGGTGACGCCAAGGATGAACAGCACCGCGTCGAGGAACGGGTGACTGAGCGCGGCGTCGGCGACCTCACGGAGTGCGGGCTTGGCGTTGAACGCGATACCGAGACCGGCCACCGACAGCATGTCGATGTCGTTGGCGCCGTCGCCCACGGCGATGGTCTGTTCCATCGGCACCCCGACCTGATCGGCGAATGACCGCAACGCCCGGGCCTTGCCCGGCCGGTCGACGATCTCGCCGACGACCCGGCCGGTGAGTGTTCCGTCGACGACCTCGAGGGTGTTGGCCCGCACGAAGTCGAGTTCCAGCTCGTGGGCGAGGCCGTCGATGACCTGCCGGAACCCGCCGGACACCACACCGCAGTGATAGCCCAGGCGGTGGAGCGTGCGAATCGTGGTGCGGGCCCCCGGCGTCAGCTCGAGCGACGCGGCGACGTCGTCGAGCACGCTCGCGTCGAGACCGGCGAGCGCCGCGACCCGCTGATGCAGGGACTGCGCGAAATCCAGTTCACCGCGCATCGCCGCCTCGGTCACCGCCGCGACCTCGGCCTCCCGGCCGGCGTGGGCGGCGAGCATCTCGATGACCTCGCCCTGGATGAGGGTCGAATCCACATCGAAGACGATGAGCCGCTTGGCCCGTCGCGCGAGCCCCCCGCGTTCGACCGCGATGTCGATGCCGTGGCGGGTGGCCACCCCCGCGAGGCCCTTGCGCAGCGCGGCGTCGGCCGCGACGTCGTCGCGTCCGCCCACACTGACCATCAATTCCAGCCCGGTGAGCGGATAGTCGGCCACCCCGCGGATCGAGTCGATGTTGCCGCCCTGCCCGGCGAGTTCGGCCGCCACCGCGGAAAAGGCGCGTGCGGTCACCGGACTGCCGAGCAACACCACGGCGTGTGTCGAGGGCTGATGACCACCGGACTGCCCACCGACCTCGACGTGGACGTCCATCCCGACCGAACTCATCGCCTGCTCGACGACGTCCTGCACCTGCTCGGGGTCGGTGTCGCAGGCGACGAGCACCCCGAGCGTCAGGCGGTCATGGATGACGACCTGTTCGACGTCGAACAGGGAAACCTGTTGTCCGGCAAGTGCACCCATGAGCACCGAGGTGACACCGGGTTTATCGGGTCCGGTGACGGTGATCAGGAGGGTCGCCTTCACGACCGCACCCGGAGCGGTGTGAACCGATCCGGGTGCGGAAGTGGTGTGTGAATCCGGGGAGTCGCCCACCGCGCTGCGCCGCGTCAGTCGGCGGAGGACTCGTGGTCGCCGACGGTGAGCGGGTCACGCCGGGCATGTTCGGCGCTTTCGCTGTCATGCCCGTGACCCGGGCCGACGTGCGCCTCGGCACGCATCCGGTCGATCATGTGCGGATAGTGCAGCTCGAACGCCGGACGCTCCGAACGGATGCGGGGCAGCTCGGTGAAGTTGTGTCGCGGCGGCGGGCAGCTCGTCGCCCATTCGAGGGAGTTACCGAAGCCCCACGGATCGTCGACGGTCACGACCTCGCCGTAGCGGTAGCTCTTGAAGACGTTCCACAGGAACGGCAGCGTCGACAGTCCGAGGATGAACGCGCCGGCCGTGGAGATCTCGTTGAGGGTGGTGAAGCCGTCCGAGGGCAGGTAGTCGGCGTAGCGACGCGGCATGCCCTCGTTACCCAGCCAGTGCTGCACCAGGAAGGTGGTGTGGAACCCGATGAAGGTCAGCCAGAAGTGCCACTTGCCCAGGCGCTCGTCGAGCATGCGTCCGGTCATCTTGGGGAACCAGAAGTAGATGCCGGCGTAGGTCGCGAACACGATGGTGCCGAAGAGCACGTAGTGGAAGTGCGCGACGACGAAGTAGCTGTCGGAGAGGTGGAAGTCCAGCGGCGGGCTGGCGAGCAGCACACCGGTCAGACCACCGAAGAGGAAGGTCACGATGAAGCCGACGGAGAAGAGCATCGGCGTCTCGAACGTCATGTGGCCCTTCCACATGGTGCCTATCCAGTTGAAGAACTTCACACCGGTCGGTACCGCGATCAGGAAGGTCATGAAGGAGAAGAACGGCAGCAGGACCGCGCCGGTGACGTACATGTGGTGAGCCCACACCGCCACCGACAGCGCGGCGATGGCCAGCGTCGCGTACACCAGGCCCGAGTAGCCGAACAGCGGCTTGCGGGAGAATACCGGGAAGATCTCCGACACGATGCCGAAGAACGGCAGCGCGATGACGTACACCTCGGGGTGACCGAAGAACCAGAACAGGTGCTGCCAGAGGATCACACCACCGTTGGCCGGGTCGTAGAGATGGGCGCCGAACTGACGGTCGACCTCGAGGCCGAGCAGGGCCGCGGTCAGCAGCGGGAAGATCAGCAGGATCAGGATGGTGGTGACCAGGATGTTCCAGGTGAAGATCGGCATCCGGAACATCGTCATACCGGGGGCGCGCAGACACACGACGGTGGTCACCATGTTGACGCCACCGAGGATGGTGCCCAGACCGGAGACGCCGAGGCCCATGATCCACAGGTCGGCGCCGACGCCGGGCGAGTGGATCGCGTCGGTGAGCGGTGTGTAGGCGGTCCAGCCGAAGTCGGCCGCACCGCCCGGGGTGATGAAGCCACCGATGGCGACCGTCGAACCGAACACGAACAGCCAGAAGCCGAAGGCGTTGAGCCGCGGGAAGGCGACGTCGGGGGCACCGATCTGCAGCGGCAGCACGAAGTTGGCGAACCCGATGACGATCGGGGTCGCATACATCAGCAGCATCACCGTGCCGTGCATGGTGAACAGCTGGTTGAACTGCTCGGTCGACAAGAACTGCATACCCGGATGCGCCAACTCCGCACGCATCAGCAGGGCCATCAGACCGCCGATGAGGAAGAACGCGAAACAGGCGACGATGTACATCATGCCGATCAACTTGTGATCGGTCGTGGTGATCAGCTTGTAGATGAACGAACCCTTGGGCTGATGGCGCTCCGGGTACGGACGTACTGGTGCCACTTGCGTGGTGGGCTGGTCTACCGCGGTCACAGATCCTCCTCTTGCCCGACCGGTCGGGATGCGATTTCCGCCGGTCGGCACATGAACAAACCGAGCGCTGGTTACCGATCCTAAACCCTTGCACCCACCCCGGCCGAGTGGGTCCTACGATCCGTCGTACTTGATTTTTCGGGAGCATCATCGGCGCAGGTCAGCTGCAACGCCGGAGCCGACGCGCCGGGCTCGTGGGACCGCCCCGCGACGCCCCGCGGTCCCCCGGCGGCAAGGTCGGGTGGGTGCCGATCGGGCCCTGCTAGGTTGGGCGGGTGCAGGGTGGCGGTAAGGACCGGGTCGTACGCGGATCCGGCGACGGTGTTCGGAGTCGGTCGAGCAGGCGTGGCGTGGTCGCCTCGGCATTGCTGGTGTGCGTCGCAACCGTGGTGCTCGGTGCCTGCTCCGACGATCAGCCGCTGCTGACCACCCCCGACGGCAAGACCATCTCCACCTCGACCACGCGTATCGCCGAGGTCAACGTCGTCTCCGCCGACCGCGACTACTCGCGCACCTGCCTGGCGCCGACCACCGCGTCCGACCCGCGCACCGACCCCGCGCGCATCGTCGTCACCGACCCGGCGCTGCTCGATGATCTCTGCGCCCTCGGCATCGGTGCCAAGGTGACCGCCGTGACCGCTGCCCCCGGCACGATCCCCGCCTACCTCGGACCACAACTGACCTCCGTTCCGGCGATCGGGACCACCCCCGATCCATCGGCGGTGCGCACCGCCGCTCCCGACATCGTGCTCACCACGCCGGCGACCGCCGGATCGGCGCAGGCCTTCGCCGGTACCAAGACCGCGACGATCACCGACGGCACCTGGCAGGAACACTTCCAGGCGGTGGCCGATGCCCTCGGCCGCACCGCCGACGGCACCCGCCTGCTGCAGGAGTTCACCGACGAGGCCACCAGGACCGGCCGACGCATGGACGCCGCCCACAACCAGGTGTCGCTCGTCCGGTTCACCAAGGACTCCGAGATCATCGCCGGCACCGGCACTTTCGCCGGTCAGATCCTGACGATGATCGGCGTGCAGCGCCCCGCCCCGCAGCGCGGCACCGACAGCTTCACCGTCACCGACAAGAACTTCACCGACGCCGACGCCGACCTCATCTACGTGTCGTTCGACGGCGACGGCGGCCTCGATCACGGCAAACAGGTTCTGCTCAGTGATCGCTGGCTGGACATGGGCGCGCCCACGTGGAAGCGCGTCCTCTCGGTCAACGACGAGATCTGGTACAGCGGAACAGGTCTGGCTGCGGCGTGGCTCGTACTCAACGACGTGAAGGATTCCTTGAATGGCAATTCCTGACGGGACCGGTTCGGCGGGCACAACCCCGGACCCGGCGGCCCTCGCCCGCACACTGCTCGATCTGCACGTGCCCGGCAGCCCGGTCGTGCTGCCCACCGTCTGGGATGCGTGGTCGGCGACCCTGGCCGCCGACGCCGGGTTCGCGGCGCTGACCGTCGGCTCCCATCCGGTTGCCGACTCGATCGGTCGCGCCGACCACGAGGGCATGACCTTCGACGAACTGCTGACCCGCGTCCGCCAGATCACCGCAGCGGTGGACCTTCCGGTGTCGGTGGACGTGGAGTCGGGGTACGGCCGGTCTCCGGCCGAACTGATCGACGGGCTGCTCGACGCCGGAGCGGTGGGTCTGAACATCGAGGACACCGTGCACGCCGAAGGCGGACGCCTCCGCGCGGCACACGAGCATGCCGATCTGGTGGGCGCGTTGCGCGCGGCCGCCGACGCCGCCGGTGTCGGGGTGGTCATCAACGCACGCACCGACCTGTTCCTGCGTGCCGACGGCGCCGAGACCGACCGCGTGGCTCGCGCGATCGAACGACTGGTCCTCTGCGCGCAGGCCGGGGCGAGCAGCCTCTACCCCGTCGGCCGTCACACCGACGCGGTGCACCGCGAGCTGACCTCGTCGTTGCCGTTGCCGGTCAACGCGATCGCCGTGCCTGCCGAGGATTCGCTCACGCACCTGGCCGAGCTCGGCGTCGGACGGATCAGCTTCGGGCCGTTCTGGCAGGCCGATCTGGCCGCACGTTCGAAGGATCTGCTGGCCCGCTGGCAATGAGCGCCCGAAGCGGACCGGGCGCGAAATACATGCGCCGACGCCGATGTGTTCGGCCCGTCGTGATCGCAACTCTCGCGCCCCGGGCGTGATGGCGCGCACCGTGGACACATGACTGTCACCGACGAGTACCTCGCCAACAACGCCGAGTACGCCAAGACCTTCTCCGGTCCCCTGCCCCTGCCGCCGAGCCGTCACGTCGCGGTCGTCGCCTGCATGGATGCCCGCCTCGACGTGTATCGGGCGCTGGGCATCAACGAGGGTGAGGCGCATGTCATCCGCAATGCCGGAGGCGTGGTCACCGACGACGAGATCCGGTCGTTGGCCATCAGTCAGCGGCTGCCGGGCACCACCGAGATAATCCTGATCCACCACACCGATTGCGGCATGCTCACCTTCACCGACGACGACTTCAAGCGCGACATCCAGAACGAGATCGGTCAGAAGCCGGCGTGGGCCGCCGAGTCCTTCCCCGACGTCGAGGAGGACGTGCGGCAGTCGTTGGCGCGCATCCGCAACAGCCCGTTCGTCACCAAGACCAGTTCGCTGCGCGGATTCGTCTTCGACGTGGCCACCGGCACGCTCAACGAGGTCACCGACTGACGACTCCGGCCTCGTCGCCGAGTGCTCAGGGCCAGCCCGGCGCCGACGGGATCGACCCGTCGGCGACCGCGGCGGCCAGTTGTGCGTGATCACGCGCGGTCTGGTCGGCGTAGGCGTGCGCGAACCGCACCACCGATTCCTCGACCTTGTCGGAGGTGCCCAGGTAATCGGCGATCGCGCGGGCGTCTCCGCTGCGCGCATGCGCCCGCGCGAGTACGTGCCCGCACGCGGCGGCGAACTGTGTGAGCGCGCGCGACACGGTCGGGCCGTCCGGAATGACCTTGCCGTCGCGGAACTGCCGGACGTAGAACTCCCAGTCGCCGATCGTCGTCCAGCCCAGGAACATGTCCGAGGCGCTCTGGATGAGGCGCTGACCGTTGACGACCCGCTGGCCGTGATGGTCGTAGGCGCTGGGCGCGACCACCTTCTCGTACACCGACGGCGCGGCCTGTTTGATCTGGAAGAACAACGGGTCGCCGGTCTCGTGCTCCTCGGCGAGATTCAGGAACACCCGCATCCCGACACTGCCGACCCCGACGACCTGCTGCACGGCGTCGACGAGGTCGAAGCGGCGCAGCAGCGCCGCGACGTTCTCCGGCACCGACGCGTAATACGCGACGATCACGTCGTTGAGGACGTCGGTGTAGTCGGCCAACGCGTGCACGCGATAGGGCGGCGCCTCCTTGATCAACCGGCGCCCGTCGACGAGGTGGGTGAGTTTCTTCGAGGCTCCCCGGCTGGTCCGCTTCTGCGCCCGCTTCTCGATCACGCTGTCCAGGCGCGCCCCGTTCGCCGGGGTGGCGATGTAGCCGGTGAGCTCGTCGACCGAGAACTTCTCGGCCCACACATCGAGGATCGGCCAGCCCGAGTAGGTACGCATCCACGTCCGGTAGCCGCGGAATCCGGCGCGCACCGCCTCGGTGGCGGCCGCGTCGGCGACCTTGTTGTCCCGCGCCAACACCACCAGGCTCGCCAGGAAGCGCAGCACATCCCATTCGAACGGGCCGGGCAGGGTCTCGTCGAAGTCGCGCAGATCGAAGGCCAGCGTCCGCTCCGGGGTGTTCCACAACCCGAAGTTCAGGACGTGCGCGTCGCCGCAGAGCTGGACGGTGATCCCGGTGTTCGGCCGGGAACCGAGGTCGGCCGCAATCACCGCGGCGGCGCCCCGATAGTAGGTCCACGGCGACGCCGCCATCCGCCCATGGCGGATGGGCACGAGCCGCTGATCGCGCGTCTCGTTCTGCGCGAGGATCGTCTGCAGGGCATCGTGGCCGCGCCGGGACGGGTCCCAGTCACCGAGGGCTCGTCGTGGCACGATCTTGCGCGCGGCCTTGCCCACCGAGTGTTCCTTGCCGGAATAGACGGTGGGGCCGGAGGCGAGCGCCTCACCGTGGGTCTTCGGGGCATCGTGGGTGGTCATCCCTGAAGTCTCTCGCAGGTCGGCACCACCGGCAGCCGTTTCGCGATCGTGTCGGGGCCGCGAACTACCCTGAAGGCCATGGCATCGACCCTCGCGACGCGTTCCGGCGAGCCGTCGGCTCCGGGTGGGTCGGCGGCCGGATTGCATGCGCTGTGGCGCCCGGGTGTGGGACTGGCGGTCTGGGAGGACGCCACGCGCACCGGTGAGCTCCCCGATCCTCTGCGATCACTGTTGGCGGGCAAGCGTTTTCGCCGCCAGATCGACATCATCGACGAGGCCGGCCGCCGCGACTTCGTCGCCACGATGACCCTGGGCACGGCTTCTGCCGTCTCCTTCCTCGATGCCACCCGGTCGCTACCCGTCACCGGCGACATCGCCTGGTATCGGCATCTCGTCGATGGGGTCCGGCGCTTCGTCGAGGCCGGCTCGGTCGCCCCCACCCTGGTCGACATCGCCGGAGAGACGGTGTTCCGCTGGGCACCGCTACCGACCTCGGCGTGGCGTGCATGGAGTGCGGTGATCACCGGTGGCGCGCCGGGCGCGCTCGCCGACAACGGCGGCGCCGCCGCTCTGATGGACTTCGCAGCTGAGGTCATCGATCACGAATGTCGTTGCCGGATAGATGCTTCCGCGTCACGACTGGGTGCGGCCGATCCCGCCACGCCGTTGATCGCCGCGCTCGTGGGTGACGGGGCGGTGCCGACGGCCGCCGCCCGCCCGGCGGCGACGTCGGCGTGGGCGGGCTGGGGCACGAGCGCCGCTGCGGATGAGGCCACCCTGGTCTTCCGGCTGCACGAACCCGACGACCCGGACTCGCCGATCGACGACGTCGGCCCCGACGACGACATCGACCGTGTGCTCACCGATCCCGACCGGTTGCGGTGGCGTCTCGCGGTGTGCCGACGCTCGATCGACGGTCATGTGGCGCCGGTGTTGCCGGGTCGGCTCGACGCCACCGCCCTCGACGAGGTGACCACCGAGCTGGCCGCCGCGGTCCGGGCGTTTCCCGAACTGCACCAAGCGGATCCGGACCGGACGAGTCTGGACTACCTCCTTTCCACCGAGCTCGCCGAACGGCTGTTCATCACCGGCGCCGCCGCGCTGGCCGATGCCGGGTTCCCGGTGTTGTTGCCGCGCACCATCGCCGAGGTTCGGCCGAGTCTGACCATGCGGGCCCGCCCGGTGGTGGGTGGCGGCGCTCCGGCGCGCATGGTCGGGCTGCGGGAGATCCGGGAGTTCGAGTGGCGTCTGGCACTCGGCGACGGCCCGGATGCGATCACGCTGGGCGAAGCCGATCTCGACGAGTTGTCCAGGCAGAAAGGCGATCTCGTCCGCATCCGCGGCGTGTGGGTGCGCGCGGAGGGCGCCCGGTTGAGCCGGGCGGCCGCCTATGTGAAATCCCAGCGCGCGCTGGCCGGATCGGGCGCCGCACCCGACATGGGCGAGTTGCTCGGGCTTCTCGCCGGTGACTCCGAGACCCTGCCGGTTCCGGTGGGCGCGGTGCGCGGATTGGACTGGCTCGACGAGATCGCCGAGACCGGAGCCCTGCGCCCACAACCGATCCCGCCGCCCGAACTGTTGGCGGCCTCGCTGCGCCCGTATCAGCAGCGCGGCCTGGAGTGGTTGGCGCATCTGGCGCGCCGCGGGATCGGTGGCGTCCTCGCCGACGACATGGGGCTGGGCAAGACGGTGCAGGTGATCGCGTTGCTCGCCCACGAAGCACACACCGCGGCCGCCCCCACCCACACCCCCACGCTGATCGTCTGCCCGATGTCGGTGGTGGGCAACTGGTCTGCCGAACTGGCCCGGTTCGCGCCGAGCATGACGATCGCGGTCCATCACGGTCCCGATCGCGCGAAGGGCGCCGCGTTCGCGGCGGTCCACGGCAGCGCCGAGCTGGTGCTGACGACATTCGCGATCGCCACCCGGGACCGCGAGTTGCTGGCGGCGCACCCCTGGCGGCATCTCGTCGTCGATGAGGCCCAGCACGTCAAGAACGTGAGAACCGCAGCGGCCAAAGCACTCCGGGCGATTCCGGCCGATCACCGGATCGCACTGACCGGAACCCCCGTCGAGAATCGGCTGGAGGACTTACGCGCGGTGATCGACCTGGTCAATCCCGGTCTGCTGGGGTCGGCATCGACCTTCCGCAATCGCTTCGCCGAGCCGATCGAACGCGACCGCGATCCCGACGCGCTCGCCCGCCTGGCCGCACTGACCCGCCCATTCATCCTCCGGCGCGAGAAGACCGACCCGTCGATCATCACCGACCTGCCGGAGAAGACCGAGTTCACCGTGCGCGCCAACCTCACCGTCGAGCAGGCTGCGCTGTATCGCGCGGTCATCGACAACCTGATGGAGGCACTGCAGGACAAACAGCAGCGCGCGTTGCGCCGGCGAACGGTGTTGGCGGCGTTGACGCGCCTCAAGCAGATCTGCAATCACCCCGCGCACTATCTGGCCGACGGCACACCACTGGTCCGGCGGGGCGTCCACCGGTCGGGGAAGCTCGAACTGCTCGACGACATCGCGACGACACTGGTCGCCGAGGGCGATCAGGCCCTGCTGTTCACCCAGTTCGCGGCCTTCGGCGAGTTACTGTCGGCGTGGCTCACCGAGTTGTTGGGAACCGAGATCCCGCTGCTGCACGGAGGCCTGGCACGCGGCGACCGTGACCGGCTCGTCGACCGGTTCCAGCACGGCGACACCGGGACCCGACCGCCGATCCTGATCGCCACCCTCAAGGCCGGCGGCACCGGCCTGAATCTGACGGCCGCCAATCACGTGGTGCACGTGGACCGTTGGTGGAATCCGGCCGTCGAGGACCAGGCGACCGATCGTGCGTACCGGATCGGGCAGCGGCAACGCGTGCACGTGCGACGCTTCGTGTGCGTCGGCACGCTCGAGGAACGCGTCGACGACCTCATCGCGAAGAAGCGCGAACTGTCGCGGTTGACGGTGTCGGCGGGCGAGAACTGGATGGGCGACCTCGGCAACGACGAACTCTTCGAACTGTTTCGGTTGCGCGAGGACGCGGTGAGCGAATGAGCGGCGCCCAGATGAGTGCACGCCGATGAGTGCACGGCGTGGCACGGTTCCGGTGCGCGGATATGCGCTGACTCCGTGGTCGCGGGCGTTGGTCGATGTGGCCGAAGGCCGCTTCGCCGGCGACGGCACCGATGCGGCAGTCGACAGCCGCAAGATCACCAAGGCTCGCAGGTACTTTCGCGATCGGCACGTGCATCGGCTGACGATCGGCGCGGGCCGGGTCACCTCGTCGGTGGACGGCAGTCAGCTCGAACCGTTCGAGGTGACGATCGAGATCCGCACCGTCGACACCGCGACGGTGGCGACGTTGCTGCGTGCCGCCGACGGCGTGACCGAGGTGATGTCGCTCGCGCGTGGCGAGCAACCGCGAACCGTCGGTGAACTGGTGTTGCCCACCGAGAGCGCCGATATCGTCGGCGACTGCACGTGCCCCGACGACTCCGGGCGCTGCATCCACGTCCTGTCGACGATGTACGAGGTGGCCGTCGAGATCGACCGAACCCCCACCACCCTGTTGACCGTGATGGGGACATCGCTGCCGGAGTTGCTCGACGCGATCGAGGAACTCGCACCCGCCCGAGACTCCTTCCCGCAGCGTGAGGGAACGCGGATCGACGACGAGAACGCCTCCGCGCCACCGCGAATCGATTTCTACGGCACCGGCGCGACCGCTCCCCCACTCCCGTCGCCGCCGCGGATGAATCCCCTGACCGACCTCGACGGCACCGCGCTGCGCACGGCATTGCGGGCCTCCGGGGTCGCCCCCGGCGACATCGCCGAAGCCGTCGACGAGTTGGGCGATCTCTACGACCGGATCGTCGAACCCTGAGGGCGGTCTCACACCAATCCCGCGAGCTTGTAGGCGACGAGCGACCCGGACACCGCGACGTTCAGGCTCGCCCCGCGTCCCACCATCGGTATCTCGACGACGTCGTCGAGCACATCGAGGACGGACTCGGGGATACCCGTACGTTCGTGCCCGAGCACCACCACGGTGCGTCGCCGTGCGATCGGTAGATCTGCCAGACGCGTTGCGCCCTCGGCCAATTCGACGCCGATGAGGTGAGCGCCGGCATCTCGCTCACGCTCGAGCCACCGGACCGGGTTGCCGGTGCGATGGATACATGAGCGGCCCGGAACGGTGTTGCCCCGTCGCAGGGCCGGACCCACCCAGTCGTGCGGTGGCACCGCCATACAGGCGCCCACCGCATCACAGGTGCGCAGCAGGGTGCCCAGGTTGGCGCCGTGCTGGGCCCACAGAGGCGCCAGAATCAGGTGGCCCCAACAGGAATGGGAGCGGGATCGTCGGGAACGTCGGAGTTCGTCCGCCCTGCGGACGCGAACGCCGGCCATCAACTCAGGTGAGGCGCAGCGCCCCTTTCGGTGATCGACATGGCGACCATGCTAGTCCACGCAACATGAGGATCCCAGCGCGCTCGAGAACCTCTGGCCCGCGATCACGCAACGGCTCCGGCGTCTCGGATGATCAGAAGTCCCAGTCCTCGTCCTCGGTGTTGACCGCCTTACCGATGACGTACGAGCTACCGGAGCCGGAGAAGAAGTCGTGGTTCTCATCCGCGTTGGGTGAGAGCGCCGACAGGATGGCCGGGTTCACGTCGGTCTCGTCCTTCGGGAACATCGCCTCGTAGCCGAGATTCATCAACGCCTTGTTCGCGTTGTAGCGCAAGAACTTCTTGACGTCCTCGGTCAGGCCGACCTCGTCGTAGAGCGCCTCGGTGTAATCGGACTCGTTGTCATAGAGCTCGAAGAGCAACTCGAAGGTGTAGTCCTTGAGTTCCTGACGACGCTCGGCGGTCTGCACCTCCAGACCCCGCTGGTACTTGTAGCCGATGTAGTAGCCGTGCACCGCCTCGTCGCGGATGATCAAGCGGATGAGGTCGGCGGTGTTGGTGAGCTTGGCGCGCGAGGACCAGTACATCGGCAGGTAGAAGCCGGAGTAGAAGAGGAATGACTCGAGCAGGGTCGAGGCCACCTTGCGCTTGAGCGGGTCCTCTCCACGGTAGTAATCCATGACGATCTGGGCCTTGCGCTGCAGGTGCTCGTTCTCCTCCGACCAGCGGAACGCCTCGTCGATCTCCTTGGTCGAGCACAGCGTGGAGAAGATCGAGCTGTAGCTCTTGGCGTGCACCGACTCCATGAACGCGATGTTGGTGAGCACCGCCTCTTCGTGCGGGGTGGACGCATCCGGGATGAGCGAGACCGCGCCAACGGTGCCCTGGATGGTGTCGAGGAGCGTCAGACCGGTGAACACCCGCATCGTCAGCTGCTTCTCGTACTCGGTGAGAGTGTTCCACGACGGGATGTCGTTGGACACCGGCACCTTCTCCGGCAACCAGAAGTTGCCGGTGAGGCGATCCCACACCTCGGCGTCCTTCTCGTCGGGGACGCGGTTCCAGTTGATCGCAGAGACGCGGCTCACCAGCTTGATGGGTGCGCCGTCGGCCGGGCTGTGGGTGCCTGCGGTCATGATGATCATCTCCTCATGGATGCGGATGCGGGTTCTACGGTAGCGGTGGCGGTCAGGTGACGTGGATGAGGTCGAGCAGTTCGGCGGCGACGCCGGCGTCCCCAACCGTGTCGACGGCCGACAGTGGTCGGCGATGCCAGAGCGTGAGCAACAAGTCGAAAGCCGAACCACGCAGCGCCACATCGGCTTTCATGTGCTCTCGCGACCACGTCAGCCCGTCCGCGGACAGCTCGACCAGCCATTCGCCGACCGGCTCGTCATGGGTGTGGAGATGCAGTGTCGCTCCATGCAGGTGCTGCGGGACGCCGCCGGACCGGGACAGGAATCGGGGAGCGAAGACATCGAGCCACTCCTCGATCCCGTCGGCGGAGAACTCGGCGTCGACCACCTGCTGCGTGCCGGGTCGAATCGCGGACTCCAGATCCCATCGGTGAACGGTGAGTTCGTGCGCCTGCCTACGCGCCCACCACCCGACGGTGCGCTCGCCGACGAAGGTCGGTGCCGCCGTGTCGGGATCCCGGGTACCGAGAGCCTCGACGAGCCCGCGGAGCCCGGCTCGATACCAGTCGGTCAGCTCGTCGGCCGGAGGAGCCGGGAAGTCGGCGTAGGACCGCACCGAATCGTCGCCGACGATCCGAGCGGTCGCCCACCGGTGCACGGCGCCGACATGGCAGATCAGGTCGGCGGCCGTCCACTCGGGACAACTCGGTACCGGCACACCGAGATCGGCGGTGCTGGTGGCGGCGATCATCGCACCGTGGGTGGTGATCGCCGCCATCCATTGCTCGAAGCTCATCGCAGGAGTCGGACTCATCGTCGCCCGAGGCTCACAACATGCAGCTGACGCAACCCTCCACCTCAGTCCCTTCGAGGGCCATCTGGCGCAACCGGATGTAGTACAGGGTCTTGATTCCCTTGCGCCACGCGTAGATCTGCGCCTTGTTGACGTCGCGGGTGGTCGCGGTGTCCTTGAAGAACAGCGTCAGGCTCAAGCCCTGGTCGACGTGCTGGGTCGCCGCGGCGTAGGTGTCGATGACCTTCTCGTAGCCGATTTCATAGGCGTCCTGGTAGTACTCGAGATTATCGTTGGTCATGTAGGGCGCCGGGTAGTAGACGCGACCGATCTTGCCTTCCTTGCGGATCTCGATCTTGGCCGCCACCGGGTGGATCGAACTCGTCGAGTGATTGATGTAGCTGATCGAGCCGGTCGGCGGGACCGCCTGCAGGTTCTGGTTGTAGATGCCATCACGCTGCACCGCCACCTTGAGCTCACGCCAGTCGTCGCGGGTCGGGATGGTGATCTCGGCCTGCGCGAACAACTCCGCCACCCGATCGGTCTTCGGCAGCCACTCCTGATCGGTGTACTTGTCGAAGAACTCACCGCTGGCGTACTTCGAGCGCTCGAACCCGGCGAACGCCTTACCCCGTTCGCGCGCAATGGCATTCGATGCACGCAACGCGTGATAGAGCACGGTGTAGAAGTAGATGTTGGTGAAGTCGATACCCTCGTCGCTGCCGTAGAAGATGCGCTCACGGGCAAGGTAGCCGTGCAGGTTCATCTGCCCGAGACCGATCGCGTGGGACTCGTTGTTGCCGTGCTCGATCGACGGCACCGAGGTGATCGAGGTCTGGTCACTGACGGCGGTCAACCCACGGATCGCGGTGTCGATGGTCTGCCCGATGTCGGGCGAGTCCATGGTCTTGGCGATGTTGAGCGAGCCGAGGTTGCACGAGATGTCCTTACCCACCTGCGCATAGGACAGATCATCGTTGAACGTCGAGGGCGTCGAGACCTGCAGGATCTCCGAGCACAGGTTGGAGTGGGTGATCTTGCCGTCGATCGGATTGGCCCGGTTCACCGTGTCCTCGAACATGATGTAGGGGTAACCCGACTCGAACTGCAGCTCGGCGAGGGTCTGGAAGAACTCGCGCGCCTTGATCTTGGTCTTGCGAATCCGCTTGTCCTCGACCATTTCGTGGTACTTGTCGGTCACGTTGACGTCGGCGAACGGCACGCCGTAGACACGCTCGACGTCATACGGACTGAACAGGTACATGTCGTCGTTGTTCTTGGCGAGCTGGAAGGTGATGTCGGGGATCACCACGCCGAGGCTGAGCGTCTTGATGCGGATCTTCTCATCCGCGTTCTCCCGCTTGGTGTCGAGGAAGCGGTAGATGTCGGGGTGGTGGGCGTGCAGGTACACCGCGCCGGCCCCCTGACGGGCACCGAGCTGGTTGGCGTAGGAGAACGAATCCTCGAGCAGCTTCATGATCGGGATGACACCCGAGGACTGGTTCTCGATCTTCTTGATCGGCGCACCGTGCTCACGGATGTTGGACAGCAACAACGCCACCCCACCACCGCGCTTGGACAGCTGCAGAGCCGAATTGATGGACCGCCCAATGGATTCCATGTTGTCTTCGATACGAAGGAGGAAGCAACTGACCGGCTCGCCGCGCTGCTTCTTGCCGGAGTTGAGGAAGGTCGGCGTGGCCGGCTGGAAGCGGCCCTCCATGATCTCGTCGACGAGATTGCGGGCCAGTGCGGTGTCACCGTCGGCCAGCGTCAGCGCGACCATGCAGACGCGATCCTCGAACCGCTCGAGATAACGCTTGCCGTCGAAGGTCTTGAGGGTGTAGCTCGTGTAGTACTTGAACGCTCCGAGGAAGGTCGGGAAGCGGAACTTCTTGCCGTAGGCGTGCCCGAAGAGGAGTTTGACGAACTCCCGGTCGTACCGGGCGAGGACCTCGGGCTCGTAGTAGTTCTCCTCGACGAGATAATCGAGCTTCTCGTCGAGGTCGTGGAAGAAGACGGTGTTCTGGTTGACGTGCTGCAGGAAGTACTGGTGCGCAGCCTCGCGGTCCTTCTCGAACTGGATCTTGCCGTCGCGGTCGTACAGGTTGAGCATCGCGTTGAGGGCGTGATAGTCGAGCTCGCCCGGATCATGACCCGCCGGAGAGGCGTGCACACCCGACTTGCTGGCCGAGGTGGTGGTGTCGGTGGTCACGTCGGAGACGGATGCGGTGGGCGACACGAGAACTCCTGTGCTTTCGGGTGTGTGGACTTGGCGAAATGGACTGAACCGGATGGGTCGGCCTGGTGCGGATTCGACAGTGAAACGACTACCGCGACACTGTAGTGAGAGGGTCTGACATGTCCGGGCGGTCGAAGGCGGGACTCGCTGCGAACTCGACGAGACCCTCCCGCACCCGCGAGACGTCGTGGTCGGTGCCCATCAGCTCGAACCGATACAGGTAGGGCACGCGACACTTACGCGAGATGATGTCCCCGGCGAGGCAGAACTCCTCACCGAAGTTCGTGTTACCCGCGGCGATCACCGCGCGAATCCACGATCGGTTGTCGGGGTTGTTGAGGAACTTGATGACCTGCTTGGGAACGAATCCCCCGCCGACCGCGGTCGACGACGACTTGCCGCCGCCGTAGGTCGGACAGATGAGCACGAACGGTTCGTCGACGCGAAACGATTCGATGCTGGCCCGATCGACGACGGGAATCCGCATCGAGCGCAGCCCCAGCTTACGCACGAAGCGGTGGGTGTTCTCCGACACGGAGGAAAAGTAGACGACCAGTGGCGCGGTGCCCGTCATCTGTCTCACCCCTACCGAGTCCGATGAACGCTGTGCCTGTTTGACGCTATGTCTGTTGAACGCTGTCTCTATTGAACGCCGCGATCACACGAAGAATTTCGGTGGTCCGGTTGCCTGCCCCGGTGGGTCGCACGGGGCAGGCAACCGCGCACATGGCTGCATGTCGGCCCGCCTGCGGTTCGATCCCGACTTCCCCTCCGGATCGAACGAGCGCGGCCGGCTCAGGCAGCGTTGGCGGCGAGCGCCTTGATGCGGTCGGGGCGGAATCCCGACCAGTGGTCATCGCCGACCACGACCACCGGCGCCTGCAGGTAGCCCAGGGCCATCACGTAGTCGCGGGCCTCGTCGTCGGCGCTGATGTCGACGACCTCATAGGACAGCCCGTGCTTGTCGAGCGCCTTGTAGGTCGCATTGCACTGCACGCATGCCGGCTTGGTGTAGACGGTGATGGCCATTGATGAACGCTCCTCGGGTCACGTGATGATCGGCAGATGCTCGTCTGAACGGTGGCGGTGGGTTCGGTTTTCCAGCGTGAAGAACGTGACGCAGATCACCACATCTTGCCCTCACCCGCGGCCTCTGACGCCTCTGTGCATCTCGGCCCTGCTGGTGGTGAGAACACTACACCTAGTGCCTGACATTTCAGAGCACCCCAAGAAGTTGTGAATCACATTCATGAAACTCGCAGGTCGCGATGCATGCAGAATCGCGAATCCCGGCGTGTTGCGTTGCAGCCGGGCGTGTCGCGTTTGCGCGTCCCTCCGATCACCTACTCACTCCCACAGACCACCGACACCCCCACCGCCCACCGCGAGCGGACACGCGACGATCACACGCGGGCAGGCACCTGCTCGGCCAGGACGCGCACGGCCGCACCCACTCCGTCGACGACGTCGGCGGGGAGCGCACCATCATCGAGCCCGGCCGTTCGGATTCCGAAGTCCACTTCTTCGACGACACGACCGCCGGCGATGCCGACCGATTTGCGGGTGTCCTCGCGCGACCAGGTCCCTGCGTACCGTCCCAGCGCGGCACCGATGACGCCGACCGGCTTGTCCTTGAGCGCGCCATCTCCGTACGGCCGCGACAGCCAGTCGATGGCGTTCTTCAACACGGCCGGGGTGGAGCCGTTGTACTCGGGTGTGGCCAGCAGAACCGCGTCGGCCGCTCCGACCTGCGCGCGCAGTCGCGCCACGGCGGGATCGAGATCACCGGCCTCCGATCCGGTCGCGGTATCGAGGTCTTCGTTGTAAAACGGCAGCTGGTCAAGGCCGTCGATCAGGGTCACCGCCACGCCGTCGGGCGCACTGTCGACCGCGGCCCGCGCCAACCGGCGATTGATCGAATCCCGACGCAGACTCCCTACCAGCGCCACCACATGAACGGTCGAATCGGACACGACATCTCCTCCTACACTCGGGTATCAGTTGATAGAATCAACCGGACCACGGTCCGAATATTTCTGTCACAACGCCGAGAGTTAGGTACATCACGTGTCCGAGCCGGAGCACAACGCACTGTCTCTGCGCCTGTCCGGCACCGGCGAACCCGAACGCGCCGACGCCGCGCGCAATCGCCGCCTACTGCTCGCCGCCGCACAGACGCTCATCGACACCCGCGGCGCCGCGGGAGTGACGATGGATGCCGTCGCGGCGGCCGCAGGCGTCGGCAAGGGAACGGTGTTCCGTCGATTCGGCAGTCGTACCGGTTTGATGCACGCGTTACTCGACCACTCCGAATCCGAGCTCCAGCAGGCCTACCTCTCCGGTCCCGAGCCCCTCGGCCCCGGGGCGCCACCACTCGACCGCCTGCTCGCCTACGGGCGGGCACGACTGAAGATGACCGTGGACCATCTCGACGTCCTTCTCGAAGCCGGCGCCGACAGCGGCGAGTTCATGAAACACCCCGTCTGGCGTGCCTCCACCCAGCATGTGCAGATCCTGCTGCGCCAGTTGGGTTTCGGAGATGACGTCCACACCGTGGCCATCGCGGTACAGGCACCGCTGGCAGCATCGTCGGTGCAACATCTCACCGACACCGTGGGACTCGACATCGCCACCATCACCGATCAGTGGGAACGCATGGTGCGCACCCTCGCCGCCGGCTGCGCCACCAACTGACCGCGCCGGTGACGACCGCGGATTGTTCGCCGACGGCATCGTCGGGGAGCATCCTCGACGCGCGCGAGCGCCCTGATCCCCTTAGCCTGTAGTGGTTCTGCGGGAAGGAAGTGTCGTGAAGGCTGTCATCATCGGGGCCGGTATGGGTGGACTCAGCGCGGCGATCGCGCTCAAACAACTCGGCATCGAGGTCGAGGTATTCGAGCAGGTCACCGAGAACAAGCCGGTCGGAGCGGCGATCTCGGTGTGGTCCAACGGTGTCAAGTGCCTCAATCACCTCGGACTCGAGCGGGAGGTTGCAGAGCTCGGCGGCATCGTCGAGACGATGAGCTATGTCGAGGCCAAGACCGGTGACACCATGTGTCGCTTCTCGATGCAGCCACTCATCGATGAGGTCGGGCAACGCCCCTACCCGGTGGCACGCGCCGAACTCCAACTGATGCTGATGACGGCCTACGGGATCGACGACATCCGTTTCGGCAAGAAGATGACCTCGGTCAGCGGCGGCTCAGACAGTGCCACAGTCGAATTCGCCGACGGCACCACGGTTTCCGCGGACCTGGTCATCGGTGCCGACGGCGCCAAATCGTTGACCCGCGAATATGTTCTCGGCGGACCGGTCACCCGCCGCTACGCGGGATATGTGAACTTCAACGGACTCGTTGCGATCGATGAGAAGATCGGACCCGCCACCGAGTGGACCACCTATGTCGGCGACGGCCGCCGGGTATCGGTGATGCCGGTGGCCGGTGACCGGTTCTACTTCTTCTTCGATGTCCCGATGCCCGAGGGCGTGCCGTACGAACGGGGCAGCGCCCGAGAGATTCTCGCCGCCGAGTTCGCCGACTGGGCGCCCGGGGTACAGACGCTGATCGCCGCCCTCGACCCGGCGACGACCAATCGCGTCGAGATCCTCGACCTCGACCCCTTCCACACCTGGGTCAAGGGCCGGGTCGCGGTCCTCGGCGACGCCGCACACAACACCACCCCCGATATCGGACAGGGCGGGTGCTCGGCGATGGAGGACGCCGTCGCACTGCAGTACGCGTTCCGCGACCATCCCGACGACGTATCCGCAGCGCTCGCCGCCTACCAGGAGGCGCGCACCGAACGCGCGGGCGAACTCGTGTTGCGGGCCCGCAAACGCTGCGACGTCACCCATGCCAAGGACCCGGAGAAGACCGCGCAGTGGTATCGCGAACTGCGGGAAGAGGACGGCACCAACGTCATCCGCGGGATCGTCGGCAACATCATGGGCGGTCCGGTCACCCCGGTCTGAACGCCGCCGGGGATAACGATGCCGATCGGCCGCGTCGGATCCCGCTCGGACGGCAGGCCCTAACCGGCCGGCACGGCGACCGGTGCGCCGGCCGGGTCGGCGGCGATGGCATCGTGGGCGACGAGCGCATCGTGGCGCGACAGCGTCGGCCCCGGCGTGAGCAGTGAGACCACCGACCACGGTGCCAGCGCCGGAGCGTCACCGAGACCCAGGATCCGGCCGGTGGCCACATCCGCGACGCCGAACCGAATGCCCGAATCATTCAGGTAGAACAGCGATTCGGACCGGGTACTGTCCGGCTCGTTGCCGGTGACACGGAGGTACTCACCCGATCCCGGGCGGAGGAAGACCTCGTCGATGCCGGGGCCGCTGCCATCGGCACTGGCCAGCGCGACCGGACGCTGCGACGAGACGATCGGTAATCCGCGACCGAACAACATCGAGGTGGCTGCGTGCGGGTCGTCGGCACCTCGGTCCCACGTCGTACACAGCGTCGGCGCCGCCGACACGTCCACCAGATGCGGTGGACGAGAGGGGAACTCGCCGACCGGCAAGGTGGTGGCGGTGTGCGGCACCGCATTGACGACGGCCGGCGCCACCGTCATCACCTCTGCGGCACCGCCGTCCTCGGCGAGACGCAGCATCTCCGCGGTGGCCGCCCCGACGGGCTGAACCGCACCGGAGAGCACCGCGTAATAGTGTGCGGCACCATCGATCCCGACGGTGCGCACCACCGAACCGGTCCGCACACCCGGCGCCGAGATCACCGGCACACCCGTGGTGGCCAGATCGGGTACTCGCAGCGGCGCCACCTCCGGCACCGAGTTGAGCAGTCCGGTACTGACCGAACGCACCGTGGCCCCCTCGAGTCCGAATGCCCGCATGACCGCCGGGTCCGCGGTGTCGACCTCGGCGCGCACCGGCATCGACCTGTCCCCGCGCCGGAGCGTGTACAGCAGGAAGGTCGAACGGCCGTCGGAGGCGAGTACCGCATCGTCCGGTGCGCCCGTGCGGAATCGGTCACCGAGCACCGGCCTCTCCCCGATCACCGCCAGCCGTACCGAATGCGGCCCATCCGTCCGGCCGGCCGGTTGTCGGTCGGCGATCCGGTCGCACACACTCCACGTCGACGTCCCCGGGTGTGCCGATCCCGGCAGCCCGGCGGGCGCACCCGGGATGCCCAGGAGGGCACCACGCGGATAGCCCGACAACTTGCGGTCGCTGACCGAGGTCGGCGCGGCGTCGTCGCCGACGATCAGGCGCGCCGAGGCGAGATTCAGCACAGGATGCAAGGTCTCGTCGATCACCACGAACAGACCGCCGCTGTTCTTGCTCACCAGGATCGCCGACTTGCCCACGCTGCCCTGTGGTTTCACCAGCCCCCAGATCCCGAAGCCGGCCAACGCCAGCAATGCCAACACCGTTCCGAGTACCAGTGCCCGCATCTGCGAGCGCATCGGATCGTGCAGCATCCGGGCATCACGGCGGACCAGGGCGTGCTCGAGTCTGCTCAGCAGAAACCGGTAGCCGTTGACCTGAGCCTTCGTGGTGAGTTGCCGCGCCACGCGATCCCCTCCCTGCGCACACGTCGGTGTCGATACCCACTTTGGTCGAAACCCACGTGGTCGATACCGCTTGGTCATTACCCCGTTTGGACGCACCCCACATCCATTCGGTTCCCCCTGTGGACTACCGATTCACCGATCCATCTCCTCGGCGATTTGTGCGGTTTGGGTAGTACCCTAACCGATACGCGTGGATCGGCTCGGCCTGCTGGTGGACGTCGACCGTGGCAAGTGGGGCCGGGCGCCGATACGTCGGGGGTGACAGATCGAACGGGGGGCACGGGTGGCATCGAACAGGCCGGAGCGGCACGGTTCTGGGCAGAGCGCGACGGGCGCACGTCCGCGGGCGCACCGGTTGGCCGCAGGTGCACCCCTGGTACGCGGCGTGGTGCTCGTCGAGGTGTTGCTGGCCCTCGGCCTGACGATCTGGGCCGTGGGTGGCGCCCACCTCGGCGTTGCGGCGCTGGCGATCGCCGCGGTGGTGGCGCTTCTGATGATCCCGTGGCGCGAGCACACCTCACCCCTTCAGCGCATCGGTCGCCGATGCGCGTTCGGGTGGGCGCGTGTCCGTCGGCGCACCGACGAGGTCACGCCCGCGCCGTTCGACATCCCGACCCGCGCGGTCGTGAGATCCCGTGGCGCCGATGTCGGGGAGCCGCCGATCGGCGCCCGATGGGCCGGCGACACCCTGATCACCGCCCTCCGGGTCCGCCCCGGCACACCTGTGCTGACCCGGCTCGGCGTACCGGGAAGCGACCGCTCGGATGCCGCCGACGCGCATGTCCCCCTTGATGTTCTCGTCGAGTGCATCGACCCGTTCGACATCCCACTCGCCTCGATCGACGTGGTGAGCCAGGGAACGCGCATCCGCGGTCGTGGCACCGCGGCGTCGACCTATCTGCGGACCCTGGGACGTTTGACCGCCACCGCACACCGCAACGTGTTCGTGATCCTGCGTCTCGATCCCCGCGACTGCCCCGACGCCGTCGCCCGGCGCGGCGGGGGCGCCGAAGGTGCACTCCGGGCCGCGACGATCACCACCAAACGGGTCGCGCGCCGGCTGACCGAGCGGGGGCTGACCGTCGCCGCACTCTCGGCGGCCGAGATGACCGCGGTCACCGACCATCTCGCCGCCGGACACGAACTCGACGAGCTGACCGAGGAGTGGGACGGGTTGCGCAGCTCTCGACTGAGCACGCGGTCGCTCGCCGTCGATCCCGACGAACTTCCGCGGGTGGCTGCCGACATCTGGGCACAGCCGAGCGCGGCGACGACGCTGACCGTGCGTCTCGGACGCGGCACCGATGGTCGTCTGCGGGTCGCCGCGCTGGTCCGTCTCGACGGTGGTCCCGCCGATGGTGGGCCGAACGGCAGTAGTCCGAACAGCGGTGACCCGACCGGTACCGTGCCGCTGCGCGGCCGCCAGTTCGACGCGTTCACTACGTCACTCCCGGTGGCATCCCCGCCGCGACTGGCCCGGGCGCTACCCGCAGCCGAAGGTGCGCGGGCCACACGGCTCGTCGAGCACCTCGCGCTGCCCGCCGGCGGCTGCGGACAACTCCTCGGCGCCGATCCGAGCGGTCACGCGGTCGCGTTGCCCCTCGTCGGTCCGGGCATCGAGATGGTCGTTCTCTCGGGCACGTACGCGATGATCGCCCAAACCGTCTTGCGGACGGTCGCGATCGGGGCTCCGGTGGTGCTGCACACATCCGCCCCGCAACGCTGGCACCACCTCGTCGCGGCGGTCGCCGATCCCCCCATGGTGCACATCGCACTGTCCGACAACGCGCCCCGCGGAATGCGGGTGGATCTCTACGACGGGGTCGACCCACCGGCCGGTCCCCCGCCGCCGGGCACCACCCGTTTCGTCGTCGACGACGGCACACGCCGCCTCGGATCGGTCGCCACGATCTCACTCATCCAGAATCCGCATGTACCCCAACAGATCTCGGTGCTCACCCCGAATAGCCGGACTACGGTGACCATGGTCGCACTTCCCGAGGAGTGGGCGATGATCGGAGAGGCCGCTGCCCGAAATGGGGCCGCCGCCCGGAGTGAGCCGGCACCCGTCGAGCGGGTATAGCCGGATCACCCGTGGGTCGGCACCAGCGCACGGAAGAACACCGCACGCGCCGACGCGGCACGGACCACCACGTCGGGATCGGCGTCGGTCAGCCAGGCCGCCCGGCCCGCCGTGACCGCCAACGGTGCACCCCCGGCCGGACGGACCTCGATGGTCCCCGACAACACCGCGAGGATCTGCGGACCCGGCATGTCGAAACTGATCGACGACGGCTGCGTCATCCCGGTGCCGTCGAGTTCCACACGGGACAACCGGAATTCGGGTGCCGGGGTGAGATAGATGCGTTCGGCGCCCACCGTGCGGATCGCCGGGATCAGGTCCGGTACGTCGACCGGCGTGAAATCGAGCACCCGCAGCAGTTCGGGCACGTCGATGTGTTTCGAGGTCAGCCCGCCACGCAGCACGTTGTCGGAGTTGGCCATGATCTCCACCCCGGTCCCGTCGAGGTAGGCATGCAGGTTGCCGGCCGGCAGGTACAGACCCTCACCGGGCTGCAGTCGCACCCGGTTGAGCAGGAGCGAACCGAGCACCCCGGGATCGTTCGGGTACATCTCGCCGAGTTCGAGCAGGGTGCGCAGTTCGTCGCCGAATGCGCTCTCACCTGATTCGAGCACTCGTACCGCAGCGGAGAGCACGGCGGGCGTCACGCGTTGGATCGTGGCCTCCGGCAGCGTGAGCCAGGTGGTGAACAAGGCGCGCAGACCGTGTGAATCCGGTTGGCCCACCAGCATTCCCAGGAACGGGTCGAGTTCACTGACCTGCAGGTGGCGCAGCAACTCGACGGTGACGGCCGGGTCGCGGAAACCCGCGAGGGCATCGAACTCGGTGAGCGCGACCACCAACTCCGGTTTGTGCCACGGATCGCCGTAGTTGCGATCACGCGCGTCGATGGCGAGCCCTTGGGCGTTCTCCCGCGCGAAGCCCTCACTGGCCTGTTCGGACGACGGATGCGCCTGCAGTGACAGCGGCTCGTCGGCGGCGAGGACCTTGAGCAGGAACGGCAGCCGCCCGGAGAACCGCTCGACGGTCGGCGCACCGAGGGCGGCGGTCGGATCGGACTCGATCACCGAGAGCAGATCTGCGCCGATCGTCGTCCCGTCCTCCTCGACGAGACATGCCGGACCGGCACTGTGCGCGCCGAACCACAATTCGGCCTCGGGGTGCGGTGACGGTACCGGTTTGCCACGCAGGGAGGCGATCGCGGTGCGCGACCCCCACGCATACGTGCGGACGACTCCCTCGATGACCTTCATCCTTGCTCGGCTCCGATCAGTCGCAGGTACACCGCTGCCATTTCGATACGCAACATCAACACCAACAGGGACGTGAGATCGCCGGGGGCATCGGCCGGCTCGGCCGCGTCCCCACCGACCACGGGCGGGGCCTGCGCGTCGGCGTCGGCTCCGACGAGGACCTCCGTGGACGCCAGGGCACCGACACGACGGCGTGTGTCCCACTCCCGGGCGGCGGTGGTGGCCACCAGCACCCGTGGCGGGGCATCGCCGCGCGGCCCGTCGATCTGCGGGTCGTAGAACAGGGAATCGGCGACCGAGCCGGCATCCGCGTCCGACCAGATGTCGCGTGAGACACGCGAGATGTCGGCCAGATCGGCTGTGGCGCCCCGACTTCCGGAGACCGCGAACACCACCGCAGCGGCGCGATCGGCCACCGCAAGTGTCGCGGGCGAGTCGCCGGTCCACATCACCGGTCCCTCACCGAGGCGAGCGGCGAGGATCTTGGCCTGGTTGTGGAAGGTCTCACGCGCGGGATGGTCGGCGGCCGCCTCGGAGTCGAGTGCGTCGGCGAGGTCGGCCACCGTGGGTGCGGATCCGGTGAACCGGACCTGGGTGAGCGCGGTGAACACCGCGAGCAGCACCGCCACGAATCCCGGGAAGCGAAAACGGGGGTCGACGTCCACCCGAGGCGAGAAGTCTATTCCGTTGCCCCCCAAGGCATCCCGAAGCGGACCCTCGATGGGCGCACTGATCACCACCTCGGCGCGGCGACGCAACGACCGCGCCGCGGCGTCGGCGAGACGCATGTCACCACCATCGATGCCGGCGAGAACGACGACGTCGAGCGGACCGATCCAGCCGGGCAACGCCGAGCTGCACACGATGGGGACATCGACCCGGGTGGCGAGCATCGCGCACACCATCGCAGTGGCGCCGGCGGCCGGACCGCCCGGAGCGCACACGATGACCACACTGCGCGGCCGCAACTCCGATAGCGGCTCTGCGACACCCTCACGCACGGCCTCGGCGACCGAGCGCACCTGCGCCCCGGCGAGTGCGGCCGCATGCAGCAGTCCCTCGGTGTCGGCCGCGATCAGGTCGTCGACGTCGTCGAGATCGGGGGCACCGGTTCGCATGACCCCTACAGTAGTCAGGCATTCGGCACGGCGCCCACACACCGCGCGACCCGATGATCCCCGGCCCTGCCGCTCCGGCGCGCCGGAGGGCGCAAGCCGACTGCGGGCTCTCGAGGCGCGCAGTTCAGTCGACCGGGTCGGGCAGGACCCGGAGATGGCCGCGGCGGCCCGGGCGCGGCTTGGTGGCACCGCCGCGGGGACCGGGATCGGCGGGATGCACGTCACGGTTGGGCGCCCGGTGGCGACCCGGACGCATGTCGTCGAAGGCATCGATCGGATCGGGATGCGACATGTCTGCGGCGACCCGTCCGGCACGTCCACCGGAACTGGCCTCGCGCACGGCCTCGGCAAGGGCGGTCAGCTCGTAGTCCTCGGCCAACGGCGCCGAGA
This sequence comes from Gordonia polyisoprenivorans, assembly GCF_017654315.1. Classification (NCBI taxonomy): domain Bacteria; kingdom Bacillati; phylum Actinomycetota; class Actinomycetes; order Mycobacteriales; family Gordoniaceae; genus Gordonia; species Gordonia polyisoprenivorans. The sequence continues at coordinate 4,456,696 of NZ_CP072203.1, forward strand.
ACCCCCGCTCGCTGCGCAGCATCTCCCAGCCACGGGGCACGGTGATCCGGCGCGCATGCTCGTCGCACAGATCCCAGGAATGCGGTTCGGCCGAGCTGGCGAGCGGTCCGATCACGGCCGTCGACTCCGCGTAGACAAAGGTCAGGGTAGCCACCGCGGAACGGGTGCAGCCGGGCCTGCAGCACTGGCGGGGAAGCTTCACGTCATTGAGGTTAGCCCGGCCCGGATCGATCCGGCGATCCCGACACGCGTGAACCATGGACACCGGACACGCAGACCGGCGGCCGACACCCACCGACAGGCAACCGACACGAGACCGGCACCGGCACGAGACATTCGGTGCACGCCCTCCTACACTCGCGCCATGCGATTCGATGGTTTTCGGCCACCGCACGCCGGTCGCACCGGACCCGCGCGCTCCGCCCGGCGTCGCGAGCGTCGCGGGCGTGGACTGCGGACACCATTACTGCCGCCGAGCGTGCCTGCATGGCGGAGCAAATCGGACGAATTCGACGCGGTGGCCATCGAGGCCTTCGCCGAGATCGATGCGCGGTGGCACGACGAACTCGCCGGACTCGACATCGCCGTCGACGAGATCCCCCGCATGCTGCCGCGGGATCCGGAGACCATCCAATGGCCCGACGAGGTGACCGCCGACGGCGCGATCCCGCTCGCGCGACTGATCCCGGCGGGCGTCGACGTCCACGGACAGCCGACCCGCGCGAAGATCATCTTGTTCCGCAGACCGCTGGAGAGCCGTGCGCGTCGCGACACCGAACTGATCGAGCTGATCCACGAGGTGCTCGTGCAGCAGGTCGCCACCCACCTCGGCGTCGACGAGGACACGATCGACCGAGGACTCGACTGACCCTGGCACGGTGATGCGGTGGCCGACGGTCACCTGGACGGCCGTTCGCCGTCAGCGGCTCAGATGATGCCGCGCTTGAGGCGACGGCGCTCCCGCTCGGAGAGGCCGCCCCAGATACCGAAGCGCTCGTCGTTGGCGAGCGCGTATTCGAGGCACTCCGCCTTGACCTCGCATCCGGAGCAGATGCGTTTGGCCTCGCGCGTCGATCCGCCCTTTTCCGGGAAGAACGCCTCGGGATCGGTTTGGGCGCACAGCGCCCGGTCCTGCCACTGCTCCTCCATCGCGTCGAACAGATCGTCGAACTCGTTGGGCACCAACGACAAATGCCGTCGCGGGGCATCGGACTCGGCGTCGGCGAGCCCGACCTGCGGTGAGGTCAGGAATGTCTCGTTGACCGGTCCGAGACCGTGATACAACGCGTCGTCGGAGCCAGTGGTGCGTGAAGGGTCTTGTGGTTCAAGGGGATTGCCGATCGGGTTGTCGAATGCCATCGCCGGCCCCTCCTGCCTGGGAAGTCGTTGTACTGCTGCTGTCTCGCGCCACGGCGTCACTGCCGCGTCACCCCGTCCACCTGTTGTCGTTCGATCTTCACCAGTGCCCGGCGTTTCGAGTCGCGCTCACACCACGCGAGCAACACATCGACCCGAAGCGACATCCGGTCGAACATCCTATCGAAAACACTTAGCTCTCAGTGATTCTCGATCTCGAACCGAAAATGACACTGATGTGATTACACACGCTGGCGACCACTCAGGTCAAGCCGAGAGAGAAATCTTCTTGATACCACTGGCCGAGGAAAACCGGAGTCGCGACACGTGGGGAAGCCGATTCGTCAGGAATCTCACATCGCCTGCGCTGCCGGATGTCCGGGTTGCGACCGAACCGCACAGGACATCGAACCGCACCAGGACACCGACCCGTACGGTCTACCGGATGCGCGGGCGCTGCGCCACTCGGGTCGGTGTCCGTCGGGCCGTCGGGGCGCGGGCGTGGGGGGTCACCGCGGTCGGGTCACCACAGTCGGGTCACTACAGTGGATCGCTGTGAAGGTGACCGTTCTCGTCGGTGGCGTCGGTGGCGCCCGATTCCTGCAGGGTGTCCGCGAATTGTTCGGGCCGACCCCGTTTCCCGCGCCCGCCGAGGGCGCGGCGATCGACGAGGCCGCAACCGTCCCGGGCCCCCATGAGATCACGGCGATCGTCAACGTCGGAGACGATGCGTGGATGCACGGTGTGCGGATCTGCCCCGACCTCGACACCTGTATGTACACCCTCGGCGGGGGCATCGACACCGAGCGCGGGTGGGGGCGCAAGGGTGAAACCTGGCACGCCAAGGAGGAACTCGCGGCCTACGGCGCCGATCCGGACTGGTTCGGGCTGGGTGATCGCGATCTCGCCACCCATCTCATCCGTACCCAGATGCTCGACGCGGGTTACCGGCTCTCCGACGTCACCGCCGCGCTGTGCAAGCGCTGGCAGCCCGGTGTGCGGCTGTTACCGGCCACCGACGACCGCCACGAGACCCACGTCGTGGTGTCCGCTCCGGGTGGCGAGGACGGCGCGCGGGTGGCAATCCACTTCCAGGAGTGGTGGGTTCGGCATCGGGCCAAGATCCCGACATTCGGTTTCGCCCAGGTCGGTTCCGACGACACGCACGCCGCGCCGGGGGTGATCGAGGCGATCGCCGAGGCCGACGTCGTCCTGCTCGCGCCCAGCAACCCGGTGGTGAGCATCGGTGCGGTGATCAGCGTGCCGGGCGTGCGCAGCGCGTTGCGCACCACCGGGGCGCGTGTCGTCGGCGTGAGTCCCGTGATCGACAACCGGCCACTGCGCGGTATGGCCGACGAGTGCCTGTCGGTGATCGGCGTCGAGACCACCGCCGAGGCGATCGCCGCACACTACGGTGCGCGCAGCGGCAACGGAATCCTCGACGGGTGGCTCATCGCCGACGGCGACGAGGCGGCGGTCGAGGGCATCTCCATCGGTGCCGCTCCCCTGCTGATGACCGACCCGGTCGCCACCGCGCACATGGTGCGCGCGGCGTGCGCTCTGGTCGGCGTCGACACCCCCGGGGCCGATCGATGACCGCCGGCGACACCTCCCCGATCACCGATCACCGCGCCCCGGGCATCATCGAGGTGCGCCCGGTGACCGGGTTGCCGGAATTCGACACGACCACCGACCTCACCAGCGAAATCCTCAGGGCCGCACCGTGGTTGGCATCAGGTGACGTAGTGGTGGTGACCAGCAAGGTCTTCTCCAAGACCGAGGGGCGCATGGTGGCCGCCCCCACCGACCCCGACGAACGCGACGCCCTGCGCCGACGGCTCGTCGTGCAGGAATCGGTGCGGGTACTCGCGCGCCGCAACCGCACACTGATCACCGAGAACCGGCTCGGCCTCGTGCAGGCCGCCTCCGGTATCGACGGGTCGAATGTTCCCGTCGACGCGCTCGCGCTGCTGCCGGAGAACCCCGACCGCAGCGCCGCCGAACTGCGCGCGTCCCTCGCCGCGGCCGCCGGCATCGAGGTGGCGGTGATCGTCACCGACACCATGGGACGCGCATGGCGGACCGGACAGATCGACGTGGCGATCGGCGCGGCGGGGATCGCGGTCACCCATCCCTACGAGGGCGGCGTCGACAGCCACGGAAATCCGTTGGTGGTCACCGACATCGCCGTAGCCGACGAGATCGCGGCCGCGGCCGACCTGGTCAAGGGCAAGCTCGCGGGCGTGCCGGTGGCCGTGGTGCGCGGGTTGCAGCCCACCGACGACGGGTCACGGGCGGCCGATCTGATCCGGCCCACCGACGAGGACCTGTTCCACCTCGGCACCGCCGAGGCGATCGAGCAGGGCCGCCGGGAGGCGCTGCTGACGCGGCGATCGGTGCGCGCCTTCGCCGACGCCCCGGTCGACCCGGAGGCAATCACCGCGGCATGCGCCGACGCACTCACCGCACCCGCTCCGCACCACACCCACCCGGTGCGATTCGTGTGGGTCCGCGACGCCGCACGCCGGACACGACTCCTCGATGCCATGGGCGAGGCGTGGCGCGCAGATCTCGGCTCCGACGAGAAGACCGCCGAGTCGATCGAAAAACGCGTCGCGCGGGGGCGAATCCTCTACGACGCCCCGGAATTGGTGATCCCGTTCCTGATCCCCGACGGCGCCCACACCTATCCCGACGATCGTCGCAATGCCGCCGAGCACACCATGTTCACCGTTGCCGCCGGTGGCGCCGTCACGGCCCTGCTCGTGGCCCTCTCGGTCCGCGGACTGGGCTCCTGCTGGGTCGGGTCGACCATCTTCGCCGCACCCGTGGTGACCTCCCACCTCGAGGTCCCCGCCGACTGGGAACCGTTGGGCGCCATCGCCATCGGCCACCCGGCGCAGGAGTCCGGGCTGCGTGCGAGTGCGCCCACCGACGACTGGCTGATCCTGCGGTGAGCGCCGAATCCCTGCACGATTCGGCGGTGGCGACTCTCGAGACCTGGACGGCGCCGTCACCGGAACAGGACTCACTGCGCCACACCTATCGCGCCTTCCTCGACGCCGCCGAGCAGGCCTGTCTGCGCGCTCACGCGCCCGGTCACCTGACCGCGTCGGCGATCGTCTTCGACGCCGGCGCCGATCACGTACTGCTGACGCTGCATCCGCGGGTGGGCAAATGGATTCAGCTCGGGGGGCATTGCGAACCCGACGACGCGTCCATCGCCGACGCCGCGCTGCGTGAGGCCCGCGAGGAATCCGGCATCGACGGCCTGGCGTTGGCCGGGCTCGCGCAATTGCACACCCACCCGATCACCTGCTCGCTCGGCGTGCCGACCCGCCACCTCGACGTGCGCTTCGTCGCGGTGGCCCCGCCGACGTCCGACGGCGGCCTACCGCCGATCACCATCAGCGACGAGTCACTCGATCTGCGGTGGTGGCCGGTCGAGGCGTTGCCCGCCGACACCGAGGGCACCGACATCGTGTCCCTCGTCGCCCTCGGACGCCGCCTCGTGAGCGAGGCACCGCAACGCTGAGCAGACCGACGCCCCAGAGCACGGACGCGAGCGCTCAGACGCGGATGTTCTTGCCGACGGTCACCACGCCACCGGCACTGACCGCGAACCGCTGACGATCGGACTCGAGGTCGGTACCGAGCTGTTCACCCTCACCGACGACGACGTTCTTATCGAGGATGGCGCGTCGGACCACCGCACCCTTGCCGACCCGCACGCCGGGCATCAACACACTGCCCTCCACGACGGCGCCGTCCTCGATCATCACGTTCGCCGAGAGCACCGAGGTCCTCACCGACCCGGCCGACACGATGCAGCCGGCGCCGACCACCGAATCCTGGGCGTGACCGCCCTGCACGAACTTCGCGGGCGGCAGATGCAGTGTCTCGCCACGAATCGGCCAGCGTCGGTTGTAGAGGTTGAACACCGGGTGCACCGACACGAGGTCCATGTGCGCGTCGTAGAACGCGTCGAGCGTCCCCACGTCACGCCAATACCCACGGTCGCGTTCGGTGGCACCGGGCACCTCATTGTCGGCGAAGTCGTAGACGAACGCCCGCTGCTGGTTCACGAAGGCCGGGATGATGTCGCCACCCATGTCGTGGTCGGAGTCGGAGTCGGCCGCGTCGGCGCGGATCGCCTCCACCAGCGCCTCGGTGGTGAACACGTAATTGCCCATCGAGGCGAAGGTCACGTCGGGGTCGTCGGGAGTACCCGGCGGATCGGCGGGCTTCTCCAGGAACCGGGTGATCTGACCAGACTCGTCGGCATCGATGCACCCGAACGCACTGGCCTCCGCGCGCGGCACCCGGATACCCGCGACGGTGACGTCGGCTCCCGAGTCGATATGCGCCTCGACCATCTGTGACGGGTCCATCCGGTACACGTGGTCGGCACCGAAAACGACGATGTACTCCGGCTGTTCGTCCTCGATGAGGTTCATCGACTGGAAGATCGCATCGGCGCTGCCGGTGTACCACCGCGGTCCCAGGCGCTGCTGCGCGGGCACCGGGGTGATGTACTCCCCGTGGAATCCCGACGACCACCAGGTCTGCGAGATGTGGCGGTCGAGTGAATGCGACTTGTATTGCGTCAGAACGCAGATGCGTTCGTAACCGGCGTTGACCAGATTGGACAGGACGAAGTCGATCAGCCGGTAGGCGCCACCGAATGGGACCGCCGGTTTCGCGCGGTCCATCGTCAGCGGGTACAGGCGTTTACCCTCACCGCCCGCAAGGACGATACCGAGCACGTGCGGCTGTGATCTCACACTCACAACTTAACCGCCAATCTGTGCACGGGCCAGACGAACACACACCTCGATCCACTGATGTTCGCGATGTTCTCGCCTCGACGACATCCGGCTCTTGCCGAGTTTGCCCCGCTTTCGTGGCGAACTGCGCGTGCGGGCACTAGCGTCGTCGTCATGAGGGTGGCGATGATGACACGGGAGTATCCACCCGAGGTCTACGGTGGTGCCGGAGTCCACGTGACCGAGTTGGTGCGACATCTGCGCGCACTGATCGAGGTCGACGTGCACTGCATGGGGCAACCGCGGGACACCGCAACGGTGTACGCACCCGACCCGGGACTCAACGGCGCCAACGCGGCGATCACAACGCTGTCCGCCGATCTGCGGATGGCGGTGGGTGCCGCCGGCGCCGACCTGGTGCATTCGCACACCTGGTACACCGGTCTCGCCGGCCACCTGGCGGCCGAGTTGCACGGCGTGCCACATGTATTGACCGCACACTCGCTGGAACCGATGAGACCCTGGAAGGCCGAGCAACTCGGCGGCGGCTATCGGGTGTCGAGCTGGGTGGAGCGCAACGCCGTCGAGTACGCCGACGCGGTGATCGCGGTCAGCTCCGGGATGGCCAACGACGTGTGCGAGACCTATCCGCGCCTCGATCCCGGTCGAGTTCACGTGGTGCGCAACGGGATCGACACGTCGCAGTGGTTCGCGGTGGACGACCCGTTCGGTCCGGACTCGACATTGACCGCGCTCGGCGTCGACCCGGATCGGCCGATCGCGGCTTTCGTCGGCCGGATCACGAGACAAAAGGGCGTCGCCCACCTCGTCGCAGCCGCCCACCATTTCGATCCCGACGTCCAGCTCATCCTGTGTGCAGGAGCGCCGGATACCCCGGAAATCGGTGCGGAGGTCGAGTCGGCGGTCGCCGCGTTGTCGGCCTCGCGGCATGGCGTGCACTGGGTCCGGGAGATGCTCCCACTCCCGCGCATCCGGGAAATCCTCACCGCCGCAACAGTATTCGTCTGCCCGTCGGTGTACGAGCCGCTGGGTATCGTGAACCTCGAGGCGATGGCCTGCGGGACGGCGGTGGTGGCCTCGGCGGTCGGCGGCATTCCCGAGGTGGTCCGCGACGCCGTCACCGGTGTCCTCGTCCCCTACGATCCGGCCGACTCGGCTGCGTTCGAACGCGGCCTCGCCGACGGCGTCAATGCGGTGGTGCGGGATCCGGCGACCGCCGAGTCGATGGGCAAGGCCGGACGCGAACGGGCCGCTGCGGAATTCTCCTGGGATGCGATCGCCGAGCAGACCCTCGCGGTATATCAGGCCGTCACGCACTGATCCGCGGCCCGACGCGCGGGACCGGTCAGCGGATGCGGCACACCGTGACGGTGACCGCGACGGTGATCTCGAGGCTGCCACCGTGAGCGGCGGCCACGCCGTCGGCGACCTCGTCGATGTGCGCGCGCTCGTGATGAAATGCCGAGGGCCCCATGGCGACGAGGTCGGCGATCGTCGGCGCGGTCACCGTGCGCGTCTGCTGCACCACGTGCCGGTCGACGATGTCGAAAACCGGCGACAACGCGGCCTCGATCCGATCGTCCTTGTCCGGCGCCACCGTCAGCATGCCCAGCGGGCCGACGAGTTCGGTGAGGTGATCGGGACGGGGTGCCACGATGACGAGATGACCACCGGCGCGCAGGACACGCGCGGTCTCGGCGATGTTGCGCGGGGCGAACACCGACAACGCCACCGCTGCCGAACCGGACCTCATCGGGATCTGCCGCCACACGTCGGCGACCACACTCGCGGCGGTCGGCTCGCCGCGCACCACCGCCCGGGCGCACGCCTTGGACAGGTCGATGACCACCCCGCGCGCGTTCGGGGCCCGGCGCAGACACGCGCGGAGATACACCCCTGGGCCGCCCCCGAGATCGACGATCAGGGGCGACTGCGCATCGGGCGACTGCTCGTCGGCGGGGCACAGATCGGCGACGGCGGTGGCGGTGGCCTCGACGACCGGCGACAGGACGCCTGCGTCGTGCACACGGAGTCGAGCGGCAACCATCTCCGGGGTGTCGGCGCGGAGCGCACCGGAGCGCCCGTCGAGGAGCGCGACGTAGCCATGGCGGGCGATGTCGAAGGAATGTCGCCGACCGCACCGCAGCGCGGCGTGGTCGGCGGTGAGATCCAGGGCATCCGAGCAGATCGGACACCTCAGGTCGGGAAGTAGCTCGGTCAGCGCCGAGCGGGCCTGCGACCCGGTCAGCCGGTGACCCCGCGGAGTTCTTCGCCGAGAGCTGCGGCCTCGTCCGGGGTCAGTTCGACCACCAGTCGTCCACCACCCTCGATCGGAATGCGCACGACGATCCCACGTCCCTCCTTGGCCGCTTCCATTGGCCCATCCCCAGTTCGTGGCTTCATCGCCGCCATTCTCAAACTCCCTTCAGAGTCTCGCGTCGCCGAGGGCTCCCGGCCGTCGCCGGACGATCATTCCGACAAGACGGAGAAGCCCGGATCGCGGCCATGCGGCCGGTGACGGTGGTTGCCGCCAGAGCAATGATACGTGGCGCACCGACGTGCAGATGCCCCACGCGCCCGCAAGTCAGTCACGCGATTCGGTCACGGCCCCGGCAGCGGGGTCGACCGAGGCCTCCCCGGCACCGTCCGGGTGGTGGTCCCCGGCTCCTGTCGCGTGCGACTCGACGGCGCTTGCCTGCGGACCATCGACTCCCTCGGCCACCGTGCCGGCCTCGTGACGACCGATACCCGCGGCGACCGGGTGTACGGATGCGGCGTCGCGGTCCTGCAGTTGCTGGATCAGCGCCCGGAGGTCGTCGATCTCGTCGGCGAGCCGGGCCAGCGCCCAGTCGACCTCGCTCTGCTTGTACCCGCGGACGGTGAGCGCGAACCGCAGTGTGCGCACGTCGTATCCGTTGATCCCGTTGCGCGGAAGACGGGTCAGCGTCGAGGTCGCGTCGACCGGCGGGAGGTCCTCGCCGCGACCGAACACGAACCAGACCACGGCGAAGACGACGGCCACCACGACCGCCATGATCAGCAGGTACAGCAACAGTGTCTGCATGATCCCATGGTGTCAGAGAGGTGACCGGTCGCGCCGCCGTGGCCCGTCCGATGCCACGTCGCGACGGCAGGGGCGGGCGAGCGCCCCACCAGGCGAGGGCCTACGAGGCGATCTCCTCGTCGTCGGCGGCGATGTCGACCGCGCGCAGGGTCTTCATCGGCGGGCGGTCCTCGAGATAGACGTCGGTGGTGTGCGGGGTGAAGGTGCCGTCGGGCTCCGCGGTGAACTGGGTCAACCCGACGCCCGAATCCTCGATGCCGCAGCGGCGCATCAAGGTGCCCACGATCTGTCGGCTCATCACACCCAGCTCGATGAGCGGGCGGTTGCGGTGGGTGCGCACCCCGAGATTCACCTGGCCGATGCCCTCGAGGCCGTAGCGGTCGTAGGTATCGATCAGCAGCCCGATCTCGACACCGTAACCGGGGGCGAACGGCACCGACGCGAACATCTCGCGGGTACCGGCGTACTCCCCGCCGAGGGGCTGGAGCACCGCGGTGAGTTCGGGCTTCTGCGAGGCGAGCAGTGGTCGTGCGACGAGCTCGGTGACCCTGCCGCCACCGTTGGCGTCCTGGGTGCCCCCGGTTCGCAGGGGACGCCGATAGTAGCCCTTGACCAGCTGGATGTCCGGATTCACCAGCAGGGGACCGAGCATCTTCGGCACGAACATCGGGTCGGGGTCGATCAGATCGGAGTCGACGAAGGCGATGATGTCGCCGGTGGCGACGGCGATCGAGCGCCACAGCACTTCGCCCTTGCCCTTGACGGGCTCGAGTTCGGGGACCGCGTCCTCGCGGCTGATCACCTCGGCGCCGGCGGCCCGCGCGCGTTCGGCGGTCGCGTCGGTGGACCCGGAGTCCAGCACGATCAGCTCATCGACCAGGGTTCCGACCAACGGCCGGATGGTGGCGATGACGTCGGCGACGGTCTCTTCCTCGTTCAGGGCGGGCAGCACCACCGATACCGTGCGTCCGTCCTTGGCCGCGACGAGTTCGTCGATCGTCCAGTCCGGTTGTTCCCAGGTATGGGTGGCCGACCACGAACCCCGGTCGACGGTGTCTGCGGGCGCCGGCCACATGGCGGCCTTGTCCCGACCGGTGGATGCCGACGGTGTCCGTCCGGCGACGTGTGGGCGGTTCTGGGTTCGACGTACCTTCTTGGTCATGCGAGTCCCCTGACTGTTCTGGCTGGAGGCCGTGTGCCCGCTATCGCGGCGACCATGTCGACCACGCGGCGGGTGGCGGCGACCTCGTGGACGCGGAAGATCCGGGCGCCGTGTTCAGCGCTCAGAGCGGTCGCCGCGAGTGTGCCCTCCACCCGGTGTTCGAGGTCCACTCCCAGAGTCTCCCCCACAAAATCCTTGTTGCTCAGCGCCATCAGCACCGGCCAACCTGTCTTAACAAGATCTTTTACGTGACGTAACAAGGTCAGCCCGTGGTGAGTGTTCTTGCCGAAATCATGCGTCGGATCGATCACGATCGAGTCACGTGCGACACCTGCGGCCTCGGCACGACGGGCCGCCGACGTCACCGCCTCGAGCACATCGGCCACGACGTCGGTGACCGCATCGCCGTAGGAGACCCGATGCGGTCGGGTCCGCACCACCGCGCCACCGGTGTGCGAACACACGATCCCGGCCCGGTGCGCCGCGGCCACCTCGACCAATCCCGGGTCGGCGCCGGCCCAGGTGTCGTTGATGAGGTCGGCGCCCACCGCGCACGCCCCATCGGCGACCTCACTGCGCCACGTGTCGACACTGATGAGCAGATCGGGGTAGCGATCACGAATCCACGCGATGAACGGCACCACCCGCGCGATCTCGCCCGCGGCGTCGACCTCCGCACCCGGACCGGCCTTGACGCCGCCGATGTCGACGATGTCGGCGCCCTCGGCCACGACGCGGTCGACCCGGTCCTTGGCCGCATCGTCGGTGAAACTGGCCCCACGGTCGTAGAACGAATCGGGCGTGCGGTTCACGATCGCCATCACGAGTGCGCGGTCGGCCGCGACCGGGCGGCCGCACAGGGTCTCGCCCCCGTACTTCACACGTCGCGCGTCCATGGCGTCCATGACGTCCAGACTACGAAAGCGTTCAGTTCTTGGGCGCCTTGGCCGCCGCGACGTCGTCGGGATAGGAGTCGTAGTACTCGACGTATCCATCGGATCGTCCGGCGAGCACGTAGAGCGGATCGTCGCCGACCTTCTCGTAGCCCTCGTCGCGCAGTTCGACCTTGCGATTCTTGAACGTCGAGGTGGCCTCGAGCTGACCGACGATCCGGATGAACAGTGGCATCGCATACGACGGCAGTGCCTCGTAGAGGTGCGAGGCCACCTCCTTGCCGTCGAAGTCCGCACCCTCGCGCAGCGTCACCGCCGCCATTCCGGCCTTGCCGTCTGTGCCCGGGACCTCGACACCGAAGACCACCGACTGGGCGATCGACGGGTGCCCGTCGAGTCCGGCCTCGACCTCGGTGGTCGCGACGTTCTCACCCTTCCAGCGGAACGTATCGCCGAGCCGGTCGACGAAGGCGATGTGGCTGAAACCCTGATCACGGACGAGATCGCCCGAGTTGAACCAGGCGTCGCCGTCCTTGAAGGCATCGCGGACGATCTTCTTCTCGGTCTCCTCCGGATCGGTGTAACCGTCGATCGGGACCCGATCGTTGATACCGGAGATGAGCAGACCCGTTCCGCCGCGCTTCACCTTGGTCAGCCGGCCGTCGGCGTTGCGTTTGGGTTTGCCGTCCTCGTCGTAGTCCACGATCGCGTACGGCAGCGGGCAGAACCCGGCGGTGCGGCTGGCGCTGAAGGCGTTGACGAACACCAGGTTCAGTTCGCTGGCCCCGTAGAACTCGACGATCCGGTCGATGCCGAACCGCTCGCGGAATTCGTCCCAGATGTCGGGGCGCATGCCGTTGCCGACCACGAGGCGCACGCTGTGGGCGCGGTCGGTCGGCTTCTCCGGCTGCGCCAGGAGGTACCGGCACAGTTCACCGATGTAGCAGAACGCGGTGGCACGATTGAGGATGACGTCGTCCCAGAACTTCGACGCCGAGAAGTGCTTGCCGATGGCGATACAGGCGCCCGAGGCGAGCACCGACGACAGCGACACCGACAGGGCGTTGTTGTGGTACAGCGGCAGCGGCACGTACATGGTGTCGCTGGCGCGCAGGCGCACCGCGAGTCCGCCGATACCCGAGAGGCTGGCCAGCCACCGGTTGTGGCTCATCACGCTGGCCTTGGGCAGGCCGGTGGTCCCGGAGGTGAAGATGTAGAACGCCTCGGTGGATGCCGGCAGGGTCGCGGTGACCTTCGGGTCGGACTCCGACCGTCCCTGCGCCGCGGCATCGAGTGCGGCGAAATCGAGGACGTGCTCGGGCAGCGCGCTCTCCGGGATCGACCCGAAGGCCTCCGCGCACTCCGGGTCATGGACGAACACCCGGGCGCCGAGGAGTTTCATGCTGTGCTCGAGGACGTTGCCGCGCTGGTTGTAGTTGATCATCCCGGCGATCGCACCGAGTTTGACCGTCGCGAGCATCACGAACAGGTCGGTCGGGCAGTTCTTCGACAGGATCGCCACCACGTCGCCGGTCTGCACACCCTTGTCGGCGAGTACCGCGGCGTACCGGTTCACCGTCCGGTTGGCCTCGCCGTAGGTGGTCGACTTGCCTTCGAACCGCACGAACGGCCGGTCCGGATGGTTGGCCGCGTGCTGTTGGAAGATCAGGCCGATGGTGCGCTTGGCGTCGGCGGGCCGGCGGATCAGACCGGGTGCGTGCTTGATCATCTGGGGAGCCTGCGGCGCCATCTTGAGCACGCCTCTGAACAGATCTGTGATTCCGACGGTGTCCTGGGACGACATCGACTTACTCGCTCTCCGGTTGGACGACGATGGCGCGCGCTGTCCGCCGTGAACGCACGGCGCCAGCTCGTGTCCACACCTTACCGGTCAGTAGCATGACGCAGCGCACCCTCCACCGAATCGGTGACGACGAGCTGGTCCAGTGAACTCTGTGCGACGAATCCCGGGGCCACCAGACCCTGCAACCACGACAACAGCGGCGTGTAGAAACCCACCGGATCGAGCAGTACGACGGGCTTGCTGTGCATGCCGAGGAATCCGCCGGTCCACGTCTCGAACAACTCCTCGAGCGTGCCGATACCTCCCGGCAACGTGATGAAGCCGTCGGCCCGATCGTCCATCAGCTTCTTGCGTTCCCGCATGGTGTCGGTGATGACGAGTTCATCGGCGTCGAGGTCGGCGACCTCGCGCTGCATCAGGGCCCGCGGGATGATCCCGACCGTCGTACCACCGGCCGCGCGCGTGGCGTCGGCGACAGCGCCCATCATCGACACGTTGCCGCCACCGGAGACCAGCGTGTGTCCGCCCGCCCCGATCGCGGTGCCGAGTTCGGCCGCGAGATCCAGATACTCCTGCCCCACATTGCGTCCCGACGCGCAGTACACGCAGATCGCGCTCATCATTCCCCCGCCCTCTCGCTGTGTCCGCAGACCTCGTGGTCGGCGGATGTGTGTTCGTCTCGCCCGATCGCGCCGGACGCTGCCGGTCCCTGAGTCGGGGCCGGTGTCGGTCGGGCCGGATCGTCAGTCGGCGTCACCGCGCGTCGCGCGGCGCTGCGCGGCGCTGCGCGGCCGCCCGGATGACCTCGACCGCCTCGTCGGGTTCGTCGACAACGGTCACCAGATCGAGATCCTCGGCCGAGACCATCCCCTTGGCGACGAGGACCTCACGCATCCAGGCGAGCAGCCCGGCCCAGTGCGCACGGCCGACGAGCACGATCGGGAACCGGACCACCTTCTTGGTCTGCACCAGAGTCAGCGCCTCGAAGAGTTCGTCGAGGGTGCCGAGGCCGCCGGGCAGACAGACGAAGGCCTGCGCGTACTTCACGAACATCGTCTTGCGGACGAAAAAGTAGCGGAAGTTCATGCCCAGGTCGACCCAGGGATTCAGATGCTGCTCGAACGGCAGCTCGATGTTGAGTCCGATCGACGTCGCCGACGACTCGTGGGCACCCTTGTTCGCGGCCTCCATGACGCCCGGTCCACCGCCGGTGATCACCGCGTAGCCCGCCGCGCCGAGTGCTCTGCCCACGCGCACCGCGAGCTCGTAATCGGGTGAGCCGGGCTGCAGACGCGCGGACCCGAACACCGTGACCGCCTCGGCGACGTCGGACAGGGCGTCGAAACCCGCCACGAACTCCGACTGGATTCGCAGCACGCGCCAGGAATCGCGCATGGTGCGTTCGGCCCGGCGCTCGGCGTCGCGCGGATCGACCCACTCGAGCAGTCGACGATCGGTGGTGCGTTCGTCGGTGTCGGTGCGACGCACCCGCATCGGGCCGATGTAGCGGGTGCCCTGCTGATCCTCGATGTCGAGATCGGTGACCGGATCACGCTCGGCGGGCTCGCTGCCTGACGTGGTCTCGCTGCCAGAAGTCGTCTCGCTGCCAGAGGTCGTCTCGCTGCCAGAGGTTGTCATGGGCGTAACGCTAGCGCGCCCGGCCGATGTCCCCGCCGCACCGACGGGAACCCGGTGCGCGTCGGATCAGCTCAGGTAGGCCCGCAACAACTCGGTGACCTCGCGGATCTGGGCGACCGGGACGCGTTCGTCGACCCGGTGGGCCAGGCTCGGATCCCCCGGTCCGAGGTTCACCGCAGGAATGCCGAGAGCCGAGAATCGCGACACGTCGGTCCAGCCGTACTTGGCGCGGAATCGTCCTTGCGCGGCGTCGACGAGTGCAGCCGCCGCCGGATGCGACAGGCCGGGCAGCGCGCCCGCGGCGGAGTCGGTGAGTTCGAGCGTCACCGCACCGGAGGCCAGTGGCCCGGCGAACACCTCACTAACGTGGTCGAGTGCGGTCTCGACGCTGCGGTCGGGTGCGAAGCGGAAGTTGACGTCGACGTGGGCGGCATCGGGTACGACATTGCCGGCCACGCCGCCGCCGATCCCGACGGCCGAGAGTCCCTCGCGATACTCGCAACCATCGATGTCGACGCGGCGCGGCGAATACCCGGCGAGGATGGTGAGAACCTCCCCCAGCTTGTGAATGGCGTTGTCGCCCATCCACGCTCGCGCCGAGTGCGCTCGGGTCCCGGTCGCGGTCAGCCGCACCCGCAGGGTGCCTTGGCATCCTGCCTCGATCTGCCCGGCCGTGGGTTCGCCGAGGATCGCCACGTCACCGGAAAGCCACTGCGGCAGTTCACGTTCGATGACCCCCAAGCCGTTGTACTCGGCGGCGATCTCCTCGCAGTCGTAGAAGATGAGCGTGAGGTCGTGGCGCGGATCGGCCAGCGTTGCCGCGAGATGCAAGAACACCGCGTC
Source organism: Gordonia polyisoprenivorans (assembly GCF_017654315.1). NCBI lineage: Bacteria > Bacillati > Actinomycetota > Actinomycetes > Mycobacteriales > Gordoniaceae > Gordonia > Gordonia polyisoprenivorans. Next base: position 4,472,243 of record NZ_CP072203.1, read on the forward strand.
ACCGGATTTCATGTCCACCGTTCCGCACCCGTGCAGGACGTCGCCCTCGGTGACGTCGTCGGTGCGCCGGCTCGGCAGGTTCCCGGCCACCGGGACCGTGTCGAGGTGCCCGGCAAGGATGACCCGGCTGCCCAGACCCCGGTCGGTGCGCGCGAGCACCCGGTTGCCGTGACGCACGATCTCGAAGCCGGTGGTCTGCTCCCGGAGCGCGGATTCGACGGCGTCGGCGATGGCAGTTTCGTCCCGGGATTCACTGTGGATGTCGACCAGCGCCGCGGTTAGGTCGATCGGATCGCCATGGAGGTCGAGGGCATTCACGCCCCCACCGTAACGAAGCCGATGGCGCGGCGCCGAAAAGGGTTACGCCTGCGTGGTTTACACCGCACTGTGTACAGCACAGGGGTCATACCGGACGAAGTTCGGCCGCGCCGAACGACACGTCGAACTGCACACACCACAGCACCACCGCCGGGAACCGGGCGAGGTCGGTGGTCGCGGGCACCTGATACACCTGATTGCCACGGTTGCCCTTGATCGGGCCGAGGTCGACGTGCGGGGCGCCGCCTGCGGTACGCCAGCCGGCGAAGCCGCCGATCACCTCCCCGGCCGAGAGCCACACGTGCACATCGGGGCCGGTGGTGGTGTCGAGGTTCTCGATGGCGAGAATCCTTGAGCCGTACGGCTTCTCGATGATCGACACGGCACCGGTGGTGTCGTGTTCGTGGCTGATGAACGTCCCCGACGAGAGCACCACGGGCGTGGCCGATGAGGTACCCGACGCCGGCGCGCCGCTCGCGGCGACCGGGATCTCGTCGGCGATCTCGGTGTCGACGAACACCAACCACGGCTTGAAGATCACGCCGCCGACCACCGCCGCGACGATGACCACCACACCGAGTCCGGCGAGCACCCAGGGCCAACGCCGGCGTCGGGGCGGCCCGCCCTGGTGCGGAGTCCGGTGTCCACGTTCGACCATGATGCGACAATACGGACATCACACGGCCACGACCAGCGCGTTCGGCCGTTCGGATGATGGCTCGATCGTGTCCGGAGATGAGCTCGATCGTGTCCGGAGATGATCGGCGAAACGTCTACTCGACTGTCGTGACCGTCGTAGCGTGGAGGTGTAGCGGAGTGTTCGAACCGAGGAGATGATCGCCATGTCCGCTCGTTCTCACGATGTCCACCGTTCTCATGATTCCCACGGTCAGCATCCTGCGGGGGTGCTGGCGTTCTTCCTGCTCATCGTCGGTTTCGCGAGCCTGGCCGTGCTGCTCGTGTCGGTGGTGGTCGGCAACACCGCGCTGGCCGTCACCGCCGCCGTCGTCGGACTGCTCGCCTTCGGTGTCGCCGCCACGACGATGACCATGCTGGGCCGGAAGCTGCATCACAGCGCACTGATTCCCGACTACACCGACACCGAGACGGAGCACTACCTGCGCGACTATCGACACAGTGATTGACCTGGCGGCTCCGCCGCGGCCTGACTTGGCGGCTCCGCCGCGGCGTGACCCGGCGGTCTGATCCGGCTGCCGACCACACGACGCCCCACCGGTAAGCTCGGGTGCCGTGACGAACAATGGTGCACACGCAGTCGGAATCGCCACGGTGACCAACGGGGGTTCCGCCGATCCCGGCGTCATCCTCGACGTCTGGTTCCCCGAGCCGCAGCTCGGTACGAGTGAGCAGAGCGGCACGACGATCCTGGACGACACCGCTACCCCCGGCGACCTCCGTGACCTCGTCGGCGTCGACGCCGTCCGCCGGGTCAAGACCGTCGCCGTGTCGACCACGATTGCCGATCTGTCGGCGCCGCCAGTCGACGCCTACGACGTCTACCTGCGTCTGCACCTGCTCTCGCATCGCCTCGTCGCGCCGCACGGCGCCAACCTCGACGGCATCTTCGGCCTACTCGCCAACGTCGTGTGGACCAATCACGGCCCGTGCCCCGTCGAGGGATTCGAGAAGATCCGCGCCGGGCTGCGCGCCCGCGGCGCGGTGACCGTCTACAGCATCGACAAGTTCCCCCGCATGGTCGATTACGTCGCGCCCGGTGGTGTACGCATCGGTGACGCCGACCGCGTCCGACTCGGCGCGCACCTCGCGCCCGGCACCACGGTCATGCACGAGGGCTTCGTGAACTTCAACGCCGGCACCCTCGGCGAGTCGATGGTCGAGGGCCGCATCTCGGCGGGTGTCGTCGTCGGCGACGGCTCCGACATCGGCGGCGGCGCGTCCACGATGGGCACGCTGTCCGGGGGCGGCAAGGAGCGCATCGTGCTCGGCAAGCGCTGCCTGCTGGGCGCGAACTCCGGCTGCGGCATCCCGCTCGGCGACGACTGCGTCATCGAGGCCGGCCTCTACGTCACCGCGGGCACCAAGGTCACCGGGCCCGACGGGACCACCGTCAAGGCCCGCGACCTCTCCGGCCAGTCCAATCTGCTGTTCCGTCGCAACAGCCTCAACGGCGCCGTCGAGGTGGTCCCGTGGAAGGGCGACGGCATCGCCCTCAACGAGGCCCTGCACAAGAACTGACACCAACACACCGCCGACTGCCGGGATCTGTCCGAAACGTTCAAGACGCCCGGGGTGCGGTGGCCATACGTTGAGCGTATGACCGACACAACACGCACTACGGGACCGATCCTCGACGCCCTGTCCATCGTCGTCGCCGACATGGCGGCCACCGTCGACTTCTACACTCATCTGGGTCTGCGGTTCGATCCCGGCGCCGCCGACGCCCCGCACGCGGAGAGTTCGGTGGGCCCGATGAGGATTCTCTTCGACACCCGCGCCGTCGTCGAATCGTTCATGCCGGGGTGGACCGAACCCGCGGGCGGCCACCGGATGGCGCTCGCCTTCGCCTGCGCAACCCCCGCCGATGTCGACGCCGAGCACACCGCGCTCGTCGCCGCCGGACACCGGTCGATACGCGAACCGTTCGACGCCTTCTGGGGTCAGCGCTATGCCGTCATCGCCGACCCCGACGGCAACCCCGTCGACCTCTACAGCCCGCTGGCCTGACCGCCACCGGTCCACGCCGTCGGCGGCCCGCCGGCGAGTTCGGCGAAGTCGCGGCACATGTGCGCATGGTCGGCGTATCCCGCGCGCGCAGCGATGCCGCTCAGATCCTCCCCGGCGTCGTCGAGTAGCGCCAGCGCGGCCTGCATCCGCAGGATCCGGGCGAGAGTCTTGGGGCCATAACCGAAGTACTGCAACGAGATCCGGTGCAGGGTGCGCACCGACACCGACACCGTGTCGGCACAAGCGGAGACCGGGACGCCACGGACGAGCATCGAGGCCAGCGTGCCGATCCACGGCGGGAGTGGCTCACCCGGCACTGCGTCGCACAGCGCGGACAGGACCGCGCCCACATCGTCGGCAGCAGCGAGTGTCTCCTCCCAGCGGCGCACGCCCGACGCCGGCCAGAGATCGCTCAGCGACACCCGCGAGTCCCGGAACTCCGATGCGGGGACACCGAGAAGTCCGGGCGCGTACCCCGGCGCGAAGCGCAATCCGGTCATGTCCCGGTGCCGGTCGGTACGGAAGACGTACGGTCCGGTGTCGGGACCCGCAACCAGCAGTTCCTCACCGGTCCAGATCAGATCCATGCATCCGTCCGGCAGGATGATCGACTCGCCGGGTGCGGTATCGGCGCGCCAGCACGTCGCCGGCCTCGCAGGACACTCCGCGAATGTCACCGGCGACCGCGTCTCAGCCGAGCCGCTGCACCGCGGTGGCGATCCGCTCGTCGGTCGCCGTCAACGCGATCCGCACGTGGTCGACGCCCGCGGGCCCGTAGAAGTCGCCCGGCGCGGCGAGGATGCCTCGCTGCGCGAGCCAATCGACGGTCTCCCGGCACGGTTCGCCGCGGGTGGCCCACAGGTACAGACCGGCTTCGGAGTGGTCGATGGCGAAACCCGCTGCGCGGACCGCCGCGGCCAGCTCGGTTCGGCGCTCGGCATACCGGGCGCGCTGGACCTCGACGTGCGCATCATCGGTGAGCGCTGCTGTCATCGCCGCCTGGATCGGGTACGGAACCATCAGCCCGGCATGTTTGCGAACGGCCAGCAGCTCGGCGATCAGGTCGCGGTCACCGGCGAAGAAACCCGCGCGATAGGACGCCAGGTTGGAGATCTTCGACAACGAGTGGACCGCGAGCAGACCGGTGTGGTCGCCGTCGGAGACACGCGGGTCGAGCACCGAGACGGCCTCGGCATCCCACGACAAACCGAGATAACACTCGTCGGAGATGACGACGGTCCCACGCTCGCGTGCCCAGTCGATCACCTTGCGCAGGTGGTCGACCCCGAGCACCTTGCCGGTCGGATTGGACGGTGAGTTCAGGAACAGCACGGCCGGGCGTGCCGGTCCGAGTGCCACCGTCGAATCGGCGCGCACCGGTGTCGCACCGGCCAGCAGGGCACTGACCTCATAGGTCGGGTAGGCAACCTCCGGGATGACGACCATCTCGCCGGCACCGACACCCAGCGTCGAGACCACCCCGGCGATGGCTTCCTTGGTGCCGATCACCGGGAGGATGCTCGACTCGTCCACGCCGACGGCTCCGTAGCGACGGCTCAGCGCCGCAGCCGCGGCGGCACGCAGGGCCTCGGTACCGATCGTCGTCGGATAGCCCGGGAACCCCGAGGCCTCCGCGAGGGCCTCACGGATGACCGGATCGACCGGATCGACCGGGGTACCGACCGAGAGATCGACGATGCCGCCGGGATGGGAGTTCGCCGTGGCCTTCGCCTCGGCGAGGGTGTCCCACGGGAAATCGGGGAGGGCGGCACTGACCCGGCGTCGGGCCGGACGGTCACCGGTCACCTCGAGCTCAGTCCTCGTCCTCGTTCATCGGGGGCAGTTGCTTGATGAAAGGCGGATCGAAATCGGTCTTGCCGACCTTGCTGGCACCGCCCGGCGAGCCGAGCTCGTCGAAGAAGTCGGCGTTGGCACTGACGTACGGATCCCATTCGTCGGGGACGTCATCCTCGTAGAAGATGGCCTCCACCGGACACACCGGCTCGCAGGCACCACAGTCCACACATTCATCCGGCTGGATGTAGAGACTGCGACCACCTTCGTAGATGCAATCGACCGGGCATTCCTCCACACATGCCTTGTCCATCACATCCACGCAGGGTTCCGCGATGATGTAGGTCACCACACACTCCTTTGCTGCAAGCACTTCGGGTCGGCCGCCGTCGTCCGGCCGGCCGAGATGTACGCGAGGGCTGGTCGCGCCGAACACGCATGCAGCGGCAATCCGCAGCTCCACACCGCACACACGTGTCGTCCTAGAGTATCTGCCCACCAGCAGGCCCTCCCACACCCGCCCCTGCTCGCCGGCGGTCGTTGAGTCACAAATCACACCGAGACCCGGTTGCACCCAGGGTGAGGAGAACCCTCCCGCTCGCGCCGATGCCCGGCCACCCTGGTCGCGTGAGCACTCCATCGAGGCGATGTCGCGGCCGTCACCGTATCCGGCGCACTCTCCCCTCGCCCCTCGTTCACAGGAGAACTCATGACCTCGACCCTGCCCTCCCGTACCCAGCCAACCCGTACGTACCGCCCGGACCGCTCCGCCCGCCACACCGCCGCCCACCTACCGACCCGGCTGCGTCCGGCCGACCTGCTGCGGATCACCGACCAGGGCGTCGCCGACGTCCTCGACGGACGATATGACCGCCTGCTGCCCGCAACCTGGGACCCGGTGGAACGGTGGTCGACCCGTCTGGAATCCGACGACGACCTCGACCTGTGGCTGATCAGCTGGACGCCGGACCGCTCCACCGACCTGCACGACCACGCCGGATCGCTCGGCGCCCTGACCGTCCTGAGCGGCGCACTGCGCGAATACCGCTGGACCGGAGACGATCTCGCGCTGCGCATCCTCTCGGCCGGTGATCAGGCCGCATTTCCTCTCGGCTGGGTCCACGACGTGCAGCACCACGGCAGCATCCCGCCCGCGCGTGGGCTCACCGCCCCGACGGGCGACACCTCCGTGCCCACTCCGAGCGTGGCCACTCCGAGTGGTCCGACGCTCAGCGTCCACGCCTACTCCCCGCCGCTGACCGCGATGTCGTTCTACGAGGTCACCGACGGCGGCGCGCTCCGCCGGACCCGGACCGAACTGACCGACGAACCGGAGTAGAACACCTATCGTGAACCCATGCCGATGACCATCGACGACATGCTCCTCGTCGCGCGGGAGTCCCTGCAACGACTGCCCGCCGAGGATCTCGACGCCGAACTCGCCGCCGGTGCCGTGCTCGTCGACATCCGGCCCGCCGCGCAACGCGCCGCCGAAGGGGAGGTTCCCGAGGCACTCGTCATCGAACGCAACGTCCTGGAATGGCGATGCGATCCGGCCAGCGACGCGCGCATCACACAAGCCGTCGACCACGACGTACGGTGGATCATCCTGTGCTCGGAGGGATACACCTCGAGCCTGGCGGCGGCATCGTTGCAGCAGTTGGGATTACACCGGGCCACCGATGTCGTCGGGGGCTACCGGGCCCTCGCGGCGCACCACGATCGCCGGTGATGTCGCGGGGCTCACGCCACCGCCGGCCACGTCCGGGGTGACGGAATCCGGTCGGCGGCCAGACCGCTGTCCGGATCGCTCAGGGCCGCCACGTGATCATGCAGTGCCGGATCGATCCACGACGACGCGTCGAGGATGTACGGCGGCTGCGCGGTGAGACGTTCGGTCAGGGTGAATCCGGCGCCGGCGGTGAGATCGGCGAGCACGTCGAGGTTGGGCCAGGGACGTTCGGGATTGACGTGATCGGGTGTCAACGGCGACACCCCGCCCCAGTCGTCGACGCCGGAGGCGATGAGTGCCTCGCACTCGGCTGCCGACACCAGGTTCGGCGGCGCCTGGATTCGCATGTGCGGACCGAGTACGATCCGCGCGGTCGCGACCGCGGCGAGGAATTCGGTCATCTCGGCGTCGGGGGTGCCGCGCATCGCGGTGTCCGGCTTGGCCCGGAAGTTCTGCACGATCACTTCCTGGATGTGCCCGCCCGCCGCGGCGATCTCGGCCATCGCGAGCAGCGATTGCGCTCTCTCGGTGAGACTTTCGCCGATGCCCACGAGTATTCCGGTGGTGAACGGAATCCCGACCGCACCCGCATCGCGCAACACCTGCAGCCGTACCAGCGGATCCTTGTCGGGGCTGCCGTAGTGAGGCATACCCTTCTCGGTGAACAGCCGGCGCGAGGTGGTTTCGAGCATCATGCCCATCGACGGGGCGACCGGACGCAGGGCGGTCATCTCCTCGGCGCTCATCACCCCCGGATTCAGGTGCGGCAACAGTCCCGTTTGTGACAGGACCGCGATCGCGGCGGCGCGGACGTAGTCCAGCGTGGAGGTGTAACCACGCTCGGCCAGCCATTGCGCGGCCTGCGGCCATCGATCCTCCGGGCGATCGCCGAGGGTGAACAGCGCTTCCTTACAACCGAGTTCGGCACCCTTGCGGGCGATGTCGACGACCTCGTCGAGTTCGAGGTACATCCCCGCACCGGCGCGCGCGAGCTTTCCCGGGATCGTCACGAAGGTGCAGTAGTGGCAGCGGTCGCGGCACAGTTTGGTCAGCGGGATGAACACCTTGCGCGAGTAGGTGACCTGCCCGGTTCGTCCCGCGGCCGCGAGGCCCTCGTCGCGGAGATCGGCGGCGATCCGTTGCAGCGCATGCAGATCGGAGCCGGACGCCGACAACAGTGTGCTCACCACCTCGTCGTCGGTGACCTCGGCGCTCGTCGCGGCATCGAGTGCCGCGGCCATGCTCATGGATGCCATGGGTGCTCACTCCCCTCGTTCGCTGGTGGTGGCCGCTGACAATCGGGTGAGGAACGGCTCCGGCTCGAACGTGCCGTTGCGCTCTCGGAACGACAACGCCGTCCCCGGCCAGAGCAGTGTCAGCCGACCACTCTCGGGATCGACATACCAACTGTCACAACCGGTCAACCACACCGTATCGGAACTCCGGTCGTCGATCTCCCGGGTGTAGGCGGCCTCGGCGTCGGCGGTGACCTCCAGTGCGGCCACCCCCGCCTCGGCCATGTGATCGAGAGCGCCGACGACGTAGTCGAGTTGCGTCTCGATCATGTAGATCGCCGAATTGTGGCCGAGGGCCGCATTCGGGCCGTCGAGCACGAACATGTTCGGGAAACCGGCGACCACGGTCGAGGCATAGGAGACCATGCCGTGTCGCCAGTGGTCGGCGAGCAACTCGCCGTCCCGGCCGTGCACGCGCGTAGCGACCGGCGGTCGCGCCGCCTCGAAACCTGTTGCCATCACCAGGATGTCGAGATCGTGGCTGCCGCCACTGGCCGCCCGCGCCTTCGATTCGACCACCGACTCGAGGGCGCCGGGCTCGAAGACGACGTTCTCGCGCAACAGCGTCGGATAGAAATCGTCACTGAGAAGTATTCGTTTACAACCGATCTCGTAATCGGGGGTGAGTTCGGCCCGCAGCACCGGATCGGGGATCTGGGCGCGCAGGTGCGTCAGGGCCCGCGCCCGGATCTCGTCGATGTCGGGACGGCGGCGCAGCCGTTGCGCGAACGCGGCGTCGGCATTGCGCAACAGTTCGTTGCGATGTGCGGCCGCCCGCTGCGGGTCGACGAGCTCGGCCCGCTCGGCAGCGTCGAGGCGACGATCCTCGCGCGGCACGATGTAGGGCGGGGTGCGGCTGAAGATGACGAGTTCGGCGGCGCGCGCGGCCACATGCGGCACGATCTGGATCGCCGACGCCCCGGTGCCGACCACCCCGACCCGGGCGCCCGTCAGTTCGAGATCGGGCTCCCAGGCGGCCGTGTGGACCACGGTCCCCGGGAAATCGTCGAGGCCCTCGATGTCGGGGATTCTCGGCTCCGACAACCGGCCGACGGCCAGCAGCAGGATCCGGGCGGTCAGCGACTGCGCACCGTCGACTCCTTCGGTGACCAGATGCCATCGATCGCTCTCGGCATCCCAGGTGGCACAGGTGAGTTCGCGGCCGAGGCGGATGTGGTCGGCCAGTCCTTCGTCGTGTACGAGCCGGTCGAGATAGGCGCGGATCTCGGCGCCGGCGGGATAAATCGCCGACCAGTCGGCGGGGGGACGGAACGAGAACGAATAGAGGTGACCGGGGATGTCGCAGGCGATGCCTGGATAGATGTTGTCACGCCAGGTGCCGCCGACGGCGTCGGCGCGTTCGAGGACCACAAACGATTCCCTCGCGCGCCGCGCCAGATGCGTGGCCATGCCCAGCCCGGCGAATCCCGCCCCGACGATCGCGACGTCGACCTGGGGTGCGGCCGCGGTCACCGGCCTGCCCGGTGCAGGATCGGCTGGTCGCCGGGCTGCCGATAGGCGGTGGTCCGTTGGACCGGCGTGCGGCCGGCGCGTTCGGCGAATCCGGCGAGGCGCTCGGCGTCGAGGACGCGACCGGCCTCCGGGCCGGCCGACGGCATCACGGTGCCGTCGAGCAGCATCCCGCCGATGTCGTCGACCCCGCCCCGCAACACCTCGTCGACGACGCCGGCGTCGAGCTTGGTCCAGGCGACCTGGATGTGGTCGAACCGGCCCAGGGTGAACAGCCTCGCCACGGCGTGAATCGCGCGGGTCTCACGGCGTGAGGCGCCGGCCATCGCGGCCGACCGCAGGTGGGGTGGGGTGTTGTCGGCGACCATCGGCATCAGGATGAGCTCACTGAACCCGCCTGTACGCGACTGGATCCCGGACAGCGTCCGCAGATGGGCAACGACCTGGCCCGGCGTTTCGACATGCCCGTACAACACCGTCGCCGTCGAAAACAGTCCCGCCTCGTGCGCTGCGGTGATCACCTCGATCCATCGGTCGCGGGCGTGGTCGGCCCCGGGTGGTGCGAGGACGGCACGGACCTCGTCGTCGAGGATCTGCGCCGCGGTGCCCGGCACCGAGCCGAGTCCGGCAGCACGTGCTCGGCGGAGGAACTCCTCGACGTCGACGCCCAGCCGGGCGGCGGCGTCGCGGATCTCCGGCGGGCGAAAGGCGTGCAGATGGACCGGCGCCGCAGCGGTGATCCGCTCGATCAGGTTCAGGTACCCCTCGGCCGGGGCATCGGCGGGTAGTGGCCCCTGCATGCAGATCTCGGTCGCCCCGAGCTCGCGGGCCTCGACGACCAGATCCTCCAGTGCCGGGTCGGTGGTCAGGCCTGCGGCCACGGCGGTGTCGAGATTGCGATTCACCACGAAGGTGAGGGCCTCGGGATCGGTGACCGCTCGGCGGGCCGCGTCGGCGTGCGCGCACAGCTCGTCGAGGAGATCACCGTCGGCGCCGAGCAGCGCGATCCACTCGTCGTCGGAGAGGTCGGCCGGCGTTCCCACCGGGGCGGCGGACAACCGCTCCAGCGCCGCGGCGACCCGCTCGACGGGCGCCCGATGATCGGTCGCCCACGCGCGCAAAACCATGGACCCACTCTAACCGCAGGGTCCCGGGCGTTCGGGGTGGCTCGGGATGCTCAGGCGTCCGGGCGCGGCAGCCGTCCCGACCAGATGAGCGCCACCGGGATTCCGAGACCGAACAAGACCAGCATCAGCGTCGCGGGAACGGTGGTGCCGCCGAGATAGAGCACCACGTCGCCACCCGGACCGGTGAACGCCGCGACCAGTAGGACCAGAACCCACGCGGCCAACGGCGCGAACCGCAGCGGTGACTCGGTCGTGCGCGCCGCCAGCCACAGCAATATCGCGTTGACCAGGCCGGCGACGAGGGCGACGACCGGAACGGGCTGCCCCCAGAACCGCAGGTAGCAGAACGCCACCGATCCCAGCCCGACCACGACCCCGTCGACGATCAGCATCGCGAGGAGGAAGCGGTCGAGCGCGCGGGTCACGGGTGCGCCTGCGCGGGACGGCGTTGCGGGGTGAACAGATCGTCGTTGCGTCGCGACGCCTCCGGTGCGGGGGTCGAGGCCCCCTCCGGTGCCGGGCTGCGCAGGATGAAGTGCTCGACGTCGAAGATCGGCTGAAGGATGTTGTTGGACAAGGCGTATTCGGTCCGCGACGGCGCCACCTTCACCTGGGTCGCGTGTGCGGCCAGGGCGTCGACCTTGCGCTGATACACCCCGCCGACGTCGATGGCGGTGGTGATCCGGTCGTCGGGGTAGCTGGGCAGTTCGTCCTCGAGCGGCATCCGCCAGCCGTCGGGAACGCGGTCGGCCGCCGCAGCGAGACCGGCACGCAGTGCACTCGCCTCGGTGACCGACTCGTACACCAGGTACTCGGTTCCGGTCCGCTCCGACGCGATCGGCACCGCGGCCACCGAGGCCTCGTGCACCGTCATGTGGTCGGGATGCCCGTAGGTGCCCGCGGTGTCGTAGGTGACGACCACCTGCGGATCGAACTCGGCGATCTCGTCGGCCAGCGCCGCGACGACCGCGTCGAACGGGCCCTGCGCCAGCGCGCGCGGATGCTCTGCCGACGGCGTCCCGGCCATCCCGGAGTCGCGCCAGCGTCCGGCACCACCGAGGAATCGCGGGGCCAGCGGAGGCCGACCGGGCGGGGTGAGGGCCTCGAGCGCCCGGGTCAGTTCGAGGATGCGGTAGCCGCCGAGCTGATCGGCACCGCCGTCGGCGACCAGTTGCGCCCAGCGGTCGCCGATCACCTCACCCTCCTCACCCAGGGTGAAGGTCACCACGCGCACGTCGACACCCTCGTCGAGATACCGGGCGATGGTGCCGCCGGTCATGATGGTCTCGTCGTCGGGGTGGGCGTGCAGCAGCAGCAGTCGGCGTCCTGCCGACTCGAACGATGCGGTCATTTGATGTCCCAGGTGGCGGCGGTGCCGTAGATGGAGGTCTGGATCGGCCCGGACAGCGGCACACCGGTCACCGCCGGCGTCACCCCCACGAGCATGCTGTCCTGGTAGAGCGGCAGGTAGATCGCCTGATCGGCCAGCAACGGCTCGGCCTCGGCGAGCATCGGCGTCGGATCGTCGGCCGACAGCGCATCACGGGCCAGGGAGATCAGCGCGGGATCGCACACCCCGGAGATGTTGCTGGCGTAGACGGTGGTCGCGCCGGACGCGTCCTGGCTGGGTGCGACGCTGGTGGGGGTCGGGGGTGTCGACAGCGACGGCGCGGTGCCGGGCTTGGGCTGGTCGCAGTCGACCTGGGAGGCCAGCGCGGCCGCCGGGGGCACACCGAGCCCCGTCCATCCGACGACGAGATCGACGCGTGAATCGGTCAGCGCGACGCCGTAGAGATCGCTGTTGGGCAGCGACACCACCCCGGCTCGTACACCGGCGGAACGCAATTGATCGACGATGTTCGCCGCGGCCGATGTCGACCGGGGGTCACCGCTGATCGCGCCGACCCGGACCGTCAGATCCTGCCCGTCCTTCTCGAACGGGATGACGCCGTCGGGTACCGGGGCAACGCTGGGCGCCTCGGACGTCGGCGTGCTGCTCGGTGCCGACGAACTGCTCGGGCTCGCCGAACTCGACGGGCCGGTCGAACCCGATGGGCTCGGCGAGCCGGATGTCGGGGTGTCCGGAGCGGGTGGTGTGCGCCTGTATCCCGCCGACGCGAGCAGATCGTCGATCGCCTGCGGCGCGGGCCGGGGGCGGCTCACCGGGAAGTACCCCGGGTCCGACGGCGCGTACACGGTGTTGGCGTACTGCTGCACCACCCATTCGCCCGCACCGGCCAGCGTCGCGAGGTTGGTGTCGATCATCGACAGGATCGCGCGCCGCATTTCCACCCGATTCATCACCGGGGTACGCGCGTTGACGCTGACCGTGAGGGCCCGCGAGGTCGGCCCGCGCTGATCAGTCAGCCCGGGAACCGCGGTGAGCTCGGCGGTCGTCGCCGGGCCCGCGCCGACCGTCGCCAGCGCCGAGCCACCCGAACGAATCGAATCGATCATCTGCGAGTCGGTACCGGCCCGGCGCAACACCACCTGGTCGAGCTTCGACGGCGTCATCCAGTAGCGGTCGTTGCGGATCAACCGCACCTCGTCCCGGGTGGGATCGAGAGAGAAGATCTGAAAAGGACCGGCCGACACCGGTTTCCCCGAGTCCATGCCGGTCTGGAAGCCGGCCGGGGTGCCACGCAGCACGTGGCTGGGCAGCAGGTTGGTGAACAACTCGCGCCACCGCGGATAGGGCTGTGCGAAGCGGACCTCGACGACCTTGCTCCCCGCACTGGAGGTGACCGAGTCGATCAGCCGATAACCGGCCGGCGCCACCACATTCGGCTGTCGCGACATCTGCTGCCACAGATAGTTGAAATCGTCGCCGGTGACCGGCAGGCCGTCGGACCATTGCGCATTGGTATGGATGCGGTAGGTGACCGTGAACGGCTGGGTCGAGGTGACCTCCGCCGAGGTCACCAGCGCGTCGTTGCGTTGCCAGACAACGCCGTCGGGCGTCTGCACCGGCAGGAACGCACTGGGCAGGGTCATCGCGGCGATGGCCGTGGTCACCGGATTCTGGTCGGCGCCCAGGTGCGGATTGAAACCGGTACCGATCGAGTCGGTGGCAACGTAGATCGTCTTGCCGTCGGGATACTCGGTCGGCGTCTGTGGGGTCGCGGTGTCTCGCACCGGCGGCGGCGGGTTGGCGGTACACGCCGCCACCCCGAGCACCGCCGCCAGGACCGTGAGGACGAGCAGGAGTGATCGCCCGGCCGAATACGTCACGCGACGCCGCCTCGACCGCTCACATCCCACGTCCATCACGAATCCACTCACCCCCAGACCACGACCACGTTCACCCGAGCGCGTACGGGGCTCAGCCCGCCGCGGCATCCCGCGTCTTGGCGCGCGAACGCTCGCGGGCTCGGGTGGTGGCATCCAGATGCACCTTACGCACCCGCACCACCTCGGGAGTCGCCTCGACACATTCGTCGGCGGCACAGAACTCCATCGCGCCCTCGAGTTCGAGATGCATCGGCTTGGCGAGGGTTTCCATCACGTCGGCCGACGACTGCCGCATGTTGGTCAGCTTCTTCTCGCGGGTCACGTTGATGTCGAGGTCCTCGGCGCGCGGGTTGATGCCCACGACGTGTCCCTCGTAGGTGTCGTCACCGGGATTGACGAAGAACGTGCCGCGGTCGGCGAGCTGGATCATCGCGAACGGCGTGACGGTACCCGCGCGGTCACTGACCAGTGATCCGGTGTGCCGGGCGCGGATCTCGCCGGCCCACGCCGCGTACCCGTCGAAGACCGCGTTGGCGATACCGGTGCCGCGGGTCTCGGTGAGGAAGTCGGTGCGGAAGCCGATCAGTCCGCGGGAGGGCACGGTGAACTCCATCCGCACCCAGCCCGAGCCGTGGTTGTTCATCTGGTCCATCCGCCCCTTGCGGGCCGCGAGCAACTGGGTCACCGCGCCGAGGTACTCCTCGGGCACGTCGATGGTGAGGTGCTCGAACGGCTCGTGCACCTTGCCGTCGACCCGGCGCGTGACCACCTGCGGCTTGCCGACGGTCAGCTCGAAGCCCTCGCGGCGCATCTGCTCGACGAGGATCGCCAGTGCCAGCTCGCCACGACCCTGGACCTCCCAGGCGTCGGGACGCCCGATGTCGAGGACACGCAGCGACACGTTGCCGATCAGCTCGGAGTCGAGGCGATCCTTGACCATGCGCGCGGTCAGCTTGTGGCCCTTGACCCGGCCGGCCAGCGGCGAGGTGTTGGTGCCGATGAATACCGCGATGGCCGGTTCGTCGACGGTGATGCGCGGCAACGCGACAGGGTTCTCGGCGTCGGCGAGGGTGTCGCCGATCATGATCTCCGACATTCCGGCGACCGCGACGATGTCGCCCGCGACAGCCGACTCGGCCGGGCTGCGCTCGACGCCGACGGTGGCGAGCAGTTCGGTGATCTTGGCGCGTTCGACAACGGGCTCCGCTGTTCCGTCTTCCTTCGTGACCTCACGCAGCCATGCGACGGTTTGCCCCTTCTTCAGGGTCCCGTTGTGGATGCGGACCAGCCCGAGGCGGCCGAGGAACGGCGACGCGTCGAGGTTGGTGACGTGGGCCTGCAGGGGCGCTTCCGGATCGCCCTTGGGGGCCGGGACGTGCTCGAGCAGCACGTCGAAGAACGGATCGAGGTTCTCACCCTCGGGCACCTCACCGTTGGCGGGCTGCACGGTGCTCGCGATGCCCGCGCGCCCCGAGGCGTAGAGCACCGGAAGGTCGAGGACCTGTTCGGCGGCCGCGGCGGCCTCTTCGGGAAGGTCGGACGCGAGATCGAGGAGCAGGTCGTGGGTCTCCTCGACGACCTCGGCGATACGCGCGTCGGGCCGGTCGGTCTTGTTGACCAACAGGATGACCGGCAGCGATGCCGACAGCGCCTTGCGCAATACGAAACGGGTCTGGGGCAGCGGGCCCTCGGAGGCGTCGACGAGCAGCACCACGCCGTCGACCATCGACAGACCGCGCTCCACCTCGCCGCCGAAATCGGCGTGACCAGGGGTGTCGATGACGTTGATGACGACCTCGGTGCCGTCGGGCTGGCGACGGTGGACCGCGGTGTTCTTGGCGAGAATGGTGATGCCCTTCTCGCGCTCCAGGTCACCGGAATCCATCACGCGGTCGACGAGCTCGGCGCGCTCGCCGAACACCCCGGACTGCCGGAGCATCGCATCGACCAACGTGGTCTTGCCGTGGTCGACGTGCGCGACGATCGCGACGTTGCGGAAGTTGGGAGCAGGGCTCACTGAGATCTCTTTCGTGTACGGGGACGGTCACTCGGCGCACGCGGAACCGGCGCCGGCAGACTGACGACGGCTAACAGCGTATCGGGTCCGTGGGAGAGACCGCGATCACAGCGGAGTGTCAGCGGGTGAACAGCCGGTGCTAGCGTCAGCGCATGGGCAAGAAAAACCCGGCAAAGGTCGCCGACCTCACGCCCAAGAAGAAGTGTTGTCGCTCCAAGACCCGCTGCGTACGGTGCCCGGTCGTCATCGCACGGATGCGCAAACTCGACGTCGACTCGATGAGCAAGAAGGAACTCGGCAAGGCCCTCAAGAAGGCACGGGCCGCCTGACCCGAGTCCTCGCGACAGCGCCCTCCCCTCCGCCGACAGCGCCCGCTTTACCCCTGACAGCGCCCTCTGTCCCGCCGACAGCGCCCTTCTCGTCGCCGACAGCGCCCTCTTTACCCCCGACAGCGCCCTTCTCGTCGCCGACAGCGCCCTCTGTTCCGCCGAGCGCGCTCGTCCCAACCTCGACAGCGCCCTCTGTCCCGCCGACAGCGCCCGCCCCAACCCCGACAGCGCCCTTCTCGTCGCTGACAGCGCCCGTCCCAACCCCGACAGCGCTGTAACCACGCGGAGCGACTACGCAATGGCGTCGACCGCACCGATCACCAACGCCTCGACGTCAATCTCGATCAACGCTGCCATCGGTTCAAGCGCACGGTTGGCCACCAGCACGGCCAACCCGTGAATGGACATCCAGAAACGAACGGTGGCGGTCCACGAATGATGATCACCAACGAATTCCGCAGCGACTGAGTGCAATTCGGCGATCATCGGTACCGATAGCGATCGCAGGTCGCCGCCAGCCCCGTCAAGAATGTCGTGACGGAACATCAGCTCGAACATCGCGCGCCGGCGTCGGGCAAAGCCGACGTACACGTTCGCCGCGGAGACGAGTCGATCCCGCGGAGGCGTCGAGCGGTCTCGCAGTACCGGCGCGATCTCCGTACCAAGGTCGTCGAGTCCGCGACGAGCGACGGCGGCCAAGAGTTGCGCGTGCGTCGGGAAGTACCGCCGTGGGGCGCCGTGAGACACACCCGCGCTCCTCGCGATCGCCCGCACCCCCAGTGCTGCGAGCCCGTCAGTCTCGAGCAACTCCACTCCCGCCGCCACCAGACGAGAACGTGTCGTGTCAGAGGGTTTCCCTCCTTCTGCAGCAACCATGTAGACATTGTCTACCATGGAGCGCGTAGACAGTGTCTACGCCAACTCAACGGTCCTTTCATCGAAAAGCACAGGGGAACGCATGTGGTACTGGCTGTTCAAGTACGTCCTACTCGGGCCGGCATTGTGGGTGAGCTGTCGCCCGCGAATCGTCGGCCGCGATCTCCTACCGGCGACTGGTCCGGTCATCGTCGCGGCCACACATAGCGCCTTCATCGACTCGCTCCTTCTGTGTCTCATTCTCCCTCGCCGGTTGACCTTCGTCGCGAAAAGCGACTACTTCGACCGACCGGGTTTGCGCGGGCGGATGCAGCGATGGTTCTTTCTCGCGGCCGGTCAGATTCCCATCGATAGATCCGGTGGCGACCGTGCCGCCACCACATTGGCCACGGCGACCAGCCTGGTGTCGGGAGGTGGCGCGTGGGCAATCCATCCCGAAGGGACTCGTAGTTGCGACGGACGCGTGCACCGCGGCCATACCGGCGTGATGCGGGTTGCCCGGGCAACCGGCGCGCCGGTGGTCCCTATTGCCCTGCGCGGCACCGAGCGCGTAAACCCCCCGGGTCGTCTGATGTGGCGCCCGCATCGAGTCGACATCGTCATAGGATTCCCAGTTCCCGTCGACCAGACAATGGCGGACGACGATTTACGGAGCGCCACCGATCGCCTGATGTTCGAACTCGCGGCAATGGCGGGGCGGCCCTATGAGGATTCCTACGCCGAACGCCGTCCGCAGGCGCCGACAGCAACACCATGAGCTCTGTCGCCGATGTGCAGAGCGCTGTCGGCGAGGTGGAGGGCGCCGTCGCCGACGTGGAGAGCGCCGTCGCCGACGTGGAGAGCGCCGTCGCCGACGTGGAGAGCGCTGTCGGCGAGATAGAGAGCGCCGTCGACGAAATGAAGAGCGCTGTCGGCGCGGATCAGGGGCGGCGTAGCCGCGCCAGCAGTTCCGGAACCCACACGGTGTCGGCGGGGACGAGACTCCCCTCACTGCACAGCGTCGACAGTTCCTCCGCATCGACCCACCGCACCGCTTGATGTTCACGCGCGGCGGGTTCGCCGGCGATCACTCGCGCCCAGCGGGCGATCAACACCAGTTGGTCGGAGAGCGTCACCTGTTCAGCTAGCTCGGACTCGACGCCGACGTCGATACCCAGCTCCTCTGCGAGTTCACGACGCAGGGCTTCCTCGTCGCTCTCCCCCGCCTCGACCTTTCCGCCGGGCAGTTCCCAGAGGCCTTCCAATTCGACCGGCCGCGCGCGGCGCGCCAGCAATATCCGCGTGCCCGAGGAATCGAGGATGGCGCCGGCCAACACGTGCCGACGACTCATCGTCCGATCACCGCGATCCGGTCGGGAACCAATCGCACCAGGACCCGGTCACCGACCGCGATCGCTCCGGCGCCGATGGCGTCGATCTCGCCGTGATCGGTGGCCACCCGTACGCGAGGACCTCCGGGAAGGTCGGCGACCACCATCGCCGTGCCGACTGCACCCGACGTCGTCTCGCTCTGCATCGTGTCACCATCGCCGGCCGGCGCGGCGAGCACCGACTCGGCCCGCAAACCCAACCGTGCGCGCGAGTCCGCCAGGTCGACGGCAACCGCCCCGAAGACGGTGTCGGCCAGCCCTTCTCGCTTCTTATGCGCATCGATGATGGTGGTACACCCGAGGAATCGCGCCGTCCACTCGTCCGCAGGCGCCGACCACAGACCGGCCGGTCGCGCCGTCTGGACGATCTCACCCTCCCGCATCACCGCGACGGAGTCGGCCATCAACGCCGCTTCCGTGTGGTCATGGGTGACGACGATCGTCGGAGTCCCTGCAGCACGGACGATTTCGGCGATCTCCACGGCCAGGCTGTCGCGGAGTCGACGGTCCAGAGCGGCCAGCGGCTCGTCGAGGAGCAGCAGCCGTGGCCGGGGGGCCAGCGCCCGCGCCAGCGCCACCCGCTGTGCCTGTCCACCCGAGAGCGACTCGACGCGGCGTTTCTCGACGCCGGGAAGTCGTACCAATTCGAGCATCTGGCCGACTCGTGCGGCGATGTCGGCTCTCGACCACCCCCGCACGCGCAGTCCGTAGCCGATGTTCGCGGCCACCGTGCGTCCCGGGAAGAGCTGGCCGTCTTGGAAGACGACCCCGAAATCCCGCCGGTGGGTGGCGATCTCGGCGAGATCGTCCCCGTCGAAACGAATCGTCCCGGCGGTTGGTCGTTCCAGCCCGGCTACGGCGCGAATCAACGTCGACTTGCCGCATCCGGACGGCCCGAGCAGTGCGGTGACAAGTGAATCCTGGCCGCCCACAGACCAATCGAGCCCCTTGACGACCGCTTCGGCCCCGTAGGCGACGCTCAGCTTCTCGATCTGCAGCATCAGATCAGTGTCCCCGAGCGAGGCCGGAAGATCTCCACGGCAAGCACCGCGACGGTGGTCACGACCACCAACACCATCGATGCGGCCATCGCCGTGGCGAGTTCGGTGGCGCCCGGACGGTTGAGGGCCGATCCGATCAGGACCGGCAGGGTGGTGGTGTCGGCGCGCGCGAGAAAGCTCGTCGCACCGAACTCCCCGAGCGCCATGACGAAAGCGAAACCGCCTGCGGCACCGAGTGATCGACCGATCAGTGGGAGATCGACGGTGCGGAATACCCGCCACGGCCCGGCACCGAGGACCGCCGCGGCCTGACGCAACCGCTCGGGTACCGATTCCAGGGCTGGGATGACGATGCGGATGACGACAGGAATCGCGATCAGCGCCTGTACGCACGGGATCACCAACGGTGAGCCGGCGATCTCAGCCGGCAGGGCGGCCAACACGATCAGGTATCCGAATCCCAGTGTGACCGCACTGATCCCCAAGGGGATCATGGCGATGGTGTTCCCCACTGCGCCGGCAACACACCGTGACCGATGCAGGGTGATCGCCGCGAGACCACCGACGACCAGCGCGACGACCGTGGCCAGGATCGCGCTGAGCAGCGAGTACCGCAACGTGTCCAGCGGCGTCACGCCGTTCACCGGCTCGGACAGCGCCCGATACCCGGCGAGCGTCCACGATCCACCGACGGTCGGACGCACCGACCGGATCGCCAGTACCGCAATCGGTCCCACCAGAACCAGTACCGTCCACGCCCAGGCCAGCACCACCGGTATCCATCCGATGCCGGTGATCGCCGACGGCCGACGCCGCGCGCCTGCGCCGCCGGACGCGCCGCCCGGGGCGACGATCCTGGTGCACAGCAACACCGCGACGACCACGACGATCTGCAGCAGCGACAGCATCACCGCCTCCGGCAGCCGGAAGTAGCCGATCGCCTGTGTGTAGATCTCGGTCTCCAGAGTCCGCAGGGCGCCTCCGCCGAGGATGATGATCACCCCGAAACTGGTGGAGCAGAACAAGAACACGAGGGCCGCGGCGCCACCGGCAGCCGGGGCCAGCCGCGGCGCGACCACCGACCACCAGGCCCGGGTCCGGGTCGCACCGAGCACACGGGCCGCCTCCTCGGTGCGGGTGTCGAGCGAACGCCAGGCCGCACCCACCACCCGCACCATGACGGCGACGTTGAGAAAAGCGTGCGCAGCGAGCACCGCGGGCCAGCCGCTGCCCATCCCGAGTCCGGCGAGCGGACCGTTCAGCAGTGCCCGGAATGCAACCCCCACCACGACCGTCGGCAGGACGAAGGGCACGGTGACGATCACCGTGAGGACCACCGACCCCGATCCCGGTAGCCGGGCGTAGAGCCACACGATCGGTGCGGCGACGATGGCTGCGACCACGGTGGACGCAGCAGCCTGGCCGAGGGTGACCCAGAGTAGGTGCAACGCATGGGTGCGTTCGAGCAACACGACCGGCGAATCACCGGCGGAACCGACCTCGATCGCCCGCCGCACCAGGGCCGCCACCGGCCACAAGAAGAACACCCCGAGGAACACCATCGGGATCGCCTGCAGCGCCGCGATGGCAAAGCGCGCCGACCCTGTCGGAGGCTGACGTCGTGGTCGGTCACGGTCGCGCTGCGGCCCCGGCGGGGACGGTTCCCCGCGGGTCGTCTCGGCGGACGGATCGATCAACGACCGACCGCGGCGCGCCATTGCTCGAGCCATGACTCCCGGTTCTCGGCAACGTATTTCGGCGGCATGCTGACCGTCCACTGAGGCAGCGGAGCGCGCTGGGCCCAACCGTCGGGCAAGGGCGTGTTCTTCTGCACCGGATAGACATACATCGACGACGGCAGCGCCTTCTGCACTGCGGGGCTGAGCATGAAGTCGACGGCCTTGCGTGCACCGGTGATGTTCTTGGTGCCCTTGAGGATTCCGACGTACTCGACCTGACGGAAGCACCCGTCGAGAAGCGCGCTGGTTCCCGGTGTCGCCGCGGGCGAGGACGCGTAGGACAACACGATCGGCTTGGGCCCCTTGCCCTCTCCGGCGCTGAACTGCTGGTTGTAGGCGATCTCCCATCCGGAGTCGATGGCGGCTCCGCCCTTGGTCACGTCCTGCCAGTACGACTTCCAGTCATTGCCGAACATCCCGATCGTGGTGAGCAGGAAGGCCATTCCGGGTGAGGAGGTGCTCGGGTCGATGAGCGCGGCCTGCGCGGCGTAGGTCGGGTTGCGCAGATCGCGCACGCTGGTCGGCGGCTGCTGGTGGTGACTCGCATACCACTTGTCATCGATGTTGAGGCAGACGTCGCCACGGTCGACGGCGGTCAGTTCGTTGTTCGAATCCGGCACCGCGAACTGGACGGCTCCGTCGGCGGCGGCGGGCGGATTGTAGGACTCGAGGGCACCGGCGTCGATCGGACGTGAGGCGAAGGTGTTGTCGATGCCGTACACGACGTCGGCCTTCGGCGATCCGGGGGTCAGCGACACCGTCGAGGCAAGTGTGCCGGCATCGCCGGACTTCACGATCTTCAGATTCAGCCCGGTGTCGGTGCGGAAACTGTCGAGTACCGACTGCGGCAGGCTGAACGAATCATGGGTCAGCATCACGACATCGGCCGACGACGACGCATCGTCACCACATGCGGTCACCAGGGTGGCGCCTGCGGCGAGGACGACGGCAGCGATCCCCACACGCCGCAACGACGACGCGCCGGCTCGGACGGATCTGCGCACGGACTCGCTGTAGTGACTCACGGGCTCCCCTGGACGGTGACGCGGCAACGGGTGGACGGACTCGGCGGAGGCGCCACCGGTCACCGGTTCGGCCGATGTCCGACGCGTGGCACCGCGTTCGTACGTCCGCGTTGATCTAACCAGGTGATCAGTGCCCACACGAGCCCAGCCCGCGACACACCAACAGTAACAATTGCATCAATTGCCTCACGTGTCACAGCGGATCGGCGTTAGGCTGCCTGGACACCGCCCCACCCGAGGGGCTTAGAATGACCGGCGACGTCCGCGGTGTGCTCACTGAGCGCCGGGTCCGATTACTCGGCACGCCGCAGTGCTCGAGGGTGTCGGGGGGACGTCGGAGCCAGAGAACGCCAGCGTGGGCCGTGAATGATCTCGGCGCACATCGACTTTGATAGGACCTCGCCTCGTGCGTCTGCAAGCACCGATGAGCCGATCCCGACGCCTGATCGCCGCCACCGCGGTGGCCATCGCCACGTCGCTCGCCATCCCCGCCGTCGCCATGGCGGCACCGACCAGCCCGGCGCCGACCTCGCAGACGCCGACACCGCAGACGCCGACCCCGGATCAGCGCACACTCGACTCCCTCGGCGCCTTCGCGCCGGCCATCATCGGTGCGGTCACCACGCCGGGCCCGGACGGCAAGGTCAACGCCGACCTGCTGGCCCAGGCACAGACACTCGCCGACAATCCCGCGCTGCCGCCGCAGATCAAGGACATCTGGAAGCAGATCACCGACTTCCTCGGCGATCCGGGGCGTCAGCAACTCGCTGCCCAGCGGGCCGCCGAGACCCGCGTGGCCAAGCCCGGCGACCCGGTGATCCCGCACGGCCCGAACGCTCCGCGTATTCAGGAGTTCCTGTATCCGACGCTCGGCTTCGGCTGTATGCCGGGTAACGGCAACTCCCTGGGTCGGGCGCTGGTGACCGCGGGCCCACAGGCCGCGCCCGCGCCCGGGCCCAAGAGGGGCGAGGCCGGTTACGTCTACACCAGCCTCGGCACCGGCCCGGCCGTCAACAGCCCGGTCCGCAAGCTCTGGGTGAGCTGGCTCAACATCGACAACGGCCGCACCGGCCAGTTGCAGCTCAAGCGCAACGACAAGATCAACGCCACCGCGGGACCGGGCACGTTCACCGGGATCGCGGCCACCGGCAAGGGCCGGATCATCTCCACCATCTACGGAGACGTCACCACCAAGACCAAGGGCCGGGTCCTCTCGTGCACGATCGCACCGACGATCGGTATCGCGATCATCTGAGCACTGAGCAGTCACACCAACGCCCCGGCCTCGTGGCCGGGGCGTTCGTGTTCTGACGGGCATATCCCCACGGTCGCGGGCGTATCACAACTCGGACTCGCGACTTGTCGATCCGGCAACCCTCATGCTTTCTTTTAACTTGAGCACCATCTGTCACATTCGTCCCACTGGTTGAGGGGCGAGTTGCCGCCTGAGGAGAGCCATGTCCATCGCGCCACGAATGACGGCATCGTCGTCGCAGTCTCCGCACCCGACGCCCTCGGCACGACACACGCGTCGGCGATGGGGTCTCGGCGTGAGCGGTATCGCCCTGGCGACCGCGATAACCCTGGCCGGCGGTTCCGGCCTGGCACACGCCGCACCGGCGCCCGCGCCGCATGCTCCGACCACCCACGCCCCGACCGCGCGCGCAACGGCCACCGTCTCCCCCACCGACCAGCTCGGTGACCTGATCAACCAGATCGAACTCGGCGCGGTCCCGCTCGACAGCGAACTCGCCGACGCCGTCCGCAAACTGAAGGCCGCAGGCGTGGATCAGATGGCGCTCAAGGCCGCCGAGGCCGTCAAGAGCAGCCTCGGCCAGATCTCCCCCGACCAGATCACCGGCCTGCTGGGGCAACTGCCGCTCGGCGGACTCTCCTCGGGAACCTCCCAGGTCGCCGCGCGCCGCGATGTCGACGCGGTCGCCGACCCGCTGGCCGTCCTGCGCGCCGCGGGCATCCAGACCTTCACCCCGTCGATCGCACCGTTCTGCGCTGCACCGACTGCCGACAACCCACTCGGGCTGGTCACCGCCGGAGCGGGCGCCGTGGCCGGGCCGTGGCCGATGACGTCCGAGCCGACGACCCCGATCAACCAGATCCTGCAGATGATCCCGGGTGTCAAGGTCCCGCCGCTGGCACCGATCAATCTCGTCCGCGACGGCCAGACCGGGTATGCGTTCGTGCCGGCCTCTCCGGTCACCGACGGCAAGATCCAGGTCGCCTGGTTCAACACCAGCACCCTGCAGGGCGGTTTCGCCGACCTGCAGTCACTGACCGACAACCCGCAGGCCGCGCTGCTGACCAGGATGCTCCCGGCACTCGACGCCATTCGACTGGCGCCGGTGGACACCGGCAAGGGCACCATCCTGTCCGCGGTGTACGGCACGGCTCGCAACGGATCGCAGTCCTGCTTCTTTCTGCCCGCCGTCGGCATCGTCGACGCGACGTCATGATCACCCTGCGACGTCGGCCCCGCTGGGTCGCCAGACGCACCCGACTCGGCACCGCCCTCGCGACCACCGCAGTGGTGGTGTCCGCGGGCATCACCGGCTCGGTGATCGGCCTGGCACATGCCGCGCCGGACGCCGACCCCACCGCCGAGGCCACCTCGACCACCCCGTCGGCAGATCCCTCCGCCGGAGCCATCACCTCGACGGGCATGCCGTCGGCGAGTGCGGGACAGCAGGCCGGAACCGTCTACGCCAACCGACAGATCCCCGGGTCGACCCTGTTCGCCGGGGCACGTCAGGGCAACCAGTTCACCTATTGGAGCGTCGGCGCCGACGGTGCCCCGCATCTGAGCACCGGATCGCTCTACCTGCCACCGCAGGCGGCACCGGCCGGGGGGTACCCGATCGTGGTGTGGGCGCACGGTTCTCGCGGTCTCGCCGACGCCTGCGCCCCATCCGTCCACCCGACCGACACCGATCTCGACGCGTTGCGCACCTGGTTGCGCCGTGGCTATGCCGTCGTCGGCACCGACTACGCCGGCCTCGGAACCACCGGCACGCCACAGTATTACGACGTCGACGCGACCACCCGGAACATCGTCGACGCGGTCCGCGCCGGTCGCGACATCTCCGATGAGCTCTCCGCCCGGTGGGCCGTCGTCGGTGAAGGGCAGGGCGCGTCGGCGGCGATCGCCCTGGCACGTTCGGCGCCGAAACTACAGGGCCCGAAGCTCGATTACCGTGGCAGCGCGGCGACGTCGATTCCCGCAGACTTTGCTTCTCTGCTCAGCAATCTCGGCCCCACGACGACCCTGACCGCACCTCCTGGATGGGTTTCCGACGCGCTGTACACCCTTGCCGCGATCCGCACCGCACACCCCGAGGTCGGCCTCGACGGCTACCTCAGCGACACCGGACGTGCGTGGATGACCAAGGCGCAGAACCAATGTGTCGGCGATCTGACGCGCGAGGTGGCCGGGCTCTCACTCGGGTCGCTGTTCAGCAGGCCGCTGGCCCAGAACTCGACGCTGACCACCATCCTGTCGTCGGCGTCGACCCTGCCGTCGAGCGGTTTCACCCGACCGGTGCTGATGACGCAGACCCTGCAGGACCCGAATGTGGTTGTGCCGCTGGCCCTGAAGTACATCAACGACGCCCGCACCGCCGACCGGCGTGTCTCCGGTCGCACCTACCTGACCCTCGACGAGCGCCAGGCAGCCTCGATGTCGGACAACGACACCCGTGACTTCGTCGCCGGCCTGATGCGGTGAGGCGCTTACCCTACGCACTCGCCGCGGGTGTCGCCGCTGTGGCGGGCGCCTACGGGCCCCGTCGGGCCGCCGCACTCACCAAACCGGTACCGCTGGCGTTGCTGGCAGCCGAGGTCGGTCGTGGTTGGCGCACACGGGCACCGGTCGACAACGCGCTACTCGGCGCTGCGGTCGCGTTCTCGGCGGCCGGTGATCGCGCAATGCTTGCCGAGGAGTTCGCGCCGACAACCCCGGAGGATCAGCGCACCCGTCGGCCCCGCGCACATCCGTTGAGCACCAAGGATTCCCGGCTGGTGCTGGGGGCTGCACTGTTCGCCGGTGCGCAGCTGTCGTACTGCTCGCTGCTGTGGCGCCGTGGAGCGCGCCCACGGGTGCGCGAGGTCGCCCCGCGGATGCTCGCACTCGCCGAGGCGGCGGCGGTCATCGGCTACCACCGACCCCGACTGCTGTCGGTCCTCGGGCCCTACGGCAACACGCTGGCGACCATGTCGGCGCTCGCCGGATCCGCACCCACCGGGCAACCCGACCTGCGCATCGGCGGATTGTTGTTCCTCGCTTCGGATCTGAGCATCCTCAACCGCCGTCATCTGATGAGTGACCCGGCGCGGCGACGAGTCGTCGAGGTGTGGGTGCTCGCCTCGTACTTCGCCGCGCAGGCATTGCTCGTCGGGACGCTCGCCGAGTAACCCAGAGCTACTTGACGCGCGAGGACTTGGCCGCGTATTTGCTTTGTAGCGCCGACAATTCGGAGTCGGCCATCGCATCCATGTCCTCGAGTTCCATACCCTTGGTCTCGCGGACCTTGAATCGCACGAAGAAGTACGACGCCGCCGCACAGAAGGCGAAGAACCCGTAGATCCACCCCAATCCGACGACCTTGCTCATCTGCGGGAACAGCATCGAGATGATGAAGTTGGCGACCCAGTTGAAGGCGGTGCACACACCGAGGGCGACGCCGCGGATGCGGTTGGGGAACATCTCGCCGAGCATCACCCACATCACCGGGCCCCATGTCGCGGCGAAGGCGACGACGAACAGATTGGCACCGACGAGGGCCAGCGGCCCCCACGGATCGGCCAGTGACGTCTTGGGTTCACCGTCGACGACCGTGGTGACCGCCTGGGTGAAGGCCACGCACGCCATGACCAGTCCGATGAACATGCCGACCGAACCCCACAGCAGCAGCACCCGACGACCGATGCGGTCGACGAACAAGATCGCCACGAACGTCATACCCACGTTGATCGCCGAGGTGATGACCGAGGTGGTGAACGCGTCGTCGGTGGAGAATCCCACCGACTGCCACAGCGTCGTCGAGTAGTAGAAGATCGCGTTGATACCCACGAACTGTTGGAAGATCGCGAGCCAGATGCCCACCCACACTAGGGGATGCAGACCGAACGAAGGACCACGGATGTCGGCGAGCGAACTGT
This sequence comes from Gordonia polyisoprenivorans, assembly GCF_017654315.1. Lineage (NCBI taxonomy): Bacteria > Bacillati > Actinomycetota > Actinomycetes > Mycobacteriales > Gordoniaceae > Gordonia > Gordonia polyisoprenivorans. The sequence continues at coordinate 4,499,445 of NZ_CP072203.1, forward strand.
TGCGTTCACGCTTGACCGTCAACCGGATCTCCTTCACCCGCTCGAGCGGGTGGGGTTCACCGGTGACCTCTTGCAGGATGCGCGCCGCCTCCTCGTCACGGTTGCGTCCGACGAGATAACGCGGGGATTCCGGGATCGACAGCGCCAGAAGGCCGTAGATGACCGCCGGGATGACGCCGACGAGGAACATCCACCGCCATGCGTCCAGTCCCCACCAGAGGTCCTTCTCGGGTCCGCCGGCCTGGTTCTGTAGCAAGGTGTCCGAGAGCAGCGCGGCGAAGATGCCGAGGGTGATCGCCAGCTGCTGCATCGACGCGAGGGCGCCGCGGTAGCGTGCGGGCGCGATCTCGGAGATGTACGCGGGAGCGATGACCGACGCGATACCGATGCCGAGGCCACCCAGGATGCGCCACAGCAACAGATCCCACAGCGTCTGGGTGTATGCGGTACCGATGGCCGAGATGATGAACAACGCCGAGCCGAGCAGCATCACCCGTTTGCGGCCCCAGGAGTCGGCGAGCCTACCGGCGAACCATGCACCGACCGCGCACCCGAGAAGCGCGACGGCCACCGCGAATCCGTTGACGAGGAAGCTCAGCTCGAAGGTGTCCTGAATGGAGTTGACGGCGCCGTTGATGACCGAGCTGTCGAATCCGAACAGGAAGCCGCCGACCGCGGCGGCGATGGAGACGCCGATGACCTTGGCCGTGTGTTGTTCGGCGATCTCGGCGTTGTGCGCTTCTGACATGATCCGAACCCCTTCGTCCGGGCCCGATATCGGAAGGGATCGGGCTACCGCGGATTACGCTACCCTGCGAATTCGCCCGGCCCCCATGGTTTCGCCCACCCGCATGTCGCCATGGCCGAAGTGTTATCGGCCTCGGGCACTCGCCATACCGGGGTGTACCAGGTCAACTCCGGGCTGTATCAACTCTGGGCTGTATCGTCTCCTCGCTGTATCGTCTCTGGGCGGCCTAGGCGGTCGCCTGGCCCCGACAGCTGGAGTACTGCGGGTTCACCATCGGCACGAACGCCAGCGCACCGATCTTCTGGTTGATCGTGAAGCTCACGGGGCCGCTACCGGGGTGCAACACCACTTCCCAGCCCACCACCTGGGTTCGGGTCGGGACCCGCACCGTGCCGGTGCGTCCGGTCCGCAGATTGCGCCACGCGACCGTCACCTCGACGGTGAATTCGAGTACGCCGGGCTTCGCTCGCGAGGACCCGACGAGCGAGATCGCCGGCCCGGGCAATCCGTCGGAGGGGAAAGCGATCTGGTTGTAGACGTCCACCGACACCGGAATGCGGGGCGCGGGCCACGGATTGGCGCTGTCGCAGCGAAGCGTGGTCACGTAATTGGGTTGCGGGTCGGGTAACGCCGACGCCGTACCCGAGGCCTGGGCGGTCAGCCCGAGCACCACCGCCGCCATCGAGACGACCGCGATCACCGCCGACCGGAAGCGCCGACGGCATCGGCCACGCAACCCAGACGTCGACGGTGTTGTTGTCGGCGGTGTTGTCATCGGCGGCGTCTCCCCCGAGCGCCGAGAATCCACGGACCCACGCAGCATGGGGCTCAGTGTAGGGGCACTACCCTGGTGCCATGGCGAAACTGCAGATTGCCCAGGATCCCATCGCCGACGAATTGTTGTCGACCGATCCGTTCGCGCTGCTCACCGGGATGCTCCTGGATCAGCAGTTCCCGATGGAGCGCGCTTTCGCCGGGCCTGCGAAGATCAAGGACCGCTTCGGCTCGCTCGATCCCGAGGCGATCGCCGCCGCCGACCCCGCCGAATTCGCCGACCTCTGCGCCACCCCGCCGGCGATTCACCGCTATGGTCGCTCGATGGCCGGGCGGGTTCAGGAGCTCGCCCGAACCGTGGTGGCGGAGTACGACGGTGAGACCGCACGGATCTGGACCGAGGCCACCACCGGCGCCGACCTGTTCGCGCGGCTGCACAAGCTCCCCGGCTTCGGTGAGCAGAAGGCCAAGATCTTCACCGCATTGCTGGCCAAACAACTCGACGTGAAGCCGGCCGGGTGGACGAAGGTGGTCGGCGACTACGGCAAGAAGGGTTTCCGCTCGGTCGCCGATGTGACCGACGCGGATTCGCTGCTTCGGGTTCGCGAGTTCAAGAAGGCCGCCAAGGCGGCGGCCAAGGCCGAGTCCGCTCAGCGCTGACGCGCGCTATCGTTCCCGCATGAACTCCCCCGACACCGGCGACGCCGGCGCGAGTGGGTCGGTGCCCCGCCGACAGTCCCCTGGTCCGATCGACGTCCGGTCCCTGATCGAGTTCCCTTTCCAGTTGGGTTTCGCGGTCACCGGTGTCACGCTCACCGCCGCGGAGTCGGCGGTGAACATCGCACGCATCACCGCCGGCAGCGTGCAGCACGAGCTCAATCACGCTCTGGGTATTTCCGGTGACGAACTCAGCGGGGCCCGCGCGCCGCTGGCGTTACTCGGTCAGCTGGCCGATCTCCTCGGTCCCGATCGTCCTTTCGGCCGGATCGTCGCCGCGGGCGGTCCACTCGAACGCCTTCTCAATCCCGGTGGCGTCATCGACCGCCTGACCGCCAAGGACGGATTGCTCGAAAAGCTCACGGCGCCCGGCGGAATCCTGGATCAGATGTCGGAGGACGGCGGCATCCTGACGCGGTTGACCGCCAAGGACGGTCCGCTGGACCGCCTCACCCGCACCGGCGGGGTGATCGACCAGTTCACCGAGAACGAGGGCATTCTCGAACGCCTGACGTCGGAGGGCGGCATCATCGACAAGTTGACCGCACCCGACGGCGTCCTGGAAAAGGTCACCGCCGACGGCGGAATCCTCGATCGCCTCGCCGAGGACGGCGGTCTGCTCGATCAGCTCGTCGGCGAGAACGGCGCGGTCGAGCGTGCCATCGCGCCGGACGGCCCGCTCGACCGCATCACCGAGCTCACCGAGGTGATCGGTCAGCTCGCACCCAACCTGCTCGCCATGCAGGACACGGTGCACGAGTTGGCCGAGACGGTCGATCTGCTCAATCAGACGGTGGCCCCGCTCGGCGGGCTCGCCGAGCGCCTGCCGAAGCGCCTGACGCGAGGCCATCGGGGCGGCAACGATTCTCCGACGTCGACGCGTGGGTCGGAGCCGGACGACGGCCCTCCCCAGATCACGTCCTGACCGACTCGTTCCGGGCAGCTCACCGTCGGAGGGCTTCGGTCAGCAACGCGAGGTAACGGTCGATATCGGGGCATCGGCGGGGTGCAGCGATCACCGAAAGTGTCACGCGCGCACCGAGACCGTGCACGCCGTGGTTGAGTCCGTGCACCGGGGACAGTGCCGGGAAGCCTGCGGTGATCACGGATCTGCTGCCCCCACCGAGCGTGAGATCGGCCGGTCCCCGATCGACGGAGGAGACCACGCTGATGCCGTCGATGCGCTCCGGGAGCGGCGCCGCCCCCGCCTGGCGGGCGCCGAGGATTCGGAGCGGGGCCGGTGTGGCGTGTTCGGCCCGACGGGCGGCTGCGCGTTCAGGGGTCATGTGTTCGTCACGGGCGCGGGCGATCTCGGCGGCGATCGCCGAGGCTCGACCGTCGAGGTCGGCGATGTCGGTGCGCAGGTCGATGCCGACGGTCCGGAAGTCGTTGCGGGAACCGGTATTCGGGTCCGTGGCGGCCCGTCGCCGGGCGACGGTGAGGGTGATCGTCACCGGCATCGACGCGTCGCCGAGGAAGCGCGGAAGTGCGTCGGAGATCGCGATGAGGGCCCCGACGGTGACGGTGCCGCCACGGGCGGTGAGCACATCGGCGGGGACGGTCAGGGTGCGCAGTTCGCGTCCGCGACCGGGCGGCCCGTTGATCGATGTCGGCGCGACACTTGAGGTCGCCTGACCCGAACCTGTTGTCCCCGAAACCTGTCGGTGGCGGTGAAACGCGAGACCGCCCCAGAAGAGCATGCGTGCGACGTCGATGGGCATGCGGGCCACACCGAGTGCCGCGGCGGCCGGGACGTGCATCACCGTCGTCGGCCGCCGTTCGGCCGGGCACCGCGCCTGTACCTCGATCTCCTTCTCGGAAAACAGTTGTCGCGCAATGGCCGACGATCGACGGCCGTCGCCGAGCGCGTGTGCGACCTGCAGAACCGCGACGACGAGATCGCTGCCCTCGGCCACGCCCGGGGCGGGGGCGACCGCCCCGTAGAGATACAACCGCCACATCTGTTGTCGCGCATCGAGTTGATCGTCCATCGACTGCGCGATGCGATCGAGACACGCCTGCCACGTCATGGGACCCTGGGTCACCCGCACCTGATCCGCGGAGACCGGAGCGCGCCGCCAGTACGGCCGATCGAGATGTGCCGGGACGTCGGCGACACGCAGTCCCAGATCGTCGATCGTCGCGGCCCGCCGCCGCAGGTACCCGGCGATGACGTCGAGAGACGTTCGCGGCGAGGTGAACCCGTAGACCAGGAACTGGTCACTGGGCATCGCCGACGACATCCAGTACCACATCGCGTCGACGGCACTCATCCGCTGCACCGGGCTCACCCTACCGCCGGATGCGCCGGGGGCGGACATCGTCGATGACGATGCCCGCCCCGGTGTGACCGCGCGCGGCTCAGTTGCCGGTCAGCTTGTCCTTGACCTTGCCTGCGGCGTCCTTGACGCTCTCGATGCCGTCCTTGACCGCGGCCGAGGCCTGATCGGCCTTGCCCTCGCTCTTGAGGCTGTCGTCGCCGGTGACGTCGCCGCCGACTTCCTTGGCCTTGCCCTTGGCGTCTTCGACCTTGTTCGAGATCTTGTCCTCGAGTGCCATGACAGCTCCTTCTCTTGATGGTCCCGGCGCGCAGTGCGCTCGGGTCTGCCGGGGGCTCCCGGCGAGTTCGTGGCGACACCGAGATGCGGTGTCGTGTCTGATATTCGTGAGTTCTGCGCTCGTGTGCAGCCTCAGCGACTCGGATTCTGTAGGTGGACCAACGCCTGGACGTGGATGTCGGCCCCGTCGACCGCGCGACGGATGTTCTCCACGGCGGGCCCGAGTACCTCGGCGATCTCGTCGTAGGAGTAGCGCGGCGGTGCGGTGACGTCGATGCGGATGATGCTGCGTCCGCGATCATCGAGGGCACGCACGGTCGCCTTGTCGAACATCGTCCGTTCGGACAGTTCGTCGGCGACGGCGGCGGCGATCAGCTTGGGCGGAACCGTCAGGATTCCGTCGGCACCGCTGCCGGTCAGGGTCAGGTCGTCCACCCGACCGGGACGCGACGCCGCACCGAGTAGCGCGAACCCCCAGACCACCGCGATGACGACGGCCCCGAGAAGCACAGCCCACCACCAGTTCTCCGCTGTGGTGCGGCTCGCCCAGGTGGGATCGAGATGATCGACCCAGCCGTGGATGGGGGTGATGTCGAGTTGCCAACCGATGGCACCGACACCCACCACCAGAAGTGCCAGGCCGATCACCGCGGCGGTGAATCGGTGCAGGATCGCTGGACGCCGGTTCACGAGCGTGCCTCCTTGCTGCGGACCACGCGCCGGATCACCACGCGTGGAGGATGTTTCACCGGGGCCAGTGCCTCGGCAACGCGGTCGCACATGGTCTGCTCGTCCACACCGCCCGACACGGTGACGGTGACCTTTGCCCGTCGTCGGGTGACCACGGTCGTGGCGTGCTCGACCCCGGGGACGGTGAGCAGTGCGGCACTCGCGCGGCGCGCCATGTCGCCGCGGCGGGTCCACATCACCTCGAAGTCTCCGAGTGGGACGTGGGTGCGGCGCCGGGGCTTGACGGCCAGCCACATCAACCACAGTCCGACGATCACGCAGATCACCGCGACCGGCCACATCCAGTCCTGCCAGGTACTTCTCGTGATCCAGTCGGCGGTATTCGTCGTCCATCGGGTCCCGTCGATCCATCCGGCGTCCACAATGAGATCTCGGATCCCGACGCACGCCAGGCCGAGGAACAGGAGCCCGATCACCGACCCGACGATCGCCGCGCCCGGGTAGGCGGCCGGGGCGAAGACCTTACCGCCGGCGAGATCCTGGTTCTCGGCGACGATCTCGGCCCGTGGCCGCGATGCGGATTCGGGTGTCGTCGATGTGGTCATGAGTGAACCCTCCCCTGCACTGTCTCGGTGTCGGTGTCGGTGACCATGTCGATGTCGGTGTCATCCGGCGCGGTGTCATCCGACGGGCTGTCATCCGGCGCGGAATCGCGCTTCTCGATCTCCGAGGGGGCCGGTAGTTCCACGTAGCCGTCGCGGGTGGTCGAGTCCCCGTTATCGGTGGTGATCGTTCCCACCGTCACATCGACCCGCGAGGGCCGAATCCCGGTGAATCGCGCCAGTTCGTCGGCGACGTGGGCGCGCACGTCCCGGCACACCTGCGCCACCGCGCACGGCCAGGTCAGCGCAACCGTGACCTCCACCAGCGGGGCGGTGTCGGACATGTCGACGCGCACCGCGGGGTATGCCGCGCCCAGTGCTCCCGGTCCGAGCAGTGATCCGATCGTGTTGCTGTACCGGGTGACCCCGTCGATGTCGAGTGCTGCCCGGCGGGCGATCTTGGCGCCCACTCGGTCGGCGATGATCAACGCCCCCTTGGCATCCCCGGTGGCCGGTGCCGCGGTCCCGACGGCGTCCGGACGCACGTTGTCGACGCCTCTCGTCACGGTGGCGCCGGTGCGCGTCGGGTTCGACGACTCAGCCACGGTTCCGGCTTCGCAGCAGCGCACCGAGATCGATGGCGCCGTCGCGTTGTAGACCCAGTGCCAGCCCGATACCACCGAGGACCAGCGCGAGGACGAAGCCGCCGAATCCACCGGTGGTGACCGCGAGCGCAAGCAACAGTCCGACGATCAGGCCGATGGTTGCGTTGTTACCCATTGTTTTTCCTGTCTGTCGCGCCGGGTGTGTCATCGCCGGCGGGGGTGCCGCGTCGGGAACCCGAATTCTGTTGTTCCGGAGCTTGTTCCGCCCGCTGTCCCGGGAAGCTGATGTCCTCGACGGTCACATCGACCGGTACCCCGGCGACCTCCGTGGCAACAGCCACCGCGTTCGCGGCGACGGTACGCAGGTCGTGGGAGATGTCGACGATCACGTGCACTCCGCCGCGGTCGTCGTCGAGTTGCACACCGCTGACCCGGCCGCCGGGAAGATAGGTGGCGATCTCGCCGAACACGCCGCCGTGCAGACCGGTGACCCCGTCGACCGCGGTCACCGCGTCCGCGACCCGCTGCGCAAGGTCGGCGCCCGGCTCCCCGGAACGTGTGGGGAGCCGGTCACTTCCGGATTCGGCCTGCACAGCGATCACTGGACCCGAGGCGGGGTGTCGGTCTGGTCGTCGTCGTCATCGCCGAAGTTGATGTCGTGCACGGTGACGTTGACCTCGGTGACCTCGAGCCCGGTCATGGATTCGATCGCGTTGATCACGTTGCGCCGGATCGCCGCGGCCAGTTGATGAATGGCGACGCCGAAGTCGGCAACGATCGATACGTCGACGGCCGCTTGCTTCTCGCCGACCTCGACGTTGATGCCCTGGGTGGTGCTCACCGAGGTTCCCGGGAGGACCTCACGCATCTTTCCGACGACACGCTCGGCGGCACCACCGACGTCGTGGACGCCGTCGATCTCGCGGGTCGCGATGCCGGCGATCTTCGCGACGACAGCATCGGCGATCACGGTCCTGCCACGGTCACCGGGCGCGCCGCTCTCGCGGGCCAGTGCCAGGCCCTTTCCGGTGGGCTCGCTGGTGTCCGTCGCTGGGGCGGCGGTGGTCTTGGTCTTTTCGGTCACAGTTGAATCGGTCACGAGAACTCCTCTGTACTCACTCGACTACTCGACGGTGGACACTGCTCGCGGCATCCGCCGCACAGGGCGCGGCGAGAAGACCTCGGTGCGTCTCATCGTCGTCCCGGATTGCGGTGCGCGATGCCGGTATAAGGTGAGTCGTAGTGGAACCGAAATGTGCACGCATGAATTCGAGTGAGTCCGGTCACAGCTCCCAGGCTTCGGGTCTGGCGTTGGGCAATCTGTCCGACGACGAGTTGGCCGCGGCCGCTGCCGTCGGCGACACCGAGGCGTTCTCGGAGCTGGTCGCCCGGCTGACCCCGCCCTTGCTGCGGTATCTGCGCCGGATGGTGCCCGATTCCCAGACCGCGGAGGACCTGGCCCAGGACACCTTGCTCGATGCCTGGCGGGGGCTGCCGGACTTCGCTTTTCGCAGCAGTGTGAAGACGTGGGTGTTCGCGATCGCGCACCGCAAGACCATCGATTACCGACGCCGTCGTCGCGACATCCCGACCGATGACGTCCAATTCGCCGACCTGGCCGCCGCCGAACCGCTACCGTCGGATGAGGCGATGCGGCAGACCCTGGTCGAGGCGCTGGGTAACGAATTGCTCACCCTGCCGCAGAATTCCCGGGCGGTGTGGTGGCTCCGCGAGGTCGAGGGATTGTCGCTGGCCGAGATCTCGCGAGTTCTGCAGATCAGCACCGGATCGGTCCGCGGACATCTTCAGCGCAGTCGCCGCTACCTCGCCACCCGGCTGGAACCCTGGCGGCCGGGTGGCCGATCGTCTGGCCCGCCCGACGACCCCGAAACCGACACCGACCCGACACCGCAGGAAGGAGCCCAGGAGTGACCAGCCAACTCGACGACGAACAGACCGACGCCTGGCTCGTTGCTGCCGGACGTGAACTCGACGGTGCCACCGACCGTCTCAGCGAGGACGCCAATCGCCTCGTCACCGCGATCACCGCGAACCTCGGGCGGGTGCGCCGACCGGGCCGACCCCTCGACACAGACACTCCCGGGGTTCAGGTCTCCGACCGGGTCCTCAAGCAGGTCCTCGCGGTACGACTCCGCCGCACCGTGGGTCGCCTGGTGGTGCATCTGCTCGTCGACGGCGAGGACGGACGCGTCGACCGCATCCGGATCGGCCTGATCGCCCGCTACCACGACGTGTTGCCGTCGGATTCGGAGCAGGTGCGCGACATCATGACCAACGTGCTGACCGAGTTACTCGGGCCCGAACACGCCGCTGTGGCCGCCTGCCACCTCGATGTCCGCTGGCAGGATCTGGAAACGCACGAGTGGTCGGCGTGAACCGCCGACCACTCGTCGTCACTTTCACCCGCGCCCGGGCCGGGCGGTGGGCTGCCCTTACTCGCCCTGTGTTGCCTCGACTTTCACCGACCCGCGGTCACCTGCGCTCCACGCATAGGGGAGATCCGCACCGTTGAGGACGTGATCGCCGATGGCGCGCAGCTTGAAGATGAGCGGGTTGTGCACCGAGATCACCCGCGCGTTGCGCCAGTGCCGGTCCAGGCGCAGCCGCTCGGAGGTGATCGACGCGCCGCCGACCTCGAACAGGGCTGAGGTGGCGTCGAGCACCGTCGTGATGACCGCGTGCTGGGCGCGGGCGACGTCGAATTCGACCTCGTCGAGCAGCGTTTCGTCGGTGGCACCCCCGTCGAGGAGCAGATCGAGCTTGCCCGCGATGTCGAGGACCAGGGTGCGCGCGGTGTATGCGGCAGCGGCCAGGCGTCCGATGACCTGCTGCACCAACGGATCCTCGCGGGGCAGATCCGCCGCGGCGTGGGTGAAGGTGCGGGTGCGGGCCCGCACCCATTCGGAGGTGTCGTCCAGCGCGCGTTGCGCGATACCCGCGAGCACCGCCAGCTGCACCAGCTGCAGATACGAGGTCGCATACGTCCGGCCGGGGGCTCCGTATCCGGCGCCGAGCAGCCGATCGGCGGGCACCTCGACACCGGTGAACTCCGTGGTGCCGCTCGCGGTCAGCCGCTGACCGAAGCCGTCCCAGTCGTCGTGCTGGACGACCCCGTCGGCGTCGGCGTCGACGAGAACCGAGACACGTTCTCCCCCATGATCACCGGCGACGAGGATGTGGTCGGCGTAGAGACTGCCGGTGCTGTAGTACTTGGTGCCGTCGACGCGGTATCCGCCCTCGATGTCGGTCACCGTGGTGCGATAGCGGTCGACGGCGCCCACTCCGGGCTCGGTGATGGCGTTGCCGACCAGGGTGCCGTCGGCCACGGCCTGCAGCCACCGCTGTCGGGCGGGCGAGTCGTCGGCGAGCAGTTGATCCTCGACGAAGGACCAGTGCACCCGAAGCGCCTGGGGCAGATTGGATTCCGCCGCCGCGAGGTCGATCAGCAGCCGGAACAGGGTCTGCACCGATGCTCCGTAACCGCCGAATTCGACGGGGACACGCAGCGCACCGAAACGGACCTGTTTGAGCCATGAGATCTCGTCGTGGGCGAGGCGGCGGTCCTCCTCTCGCGCGACGGCTCCCTCGGCGATCCGGGCGAACACCGGCCCGAAGACGGCATCGAGGTCGGCGTCGGTGTATTCGCCACTCGCGGGGGTGGTGCTTGCGGCGCTCGAGGTGCTTGCGGCGCTCGATGTGGTGGTCGCGGTCACGGTGGTCCTTCCATGACTCCGGCCGCCGCGGTGTACGTGCGCGGGGGCAGGGGTCGTCTGGGGTCAGCGGTCTGTCATGTCGTCTGTCCTGTCGGAGCCGCTGGCGGCATCGCGACACGAGGCCCCGACAGTCTCCTCCGCCGCTGCGCTGCCGCCCACACTTCTACGCAGCGCGCGCAGAAGGCGTGCGGATCGGCGTGACTCATCCCTCCCGGGTGATTTGTCCGCGCTCGCGGTGGCGGAAGCGCCCACAACGGGCATCACCGGACCTAGTCTTTGCGGAGAGCACGTCAGCACTGGGCGCTCGGTGGTCTCCGAGCGCCCCGCCGGAGAAGGGGCACCCCCGATATGGCCAAAGGCCACGCACCCATGTCGCCGCGCGCGAACCCACCGGCGTGGTCGATGCCGCGCGGTGCCATCGTGCTGGTCTCGATCGCCGGCATCGTGGTGGCCGTCGCGGGTATCCGATCGGTCTCCTCGCTGGTGGCACCGATCTTCTTGGCGTTGATGCTGACGGTGGCGGTGGCCCCGGCAGCGGGGTGGATGCGACGCAAGGGTTGACCGGCCTGGCTGGCCTTCGTCACGGTCCTGGTGCTGGTGCACGGAATCCTGGTGGGCCTGTTCGCCTCGCTGGCCTACTCGGTGGCGCGCCTGGCGACGATCCTGCCGAACTACAGCGACAAGTTCAACGATCTCGTCGCCTCGTTCCAGCGGTTCCTGACCTCGCACGGGGTCAGTGAACAAAAGGTGCACGACATGCTGCACAACATCGACTCCAGCAAGATCATCGGCGCGGCCACCGACCTCCTGCAGTCGACCGCCGGGGTCGCCTCGTCGTTGGTCCTGATCCTGGCGCTGCTGTTGTTCATGGCCGCCGACTCGGTCGGTTTCGGCGATCGGATGGAGTATCTGCGCGCCGAGCGCCCCGACATCGCGTCGGCCTTCTCCGCCTTTGCCCAGGCCACTCGCAGTTATCTGTGGGTCTCCACGCTGTTCGGTCTGATCGTGGCGGTGTTCGACAGCGTGGCGCTCGCGATCATCGGCATACCGCTGCCCATCCTGTGGGGCCTGTTGTCGTTCATCACCAACTACATCCCGAACATCGGATTCGTCATCGGCGTCATCCCTCCCGCGCTGCTCGGGCTCCTCGACGGCGGTGTGCCGACGATGCTGGTGGTCATCGTGGTCTACAGCGTGATCAACGTCGTCATCCAGTCGGTGATCCAACCGAAGTTCGTCGGCGACGCCGTCGGACTCTCGACGACCCTGACGTTCGTGTCGTTGCTGTTCTGGGCGTGGGTCCTCGGTCCGCTCGGGGCGATCCTGGCAGTGCCGTTGACCATCATGTGCAAGGTGCTGCTGCTCGACATCGATCCGTCCACCCGATGGGTCGACGTCCTGCTCAATTCCTCTGTCCCGCAACGAACGACGCCGCCGTCCGACGAACACGTCGAGAGCGACGACAATGCCGACGATCCCGATCCGGCAACACCGCCGCAGGACGACCCGGGCCCGGCCGGCTCAGCTGCCGACAAGTACTAGGAAGGCCCGCACACACCTCACCGGTCGGTCCACACCGGAGCGCGTTTGGCCAGGAACGCCGACACCCCCTCCTGCGCATCGCAGGTCATCGCGTTGGTCGCCATCGTCTCGGCCATGAGCTCGTATGCGTGCGTTTCGGTTTCGTCGATCTGCTGATAGAAGGCACGTTTGCCGATGGCCAGGGCGGAGGCGCTCGACCCGGCGATGCGCAGCGCGAGTTCACGCACCGTCGTCGCGAGTTCGTCGGGTGACACGACGTCGTTGACCAGTCCCCAGTCGGCGGCGGTGTCGGCGTCGATGGCGTCACCGGTGAGCAGCATCTTCATCGCCCGCTTGCGCCCGATCGCGCGCGTGAGCGCCACCATCGGCGTCGAGCAGAACAATCCGATGCGCACGCCCGGGGTCGAGAACGTCGCGGTCGTGGCGGCCACGGCGAGATCGCAGGTCGCGACGAGCTGACAGCCGGCGGCGAAGGCCGCCCCGGCAACCTCGGCGATGACCGGTCGATCGAGTTCGTGGACCGCGGCCATCATCTCCACACACGTGTCGAAGACCGCGCGCTCGTCGTCGAGGGTGCGGGCGACGAGTTCGGACAGGTCATGTCCGGCGGAAAACGCCGGCCCGTGCGCACGGATCACGACCACCCGGACGGCGTCGTCGGACCCCAACGCCCGCAGGGCCGCGGTGACGGCCCGCATCGTCTCCGTCGACAGCGGATTGCGCCGCCGCGGGCGGGTCAACGTCACGATCCCCAGTGGCGCCTCGACGACCACCTCGACCGGATCCGAATCCGATGAGGCGGCGCCGACCCCTGCTGCCGGCTGTGCTGTGTGCGTCACTGTCTTCTCCTCGCTCCCACCCCGCGTAGGGCTGTACCCGGGTCCAGTGTGCCGATCACCTCGACCCGGCATCGGCATTTCCCGACGAACCCGCCACGGCCCGTCCGTCTGGGCAGGTGGCAGCCGGTCAGTCGACGCAGGGAATGGTGCCCGTGTTGACCACGGCCGGACCGCTGTCGGGCGCCGGTCCGGAGTCGTCGGCACTGGCGTCCTGAGCCCCGTCGGAGGAGTCATCGGTGGTCGGGGTCGCCTCCGACCCGGAGTCCGACGCCGAACCACCGGACTGCGAACCGCCGGACTGGGAGGTACCGGAGGAGGACGGCGCCGGTGCGGTGACCGGTACCCCGAAGGCACGCTGGACCTCGGCGCGGATCGCGACGGGATCGATGATGTTGACGTCCTGATCGTCGACGGTCGCATACCGCACGACGGGCAGGGTCTGGAAGCTGATCTTCTGATCGGGCACGCCGATCATGTCCTGCGCCCAGGACACCACGTCCCAGCCCTGGGAGAAGACGACGTCGTCGTCGACGACGCTCATCAGGCGGTTCAGCTTGCCGACGTCGGTGAGCGTCCCTGCGCTCTGCACCTGATGTAGGGCGGAGAGCAGGAAGGCCTGCTGGCGGTGGGTGCGGTCGAGGTCGCCACGGGTCAGCCCATGACGCTGGCGCACGAAGGCCAGCGCCTGCGACGCCGACAGCCGATGCATGCCCGCACTGAAGTTGGCGCCCGAATAGTCGTCGGACACCGCATGATTGAGGCACACCTCGACACCGCCGAGCGCCTTGGCGACGTCGTAGAAACCGATCAGGCTGACCTCGGCGAACCGGTCGATGGGCACCCCGGTCAAGGTGCGCACCGCCTTGATCGTCGCGGTACGGCCGGCGTCACGGCCCTTGGCCTCGAGGGTGGCCGGATCGCTGATGCCCTCGTTGGCCAGCTGGTCCTCGGTGGCCGCCTTGGTGCGGCCGTACACCTCTTTGATCTTGGCCTGCGACACGTCGAGATCGGGCGTCTCGACGAGGTCGTCGCGCGGGATGGAGTAGGCGACGATGTTCTTCCGGTCGGCCGGGATGTGCATCAGGATCAGCGTATTGGTGTTGTAGCCACCCGAGTCGCCGTCACCGGCGTGGAGCTGTCGCATCACATCGTCGGGAAGGTCGTTGCCGTTCTTGTCTTTTCGGGTGTCGAGCCCGATCAGCAGGATGTTCTGGGCGCCATCGGTCGACCGCGGCGCACCCTGCAGCGCGTTCGAGTACCCGAGCCCACCACGAAAAGTGCTGGCCCCCATCCACATCGCCCCGCAGACGACGAACGCCACGACCGAGCACACCACGACCGCCGCGCGCGCCAGTCCGATCGCGGTCCGCCGGCGCGCGGGAGGCGCGGGACGCGCGGGACGCGCGGAATCGCGGCCGGACGGGCGGACCCGTGAGCCACCACGACGAGCCGGAATGGGCCGGGTCGGATCCTCGGAGACCGATCGGCGGCTCGGCCGCGGCCCGGTGGGTCCGGAGCCGGCGAGATCGGGGGGATCGGATACGTCCGGTTCCGCGGGGAAGCCCCCGACCGGCGTCCAGACGGAGGTGTCCTCGTCGGCTCCGCGCTGCGCCGCCCGGCGATACACCTCGCCCGCAGTCGGCCGATCGGGCCGTGCGGCGCGGTGACGTCCGGAGGACGCACGCGACCGACGTCGATCGAACTCGCTGGCCATCCGTTCTCCACTCATCGTCAGGGCGCCGTTGTGCGCCGCGTCGTCCCCTGGGGCCGGCAGCGTCGGCACGTAAACCGCGCAAGGCTAACCCCGCGGACTGTGAGGGGACTGAGCACGCGCTCGCCCGCCCGGTCCGACGTAGACGACGAATTGCGCATTCCGCGAGCAACTTTCGACATCAATGCCGCGAAACGGACAGCGACACAACCGAAAACACGTGACATGAACCATAAAATCACTGTGCGCTTGGTCACATTTCCAGGGTCTCCCCGACCCCTGGCCGGGGAAGGCGACACGCCGCGATGCGCAGGCATTTCATGGTGACTTCACAGCGTTATCTCACCGTGATGATTTTCCCGCAGGTCGCAAGCGTGGGCGTGACCTGACCGTTACCGAGCCCGTAGGGTCGCCTCCGGTCCGAGAATCACCTGCCCACCACCGGGCGGATGAGAGGAGGAATGGATGACGACCACCATGAAGAAGCTTGCTGTGCGCGCCGGAGTGATCGGCGCTTTGGCGGTGGCCCCGTTCGGCGTGGCAACCGCGACCGCATCGGCCGACACCGGCCACAACTGGGACGCCGTCGCGCAATGCGAGAGCGGCGGCAACTGGGGGATCAGCACCGGTAACGGCTACTACGGCGGCCTGCAGTTCACCCAGTCCACCTGGGAAGCCAACGGCGGCACCGGCAACCCGGCCTACGCCTCGCGCGAAGAGCAGATCCGCGTCGCCGAGAACGTGCTGGCCACCCAGGGACCGGGCGCCTGGCCCGTCTGCGGTCAGTACCTCTGATCGACGAAAACGCAGCACGGATCCGGTGTGTCCCGGGTCCGGCCGAGGGGACGATCCACTGCGTGGGTCGTCCCCTTGCTCGTCTGGCGGGCTTGCTCGCCTGACGGACGCCCACGCGTGTCCTTCGGCATCACGACGCCGCGGATGGCGCCGCTGCGTCCTCACGAGCGATCAATCGAGCTGCCAGCGGGAACACCAGCACCGTCGTGGCGCCCGCAGCGACGAGCGTGGAGGCCAGCGTCGGTGACATCAGATCACTGCTCGTCGCGACCTGGGTGACGGCAACGATGATCGGCAGGCCGGTGGCCGCGTACAGCGCCAGCGAGATGCGTTCGCGTCCGGCGCGCAGGCTCGCGTCGTGGGTCACCAGCCGCTCGCCCACCCACACCGGGACGCCGCGGGCCACCCCGATGCCGACGACCAGGATCACCCACAGCATCGGCGCCGACGCCACCGCCGACGGATCGATGTTCATGCCCGAGGTCACGAAGAAGACCGGGATGAGCAGGCCGAAACCGATGACCTCGAGACTCTCGACCACCCGGGTGTCCTCGGGCAGCAGGCGCCGAAGGGCGATGCCGGCGGCGAAGGCACCGAGCACCACGTCGAGATCGAAGACCGCGGCCACCGCCATGAACGCCGCGAGCAGCACCACGACGACACGGACGGGCAACTGGAAGGTGCCGCCCTCCATCTCGACGAGCGCGGCGCGCAGGGCGGGAATCCGGCCGGCTCGCCGCGGCAGCGCGAACAGGATCAGGGCCGCAATGCCGAACAGGGCGAGCACGATCGCCGCGCCGCCGATGTTGCGACTGGTCAACAGCAACGACATCGCCAGGATCGGACCGAGTTCACCGACCGCCCCGTGTGCCATCACCGCGCGCCCCAACGGTTGCTCGAGCAGCCCGTCGGCCTTGATGATCGGCAGCAACGTCCCCAATGCCGTCGAGGTCATCGCGATCGCGATCGCCACGTGTGCGGTGAAATCGCCCGGCGCCACCAACAGCGCCACCGCGATCGTCGAGATGAGCAGACTCAGCGACCAGATCCCGCCCGCGACCGCGCCGGGCTTGCCGCGCAAGATCGTCGGATCGAGTTCGAATCCGGCGAGCAGGAAGAGCATGCCGAGGCCGAGCTGGCTGACCGCGGCCACCGAGTCCGGATCACCCACGGCGAGGACGTGCGGCCCGAACACCATGCCGAGAATCAACAGCACCACGACCTCGGGGACGTAGCGGCGGGTGAGGCGGGCGACCAGCGGCGCGGCCACCGCCGCCACCGCGATCCAGAACAGGGTCACCGCGGTGGTGCGGTCGGGATCCGAGGCCGCCTCGGCAAGCACGCTCACCCGCGTTATCCTGCCGCATCGCCCTCGACGTGCCTATCATGACGCGACCACCGGCCCGCCATGTCGTCCGTGAGCGCCGGCCCCGATCGCGAGGAGCGCACCGATGACCCCGCCCGCGCAGGTGCCGTCGCCGCCCGACGCGCACATCCATCCGGGAACCGACCGGTCGACGCTGTACATGTCGCTGCTGATGACGCCCGACCTCGCGAACTTCGCCGGCAACGTGCACGGCGGCGCCCTGCTCAAACTGCTCGATCAGGTCGCCTACGCGTGCGCGAGCCGCTACTCGCGCCACTATGCGGTCACCCTGTCGGTGGACCGCGTCATCTTCCGGGAGCCGATCCGGGTCGGTGAACTACTGATCCTGTCGGCGTCCATCAATTGCACCGGTCGGACGTCGATGGAGGTCGGTATCCGGGTCGAGACCGAGTCGATCCAGACCGGCGAGCGCCGGCACACCAACAGCTGCTATTTCACGATGGTCGCGATGGACGACGACGGTCGTCCGTGCGCGGTACCGCAGCTGGTCCCGGAGAACGACGTGCAGCGCCGACGGTTCACCGAGGCGCAGCAACGACGCGAGGCGCTGCGCTCGGCCACGTGAGCCGTCCGCACGCAGTCAGCTCTCGGTGGACTCCCCTGCCGCACCGCCGCGATCCTCGTCCTCGCTGCCGCTGTTGTCGGCGGCGATCGCCGAACCGCCGAGCGCGCTGACCGCGATGCCGTAGGGCAGGAACCGCACCCGGCGTCGGGGGTCGGTGTTGTGCTGGTTGGCGCGCAGGGCGTCGATCTCGGTGGCGAAGACCTGCTCCACCCGGGCATCGCCGCGTTCGTCGACGTCGAACACCGCCCAGACGCCTGCCCCGACCTCGCCCGCGGTGGGCGGTTCCGGCTTGGTGCGGCGGCCCGACGTGGCGTCGACGAAGGTCGAGAACACACTCGACGCCGCCGGTTCGGAGACGAAGCGCCCGAAGACCTGACGCAAGCCGTCGGCGGCCTCCCGGGCGAAGCGATCGAAGTCCTCGGGATCGAATCCGAAGTTCTCGTTGTGACCAGCCATCGTTGGGCCTTCCGTCGTGGCCTGTCGTCGGCATCAGGCGCTGTGGTCTCCAGTGTGGCGAGCGGGTCGCGACTTCGCCACCGCGATCGATCCGATGACAGCGATGATCCGAGGACAGCGATCGGTCCGATCACCGAGTCCGGGGCAATCCCTCGTCGAGTTCGCGGAGCACGTCAAGGGTGGTGCGCAGCCGATCGAGGTCGACCGGCTCGGCCCCGGCCGCCGTCTGCGCCTGCAGCGCCGCGGACATCGTGTGAACCCAGAACTCGTGGAGCCGGGCGATGCTGGCGAGGGCAAGCTCGGTCGGATACAGCCGCACCGAGCGGCCATCGCCGGGATCGGGTTCCCGAACGATCATCGTCTTGTCCTCGAGGGAGCGCATGACGACGCTGAAGTTGCTGCGCTGCAGCCTCGTTGCGGTGGCACCCTGAGCCGGGGTGCCGCCGGGGTGGCGGTGCACCCACCGCATCACCGCGGCCTCGCTGCCGTTGAGTGGCACCACGCCGGACGGACCGTGCGGTCCGTGGGGCTCGACCTCGCGTGCCACGCGCAGCACCACGTCGGCGATCTCGATGAGGAGTGCTGCCCGTGACCTCGGTGTGCGTTCGACACGCGCCATAAAGATATGTTCTCATAACCATATGCCGTCGACAACACCCGGGATCGCAGCCGAACACGGCGATGTCACCCGCTCCGGCGTCACTCGACCGGTTCTGCTGGTGCTGGCCCTGCTGTCGGCGGTGGCTCCGTTCGCCACCGACCTGTATCTGCCGGCCTTCCCGGAGATGACCGACGACCTGGGCACCGGGGCGACCGCAATCCAGTTGACGCTCACCGCCTTTCTGATCGGCATCACCGCCGGCCAACTCGCCTTCGGTCCGCTTTCGGATCGGTTCGGCCGTCGGGGTCCGCTGCTGGCCGGGGCACTGCTGTGTGTGGCCTCCGGCGTGCTCGCCGCGCTCGCCCCCACTGTCGGTGTGCTCGTCGCCGCCCGGTTCCTGCAGGGATTCGGTGGAGCTGCGGGCATGGTGATCGGCCGCGCGATCATCTCCGACCTCGCGACCGGACGCGCAGCCGCCCGGGCGTTCTCGCTGATGATGATCGTCGGCGGGGTGGCGCCGGTGCTCGCGCCGCTGCTCGGCGGGTTCCTAGTCGATCCGATCGGGTGGCGCGGAATCCTCGGGGTGGTCCTCGCGATCTCGGTCGTCATGCTCGTCTCGATCGCCTGCGTCATCACCGAGACCCTGCCCCGAGATCGCCGGCTCGCACGCCGCCGCGCCGATCACCCGAGATCGACCCGCGAGTTGCGTCGGCTCGGATTCCTCGGCTACAGCGGCACTTTCGCGTTCTCCTTCGCGGTGATGATGGCCTACATCTCGGCGTCGCCGTTCGTCTATCAGGACATGATGGGACTCTCCAGCGGCGTGTACGGGCTGGCGTTCGGGGTCAACGCGGCGGGCCTGATGGCCGTCAGCGCGCTGGCCGCACGGTTGGTCGCCACCCGCGCTGTCCGCGGGCTCGTCGCCGTCGGGATCACCGTGATGTCCACGGCCACCATCGGTTTCGCGCTGCTGGTGGTGACCGGCGCACCGCCGGCCTGGCTGGCGGTGCCGTTGTTCGTGATGGTCTCGAGCCTGGGCCTGGTCTTCGGCAACGCCACCGCCCTGGCCATGTCGTCGGTCGTCACCAACGCCGGCGCCGCATCGGCGGTACTGGGCGCCCTGCAGTTCGGGCTCGGTGCGCTGGTGTCACCCTTGGTGAGCGTCGCCGGGCCCGAGACCGCCAGCCCTCTCGCAATCGTCATGCTGGTCTGCGCGGCGATCGCGGTGTGTGCGTTCCTCGCCGCCGGCGCCGCCGAGTCGCCGCACGTGGTCGAACAGGCTGTGTGAGAAGAGGTTCAGACCAGTCCGGCGTCGTGGACGGCGATCGCCACCTGTACACGATTGGCCGCCCCGAGTTTGGCGAAGATGTGTGAGATGTGCGCCTTGACGGTGGCCACACTCATGTAGAGCTCGGCGCCGATCTCGGCATTCGACGCTCCACTGGCCAACGCGATCGCCACTTCGCGTTCCCGCTCGGTCAGGCGCGCGATGCCCTCGCGCGCCTCGACCGACCCCGACCGCTGCCCGGAGTCGACGACCTGTTTGATGAGCGCCGCGGTCACCGAGGGACTCAGTGCGGGCTGCCCGTCGAGGACGTTGCCGATGGCCGCCACGATCTGCTGCGGTGGTGTGTCCTTCAACAGGAACCCGTCCGCACCGACCGCCAATGCCCGTACCACATAGTCGTCGGCGTCGAAGGTCGTCAGCACGATGACCGCGGGCGCCGGCTCGGCAGCCTTCAGGGCCGTGGTGGCCGCGATCCCGTCCATCACCGGCATCCGCAGATCCATCAACACCAGATCGACCGGGTCGCTGCGGTGCGCGTCGAGCGCCGCACTGCCGTTGGCCGCCTCCGCGGCTATCGACAAGCCCGGTTCGCCGCCGAGCAGCAACTTCAGTCCCGACCGCACCAACGGGTCGTCGTCGACGATCATCACCCGTGCGATCACCGGCCACCTCCTCGAATCTCCGTCGCCCTGATCATCGTGTTCTCGGGTCGTCTCTGTTCGGGTCGTCTCTGGTCGTCACGGCCGGCGGCAGCCAGACGTGCAGGATGAACATCCCGTCGTCGGTGCGGGTCGTCGAGTACCGGCCACCGCTCAACTCCACACGCTCGCCCAACCCGATCAGCCCCAGACCCGACGGCGGCAGCGCCGGTGACCGGTCGCCGATCGGCAGCGGATTGGCCACCAGCAGATCGATCCCACCCGAGCGTCCGGGTTCGATGCGCACGGTCACCGCCGACGCCGGTGCATGCTTGCGCGCGTTGGTCAAACCCTCCTGCAGACAGCGATACAGGGTCCGTGCGGTGGTGGCCGCGACCGTCTGCAGGTCGTCGGTGCGCACATAGCTCACCCGCATGCCCGCCGCCCGGCTCTGCTCGACGAGGTTGTCCACGTCGTCGCGGCCGGCCTGCGGCTGTTCCGGGTCGGCATCGCCGGGTCCCTCGCGCAGCACCCCGAGTACCTCACGCAATTCGGTGAGGGCCAGTCGCGAGTTCTCCTCGATCGTCGACGCGGTGTCTTGTACCTGCTCCGGCGTCAGGTCGGCGCGGTAGGCCAACGCCCCGGCATACATGCTCACCGTCGAGATTCGATGCGCCAGAACGTCATGCATCTCCCGTGCGATCCGCGCCCGTTCGACCGAGCGGGCCTGGGCGATCTTCGCCTGCTGCTCCTGCTCGGCCAGCATGGCCCGCGAGCGCCAACTCGCGAGCAGTTCGCGCCGCGACCCGATGTACATGCCCCACGCGACCAGTACCGCGGTGATCGCGACGATGAACGAGTATCGCACCAACGGTGATTCACCCGGATCGGGTCGATAGACGAACTCATCGGCGACCGCACTGCACACGATTCCCAGCACGATCTGCGGCGCTATCTCACGCCAGCGCCGCCGGGTGGACAACGAGACCATCGCCAACGCCCCGGCTCCCGAGGAACTGACCGACACCGTGGCGGCCAGGTTGGTCAAGGTACAGACCAGGACCGGATGGGTTCGGCGCCACCAGGTCGCGACGAAGCACACCACACCGAGGGCCAGATCGAGGATCAGCCACCAGATCACGTGAGCGCCCACGTGATCGGTGCGTCCGATCATCGCCACCGCGGAGATCGCCAGCATCAGCAGCAGACGCCACGTATGGCTCCACCAATTCAGCGGCGGCTGATACTCCTCGGGACGCACCCCCTCACCGTAGTGGGGGTGATCCCCGAGCCGCCTGCACCCGACGGCCAGGCGGTGTCAGACTTTCGTCGTAGATCGGGTCCATCCTCGCGCCCGATGTGCGCACCCACCTGGTGCGGCGACGATGGTCTCCATGATCACAGTGGAGAACCTCAGCAAGCGCTACGGCGAGTACGTCGCCGTCGACAACGTGTCGTTCGCGTGCCGCCCGGGGCAGGTGACCGGCTTCCTCGGCCCGAACGGGGCGGGCAAGTCCACCACCATGCGGGTGATGACCGGACTGACCCCGGCGACGTCGGGCTCGGTGACGATCGACGGGCAGGCCTATCGCAACATCCCCAATCCCGCGGCCGAGGTCGGCGTACTCCTCGACGCGTCCGCACAGCACGCCGGGCGTACCGGTGAGGAGATCCTGCGCCTGACCGCGATGACCATCGGGGTGCCCCGCACCCGGGTCGACGAGATGCTCGAACTGGTCAGCCTGACACCACAGGAGGCCGGCCGCCGGGTCCGCAACTACTCCCTCGGCATGCGGCAGCGACTCGGAATCGCCAACGCGCTCATGGGCGATCCGCGGGTGCTGATCCTCGACGAACCCGCCAACGGCCTCGACCCGGCCGGCATCCACTGGATGCGCAGCCTGCTGCGCGGCTACGCAGATCGTGGCGGCACCGTGCTGCTGTCCTCGCATCTGCTGCACGAGATCGAGATCGTCGCCGACGACCTCGTCGTCATCGGCAACGGACGCATCGTCGCCCAGGGCACCAAGGCCGAATTGCTCGCCGGCACCGGGACCACGGTGCGCTCGCTCGACGACCGGGCCCTCGCCGACGCGCTCGACGCCTCCGGCATCGGTGCGCAGCCGCAGTCCGGTGGCGGACTGACCACCGACGCCGACCCCGAGCAGGTGGGACGGATCGCCGCGGCGAACGCCATCGTGCTCACCGAATTGCGCGCCGGCGACGGCGCCAAGCTCGAGGAGATGTTCCTCGAACTGACCGCCTCCACCCAACGCGAACAACCGATGACCGCAGGAGCATTCTGATGACCACCCTCGCCGCTGCCCCGGCCGCGCCGACGCGCACCGCAGGCATTCCGATGACCCGCCTGGTCCGGGTCGAACTCCGCAAACTCGTCGACACCCGCGCCGGATTCTGGCTGGCCGCCTCCATCGGCCTGCTGTCGGTGGTTGTCGTGGTGGCGATGCTGATCGCCAACCGCAACAGTCTCACCAACCTCACCTTCGGCCAGTTCTTCGGCATGATGAACATTCCGCTGGGCATCATCCTGCCGGTGATGGCGATCCTGTTGGTCACCGGTGAATGGAGTCAGCGCTCGGCATTGACGACGTTCACGATGGAACCGCGTCGTGAACGGATCATCGTCGCGAAACTGCTGACGGCGCTGATCGCCTCGGTGATCGCCGTCGGCCTCGCCCTCGTGCTCGGGGCCGTGGGCAACGTGATCGCCGGTCTCGCTTTCGCCGATCCGGCCGGAGCATGGTCGTTCACCGCCGCGGGACTGGTGAACTCCTTTGTGCTGCAACTGTTCGGGCTGCTCCTCGGATTCGGCTTCGCCGCGCTGATCCTGAATACGCCCGGCGCGATCGTCGCCTACTTCGTGCTGCCGACCACGCTGACCCTCGTCAGTCAGCTGGTGCCGTGGTTCCATGACCATCTCGGAGCCTGGGTCGACCCCGGAATGACCAACGCGCCCTTCCAGTCCGAGCAGTGGGCGAGCGGCGGCGAATGGGCCAAGCTCGTCGTCTCCGGAATCGTGTGGATCGGTATCCCGCTGTTCTTCGGGGTGCTTCGCATCCTGCGCGGTGAGGTGAAGTAGCCACCGACGACGGTGGGCGCCTCAACAGCGAATTGACAGCCAATTCCACACAATCCTCTCGGATTGCTCTCAGTGATCTTGGGCAACGTGGTCTGGTGACCACAGATCGCCATCCCGACAACCACGTTCCGGGCGAGAGCACCCCAGAGACGCCCACCTCGCCGGTGAGCCCGCCACCGCATGTGCCCGCCGGCGCAACCCACCCGTACGGCCAACCCGCCGGAGGGTGGGGCCCGACGCCCGGCTACACCCCACCTCCGACCGGCCCGTATGCGACCGGAGGATACGACCCGTCCGGGCACCCCGGTGGCCACTACCCCACGGGCCCCTCCACCACCGCACCGATACCCACCGGCCCGATGCCCGCCGGAGCCACCGCACGCCGGTCGTCGATGAAACCGATCATCGCGACGGCGGTCATCGCGGGATTGCTCGGTGGCGCAGTCGCTCTCGGCGGCAGCGCGCTCGTCGACCACAGCACGTCGGCGGCACCGCAGCTCGCCACACCGGCCGCGACGACGGCTGCCCCCGCCCAGCCGGGCTCCATCACCTACGCTGCGCAGGCGACGTCGAAGTTCACCGCCGACATCGAGGTCGCCGGCAGCCAGGGCACCGCGGTCGGCAGTGGCATCGTGCTCTCCCCCGACGGCTACATCCTGACCAACAACCACGTGATCGCCGGAGCCGGCGGCACCTCGGCGATCCAGGTCACCACCGCCGACCAGAAGACCTACCAGGCCTCGGTCGTGGGTACCTCACCGTCCTACGACCTGGCGGTGATCAAGTTGCAGAACGCGTCCGGGCTGACCCCGGCAACACTCGGCAATTCCGACGGCCTGCAGGTCGGGCAGCAGGTGGTCGCGGTCGGCAGCCCGGAGAACCTGTCCAACACGGTGACCTCCGGCATCATCAGCAATCTCTCGCGCACCGTGACCGCGGGCGACGAGCAGGGTTCGCAGGTCGCGGTCTACAACGGACTCCAGACCGACACCCCGATCAATCCTGGCAACTCCGGTGGGCCGCTGGTCAATCTGTCCGGTCAGGTGATCGGGGTGAACTCGGCGGTCGACACCGGCCAGGCATCCCAGGGTGGCGTCCAGGCCTTCGGTCTCGGCTTCGCCATCCCCATCAACACGGCTCGGCGCGTCGCCAACGAGTTGCTCGACGACGGCCACGCGACCAAGCCCGTGCTGGGGGTGACCGGTTCGCTGGCCGAAACCAATGCCGCCGACGTCGAGGGCGCCCAGGTGACCGCGGTGAGCGGGGACGGTGCGGCCGCGGCCGCCGGCATCAAGTCCGGTGACGTGATCACCAAGGTGGGCGATCAGCGCGTGACGAGCTACGCCGACCTGATGGCCCAGATCCTCACCCACGAACCCGGCTCGTCGGTGCCCATCACCGTGTCCAGCGGCGGCCAGGAGCACACGGTCACGGTCAAGCTCGGCAGCGCCGTGGACAACACACAGACCACGGTGCCCAGCACCGGCAACGGCAACGGCGGCAATGGGGGCGGCACGGGAGGCCTGCCCTTCCCCTGATGTCCGCACGTCCGATCCGGCGGCCTGCCGTGCACGACAGTGGGTCCGGGTGATCAGATGGTCGGCATGAACACCAGCGACACCGGGGACTCACTGTCCTCCGAGATTGCCGCACTGGCCACCGACGCGGCGCGCCTGGCCGAGCAGCTGGGCGCCGCCTCGGAATCCGGGGACGCGCTGCGGCTGCAGATGGCCGATGACGCGATACGCCGCGCACGTCGGGATCTCACCGTCGCCGACGCCGCGCTCGCCGCCTCACCCGCCCGCGCAGGGGGTCGTCGCGAGACGGTCCGACTCGTCGTCAACGCGGCCCGAGTCCTGCTGCGGCGCACCACCGACGAGGTGGCGCGCGCGTTGCGGACCCGACCGCACGCGGTGCTGATCCGCGTGGTCATCACCCTCGCGATCAGCCTGTCGCTGGTGGTCGTCTATCGATCGGTGGGATGGGCGACCTACGAGAAGGCCGGGTCGTTGACCCTGTATGTCTTCGGTGGCGTCGTCGGGAGTGTGGTGTGCACCAACGCCCTGTGCTTCGACGCCGCGCGGGTGTGGACCGACATCCGGGCCGGTGAACGTCTGTGGCGAATCCTGGTCGCCAAGAACCTGATGATCGTGATCGGGGTCGCGATCGCGGCCGTACCCATCCTCGCCTACCTCGCCGTCACCACCGATCTCGACCTCGCGGCGATGATCGACCAGTTCGTCGTCATGGTGCTCGTCTGGCTCGGCGTGGGCAACGTGCTCTCCGTGGTGGCGCCTCTGCGACACGAATCGCTCTCGGCGCGGCTTCGCGACGGCACGTGGCGTCCGTATCTGGTGTCGTTCGGCATCTCCTACGTCGTCGGGCTCACGGTGAATCTGATGATCTACTGGCGCCTGTGGGCACGCCAGCTGGCGTCGGAATCGCTGACCGCCCCGTCCTGGACCCTGCAGTTGCTGCTGCTGGCCAGCGGTGCGCTGCTGTGGATTTCGTTGACCGTGATCGCGGTGTCGGTGGCCGGCCTCGCACCGGTGCGCGTGATGCTGTTGCGTGAGGTGCTCGCCACCCCCGCCGCCGATCAGGTACGGGCGGGCGCC